>JAEZVV010000113.1 GCA_023443095.1 Pseudomonadota bacterium
CGGGTCGAGTCTGCTTTTTTTAGTCGCCGACGGTGAGGCCGGGAAACCAGTCGACCCCGGTCAGGCGGCGAAACTCGGAATAACGCAACGGCCGGCCCGGTCGCGCGTCGTCGCGGTTGGCGATCCAGTGCGCCCAGGCGCGGTTCTTGGCGGGGTCGTAGACCAGCTTGAACAAATGGGTCGGGACCCAGACCCGGTTGGCGCCGACCGTCTCGATGTCCGGGCCGGCATAGGCCGGGCCGCTGATCACGTAGACGCCGTCGCGTGTCCGTTCGGCGTAGCGGCGAGTGTCGGCTTCGATCTTGGCCCAGGGCTTGCGGTTGTTGACGGGAGCCTGCGGCACGACGTTGGCCAGGCTGAACGACTGCGCCATGCCGCGCCGGCTCGGCATCGCCGCGGCCTCGGCCAGGTGGCCGCGGTCGTAGCCGGAACCGGCGTAGTCGCTCAGCTCGGCGCGTTCGGCGCGCGGCAGGCGGGCGTCGGCAAAAAAGCGGTCGCGGCGCTTGATCGCCCGCGCTTCCTTCAGGCTGGCGCGGCTCAGGCGGGTGGCAACGTAGACCGGACTGCGGGTCTCGCCCGAATGCAGGATCGCGAAGGCGTCGTAACACAGGGGGCGCTGGCGGCTGCCGCTCGTGGCCGGTACCGCGCCGCGCGGGAAAAACTGCGGGCAGTTCCGAAAACCGTCGCGCGCCAATCGCGGCGCGGCGGTGGCGGTCTGGAACTGGGCGCCGATACGCGGGCGAAGCGGTTCGCCATCGGCCGGGCGGGCCAGGGTCGTTGCAGACGGCAGGGAAAGGGCGAGCAGGGCGCCGAGCAGCAGGGCGCGCGGGGAGGGCAGAAACAGCAAGGCTAGGAAGCAAGAAACGAGGGGTTCGCCAGTGTAGGGGCGAGTCGGTCGCCATCAAGGCGGGAAAGTCCGGCGCCTAAACCCGGCCGGGTTTAGGCGGCTCGCGCGCGATTCTGCCCACAAGGGCGGAGGCGGCGGACTGCCCCTGGGTCAAGCAAGGTCGGTTTGCTTCGGCCCGGGACGTTCCGGCTTGATGACTGGCAAGCGGGGGGGACGCGGCGGGGGTTAGCTCTCTGGCGGCGCCAGAGTTATTGGCCGACCCTTCAAGGCCTGGCCGCGGCCATCCCGAGCCCGGCCAGGCGCGGGTCGTGCGGCGAAACGCCGGGCCCGTGCGCTCGTAACGACTCAACGACGCAAGGAATCGCAAGATGTTCAAGTTGGCTGCGACGGCGGTATCGGCCGCTGTCCTGTTTTCGCTTCCCGGCCTGGCTTCGGCGAAGTTGCCGGTCTGCCAGATGATCGCCACCGGCGGCACGATCGCGCAGAAGATCGACCCGATCAAAAAGGCGCCCGTACCGGCGCTGAGCGGCGAAGACCTCCTGGAGACCGTGCCCGAGATCGGCAAGTACGCCAAGATCGAGGTGTTCAACCAGTCTCGCATCGCCTCGACCGCGATGGATCCGGCGGCCTGGACCAAGCTCGCCGGCAATGTGCAGAAGGCGCTTGATCGTCCGGACGTGGCGGGCGTGATGGTGTCGCACGGCACCGACACGCTGGAAGAAACCGCATTCTTCCTCGACCTGACCGTCCGCTCGGACAAGCCGGTGATCCTGGTGGGTTCGCAGCGCAACGCGTCGGAGTCCGATTTCGACGGTCCGCGCAACCTGGTCAACGCGGCGCGCCTGTGCGTGAGCCCCGAGGGCCGTGGCAAGGGCGTGATGCTGATGCTCAACGGTCAGATCAACGCTGCGCGCGACGTGGTCAAGGGCCATACCTCGGCGGTCGAATCCTTCAACTCCGGGCAGTACGGTTACCTGGGCGTGGTCGACATGGACCGCATCGCCTTCTACCGCGAGCCGATGCGCCGCCAGCACATTCCGCTCAAGTCGGATGCCCTGGCAGATGTGGAGATCGTCTACAGCTACGGCGGCGTGAGCGCGCGCTCGATCGACGCTGCCGTGGCCGGTGGCGCCAAGGGCATCGTGGTCGCGTCCTTCGGCCTGGGCAACGTCAACGAAGCCCAGCACAACGCGATCAAGGCCGCCATTGCCAAGGGCGTGAAAGTGGTGATCTCGACCCGAGTTCCCAACGGCCGGGTGCAGGCGCACTACGGCTCGATCGGCGGCGGCAAGCTGCTGCAGGAAATGGGGGCGATCTTCGCCGACAACCTCAGCCCGCAGAAAGCGCGCGTCCTGCTGATGCTGGCGATGCAGCACACCAGTGACACGGCCAAGCTCCAGGCCTACTTCGACAAGTAGACCTGGCTGAAGGCGAAAAACGGGACGCTGCGGCGTCCCGTTTTGTCTTGAGGCGGAGTGTCGGCTTCGTTATCGTCGTGGCCGCCGCGTGCAGGTTCTCGTCGCGCGCGGACTCGCTGCGAAATTTCGATTCCGGAGGCCGCATGAACCGCTCACGTTTTTCCATCGGTCTGCTCGCGCTGTGCCTGGGTGGCATGGCGGCGGGCGCCGCGGCGCAGACGACCGGCGCCGACATGAGTTTCTTTGTCACCAGCGTCGGCAAGGGCAAGGGGGCCGACCTCGGCGGGCTCGAGGGCGCTGACGCGCACTGCGCGGCGCTGGCGGCGGCAGCGGGTTCAAAACGCAAGCAATGGCGCGCCTACCTCAGCACCACCGCACCGGGTGGCGATGCGGGCGTGAGTGCGCGCGACCGCATCGGCCACGGGCCGTGGCGCAATGCCAAGGGCGACGTGGTGGCGCGCAGCGTCGAAGAGCTGCATTCGGGTGCCAGCAACTTGACCAAGCAGACCGCGCTCACCGAGCGCGGCGAGGCCGTCACCGGCCGCGGCGACCCGGTCAACCGCCACGACATGCTCACGGGTTCGGACCCGGCGGGCAACTTCTCCACCGCGGGCGGCGACACCACCTGCCGCAACTGGACTTCGAGCGGCGAAGGCTCGGCCATCGTCGGCCACCACGACCGCACCGGACTCAAGGACACCTGGCACATGCGTTCGTGGAACTCCTCGCACGGCACGGTCGGCTGCAGCCAGGAGGCGCTGCAAAAGACGGGCGGCGCGGGGCTCTTCTACTGCTTCGCGCCGGACTGAAGACAAGGCCCGCCGGCCCGGGACAGGCGGGTTGCTGAGATCTGTCATGCGATACGGCGAACACAAGCTGCACATGTGCTTCTGAAAATCGACCGACCGTGACGATGGGATCAAGCGGGGCTTGTCCCGCGAGGAAGTGAACGGGGCGCTGTGGCGCCCCGTTTTTTTCGACTGAAAGCAGGGAGGCGCCGGCTCGCGATGTTCAACAACTCGGGCCGCCTCGGTGCTGCATTGCGTCAGCGGGCGTTGGGGGCGGCGGAGGATGCCGTTGGTGTGGGATCTTCGTTCTGCGCGCGTATTTCGGGCAGTGTCCGATCGGGCGAGGAGGGGTCGCCAGGACAGAGGAGATGACGTCTGTGTTCGCGTTTTTGCTGATGGGTCAATCCCGCAACAAAGGGGTTTGACAGGGCTGGCAGATGGCCGACGGTGCGGGCTTCCCCTAACCAAAGGAGGGACCCATGGCTTTCAATGCACGGCAAGTTGGTCTTTGCGCGGCGGCCTGTGCCGCCGTGCTGGTCGTCGGCCCGGCGTGGAGCCAGGGCGGGCCGACGACCATTCCCAACGGACCCTATGGCGACAACGGCAGCGTGGCATCGTTGCGCACCTACGATCAGATGATCAAGGCGCTGGAAAGCTCGGCGCATGCCAGCAAGGGCGCGGCCGAGCTGCGCTACGCGCCGTGGACCAGCAACACCGGCCGCAAGGTGCCGTACATGGTGATAGGCCGCGGGCCGACGGCGGCGCTCATCATTGCGCAGCAGCACGGCGACGAGATGGAGACCAGCGACTCGGCGCTCAACCTCGTGCGTACGCTCGTCAACAACTCGCGCGAATCGCAAGCGATCCGCGCAGCGCTCACGGTCGTGGTGGTGCCGCGCGTCAACGTCGACGGTTTCGACGGCGAGAAGGCCGACGGGACTCCCATCACCGATGCCGCCGGCAACGTTCCGCCCTGGCGTCAGAACTACGATCCGCGCTTCACCGCCAACCCGCTGCCCGCGTTTTATGCGCGCGGCCGCGGCTACGACATCAACCGTTACCACGCGTTCCGGCCCGAATGTCCCTTGGACAACCCGAACTATCCGAACCTCACCACGGGCGTCGTCAGTTGCGAAACCAAGGACATCGATACCTCGGGCCCCTACCTGGTGTCCGAAGGCAACCCGGTGCCCGAGGCGAAGAACATCCGCTGGATCAACGACCAGTTCCGGCCGGTGGTTGCGCTCGACATGCACCACCAGGGAACCCGCGTTCATGACGGGCAGATGGTGACGGCCTCGACGCTTTACCCCACCGCGCTTGACGCCGCCACTCGCCTGCAGGCGGTGGACCCGAACGCGCTCGCGCGTTTCACTGCCGGCCAGACCATGGCGAAGCGGGTGGTGGTGCTGATCGCGCAGACGCTGGCGAAGTATCCCTACGCCAACCTCAGCCGCTACCCCGGCGGCAACGAGCCGGGCATCTCGCGCAACGCCTACGGCCTGTTGGGCTCGGGCTCGGTCTTGCTCGAACTGCGGGGCGGCATCGGCACCAAGTCGGGGGGCTATATCCAGAAGATCGGCTACCACGCGTCCATGGCGATCGTCGAGCAGCTCGCCCGCGACCCGAACCTGTTCGCCTACCCGCCCGAGATGGCCGACGTCCTGGTGGTGCCGGCCAACGGTTTGCCGCCGAGCCAAGGTCCGGGCGAGGAGGGGGACGAGGAGTAGTCGGAGCCAAGTCCGCTGTTCCCAATCAAGGCCGCTCGAACGAGCGGCCTTTTATTTCATGGCTGTGGCAAGACTTGTCACGTTGAGCCGCCAATCCTGCGGGATTGAGGCGCTGTGCACGGGCGTCTGCCGAGCCGAGCAGGGCTAGGGTGCTTCCCGCAAGTGCGAGGTCGGTGCGTGTTCGCGGCGCCGAGCGGCTCAGGCCGTCGCAGGGCCCAAAACGGGTGGACGGCCACCCCTTTCGGTCGACCCTACGGGCTTCCCTTGCGCCGCGATGCGTCAGCGGTGGGCGCCCGAAACCCCGCTGCGGCAAAGCGTCGCTGGGGCAATCTCTCAAGGGAGAGAGTCAAATGCACTGCGCTGCCGCGCAGATGAAATCGAACACTCCTTTCGTCGGATAAATTTACATACCGCACTCGAACAAGTTGCTTCCGTCACGTATGTCACCGTCTCTCCGGCTTTGGCACCGTCTTTGCTTCGCCCAGACGCGAGTCTCAACCGACCGAGAAAGGGGATCACGATGTTCGACTTGCAGATGGTCTTTCGCCTCATCACTTTCAGCGCCATAGTCTGCAGTTGGGCGCCACACGGAGTTGCGGCACCCGTCACGTATCAACTCGAACTTGCAGTTGGATATATTGATCTGCGCCCAGTCCCTTACTGCGACATGCCCCTGCCAACGGTCGGAACACTTGGGTGCAACATCAAAAGTGGCGATCGCTACATCGCCACTTTCGAGACAGACCCAAGCACGTGGACGACACTGGACGGCGCGTTCTATCCCTCAAACTTCAGGCATGTCCCGTTTTCACATTTCTATCTCAAGATCGGAACGATCATCTGGGATTCAGACGCAGCGGACTGGTACTACGGCCCCGAGAAATTCTTTACTTACTCAATTCTCGGCGATCAGTTGGACTCCCTGATCGGTGGCCCAGGGGGCACCGCGCTTCGGCCAAACAACACAAACAGAGAGACAGGGCAGCCTTGGTTTGGGGGAGGATCGGGAAGCTTCCGTGTGCTCGATTCGTCTAGCGTGTTCCCAACGCCAGTGCCAACAAACTACTGCGAAGTCGCAAATGAAGAATGTCCGTGGCAGGCTATTGGGGGTACACAACGCACGTCTCTCGTTGCCGAACCTAGCGACACGGCACTCTTCGGTTTGGCCTTGCTGGCCCTGTATATCAATCACCAGAGGCGCAGGCATCAACAGCCCATAGCAGCGAAGGGAAGCGAAAGAGGCAGAGTCGCTTGAATCTTCTTCATCGCGGGTATAGCGCAGCCTCGCCGCCCTACCTGCGCGTAGCGCAGTGCCTTTGACTTTCCCCCTTGAGAGGTCGCCGCAGCGCCGCTTTGCGGCGGCGGGAATTCCGAGGAGTGTGTTCGAAGGACGTGGCTCGCTGGCGCAGCCAGCGAGATCGTCCGAGTTCGCGACGAGGCCGCTGACGCATGGCGGCGCAAGGGAAGCCCGCAGGGCCGACCGACAGGGGCCGTCGGGAGTCCAGAGGGCCGGACGGGACCGGTCCTCTGGGGCCATGCCGCGGCCTGAGCGGCTGGGCGCTGCGCGTGTGCATCCGCTCGCAGCTCAGCGACACCACGCCAGCGCGGCTAAACCATCTCCACCGCCATCGCCGTCGCTTCTCCTCCCCCAATACACAGCGCTGCCACGCCGCGCTTGCCGCCGGTCTTCTTCAGCGCACCCAGCAAAGTGACAACGATGCGCGCGCCGGAGGCGCCGATGGGGTGGCCCAACGCGCAGGCGCCGCCGTGGATGTTGACCTTGTCGTGCGGCAGCTTGAACTCTTCCATCGCCGCCATCGTGACGACGGCGAAAGCCTCGTTGATCTCCCA
>JAEZVV010000014.1 GCA_023443095.1 Pseudomonadota bacterium
GCCGTGCGGAGTATCTCCATCGTCTGCTGCGCCGACCGCGCCCAGTTGAAGCTCGCCGCCCGCGCCCGACCGCGCTCGCGCATCTCGTCCATACATCCCGGCTTGCTCAGCAGCTCCGCCACCGTCACCGGCCATGCCAGTTCGTCGTAGGGATCGACCAGGCAGCCCGCATCCCCCAACACCTCGGGCATGGAGCTCAGGTTCGAGGCCACCACGGGCACGCCGCGGCTCATCGCCTCCAGCAGCGGCAGGCCAAATCCTTCGTACAACGACAGATACAACAAGGCCAGCGCCCCGGAATACAAACGCTCGACCACGGCATCGTCGAGGTAGGGCAACAGATGAACCCGCCCGACCAAACCCAACCGGACCACCAGGTCGACGCAGCGTTCCTTCACCGGCCCACATCCCAAGCCGACCACCACCAGGTCCAGGGCCGGCAGCTGCGTTACCAGGCGGGCAAAACCTCGAATCATTCCCTCGATGTTCTTGCGCGGCGCCGGTCCCCCAAAAGCCAGCAGGTAGGGCCGCACCAACCCCGGCGCCACCGGGGCTGCGTCGCCACCGCTTGAACCGGCTGGCGGCACCGGATCCGTGCCCCAATGCACAACGTGTACTCGGCGCTCGTCGACCCCGGTCAAGCGGATCAGATCGCGCCGAGTGTTATCCGAAACGGCAATGATGGCGCTCGCCCTGCGCGCGGCCGCCTCGACGCCGGCACGAAATCGCGCCACCTGGCCCGCGCTTGCACCGTCGTCGAACAGAAGCGGAATCACGTCGTGCACCGTAACCACAGTCGGCACCCTCCCCCACGCCGGCTGTTCGCTGCTGGTGCAATGAAGAACGTCGACCCGATCCCACCACGCCGCCAGCGGCAGAGCCCATTCGTTCCAGGTATTCCAACGGTGGCCCGGAGGATCGAAGATCCGCACGCAGGTCCCCGCCAGTTCGCCCGGAACCGGTGCCTCCAAGCGGTCGCCGTAAAGCCGGATCTGCCAGTCCGGTTGTCTCTCTAGCAGTTCCCGGTAAAGGCGGACTCCGGCCTTGCCTTCACCGCGCGGATACGGATGAAGAAAGGTCCGGGCATCCACACCGATCCGCAGAGAAGCCCGGCTCATCGCAGGGAGCGGCGCGAAGCGTCCGCCAGCGCCATGGCCGGAACGGCCGGTGCGGGTTGGCCTGCCAGCCCCCTGAGCTCCCTCTGCAAGATCGCCGTCGCGGCGACGAAGACATAAAAGAGGTCGAAATACGCCAGGCTCAGGAAGGCGCCGGAAATGGCAAAACCCAGCAGCCCCAGGCGCAGCCCGTTGGCATAGTCGGCCAGCCATTCCGCCCCCGGCATCGACTTTGCCTGACGCCGCATCCGGGTCAGCGCGAGCAGGCAACTCGACAGCAGCGCCACGAAGAGGAAAAGGCCGACAAAGCCGTGGTCACCCAGCATCTGGAAGTAGATGCTGTGAGCGGCCCGCGCCCGGTTGTTCCATTCGCCCAGGAAACTCGCGTAACTGAGCCAGCGTTCGTTGCCGGCATGGTCAAGGTTGAAACCGGCTCCGGTCAGCGGGTAGTCCTTGGCCACGTTCCACGCCACGCTCCACGCCTGCAGGCGCTGCATCGCCGACTCGTCCTGCTGGTAGGTCTGGATCGTTTCGGCGCGCTCGAATAGCTGCGGCGGAGCGAACCAGACGGCGAACAAGCCAACCGGAATCAGCATCAGCAGCACCAGCCACTTGCGGCGCGCCGCCAGCAGCATCGGCGCCGCCACCGCGGCCAGGCCGAGAAAGGCCCCGCGCGAATACGTGAACACCACCGACAGCGGCGTCAACCAGGCCATCGCGAGAAACGGTCGCCGGATCCACTTCGAGGGGTCGCGCGCCAGCACCACGATCAGCGGCCAGACCATGATCATTGCCAGGCCGATCTCGTTGTTGCCGTCGATGAAGGTGCCGTCCGGCCCCCAGATGCGGTACTGACCGCCGTTGAGCAGGCTGAACAGTCCGCCCTTGGCGCCGTAAAAGCCGATCGATCCTGCCGCCACAATCAGCAGCCAGCGGATCTTCTCGCGGCCGTAGATCAGGACCATGGTCACGTAGGTGAAAAGGACAATCTTCATCACCTTGTCCCACTGCAGCCAGGCGGCCTCGGGCGACCAGGCAAAAAACATGGTGAAGTTCATGTGCAGGGTGAGAAGGGTGAGCCAGACCACCGGCCCGGTCAGCGGCGGCGCCTTGCGCTCCTTGGTCACCAGCAATCCCAACAGCGTCACCGCGGCCACCACCGCGGCGGTCGGGAAGGCGAACATGAAACCGTAGGTCAGCCGATGCGGATTCATCAGGCCGATCCAG
Organism: Pseudomonadota bacterium; assembly: GCA_023443095.1. Taxonomy (GTDB): domain Bacteria; phylum Pseudomonadota; class Gammaproteobacteria; order Burkholderiales; family Burkholderiaceae_F; genus JAEZVV01. The sequence goes on from JAEZVV010000014.1 coordinate 2,343, forward strand.
GTCCAGGTCAAGACACCGATCCAGGGCCGCGCCAGGGCCCAGACCAGGAGCACCACAATGATCGCGGCCAGCGCAATATCACGCATGGCGCTTCTCTCGGTGTGCCGCCACCGCCTGCCACATGACGGCTTCGAGCGCTTCCGCGCGCCGGGCCCAGGTGTAGTGCGCGTCGATCGTCGCCCGGCCCGCCGCGCCCACGGCGGCGCGGCGCCGCGGATCGGCCAGCAGCTCAAGAATGCGGTCGGCCATCGCCTGCGCGCCGTCGGCCAGCTCGAGATTGCGACCGGGCTCGGCCAGCAGGCCGCCGATGGCTTCGGGAGTCGTCAGCACGCATTTGCCCATCGCCCAGGCCTGCAGAATCTTGTTCTTGATGCCCGCACCCATGCGCAGCGGCGCCACGAACAAGGCCGCGCGCGCCAGGTAGGGGCGGACGTCGTCGACCCAGCCGGTGACTTCCACTGTCGGGCCGGCCAGCGCCAACACTTCGGGCGCCGGCTTGTTGCCCACCGCCAGGAAACGCACGGACGGGCGCACCTGCCGCACTCGCGGCAGGACCTCCCCCACGAACCAGGTCACCGCGTCGACGTTGGGCGCGAAATCCATGCGCCCCTCGAACACCAGGGTGTCGGGCTCTTCGGGTTCGCCGCTCGGGCGGAAGAACTCGGCGTCGACCCCGTTGGGCAGGGCCGCGATCGGCGTGTGGCGGCAGGCGCGCGCGAGCGAGGCCGCGTCGACCTCCGACACCACGGCACAGGCATCGGCCGCCCCGAAATAATGGCGTTCGACCTGGAAGATCTGCGCCCAACGTTTGGCCAGGCGCAGCTTGCGCAGCAGGCGGGTCTCATGCGCCATTTCGCGCTCAAGGTCGATCAGGCCGTCGTCGACGATGTCGGCCAGCCACGCGCAGGCCAGCGGCTGCGGCAGGCTGGTCACGGTGTCCCAGCCCGACATCCATACTAGGTCGTAACGCCCGCCCGCCGTCGCTTGGGCGATCGCCTCCCGCGTCGCGGCCGAGGCCGGAATGATGCAGCGGTAATCGATGCGCTCGCGCAGCCGGGTCCACCAGCTGGCCTCGGCCGAAAACCACGGGCGCGGGAAACAAAGCACCGAGCCGAACAGTGCCGACACCTCGGCCGGCACGGGCTCCTCGCCCCAACACACCAGATCGAACTCGTGCCGATCGCGCAGAGCCCGCACGTAGTGCCAGATCCTCAGGTTCTGCCCGTTGTCGAGCGGCCAGGGGAAACGGTCGCAATTGACCAAGACTTTCATGCGTTGGCCCCGATCGCTGCCGATGCGCGGACCGCGCCCATGGAACTCACCTGATCGAGCACGCCGGCAAAACGTCGAGCCAAGGCGGCCCGGTCGAATTGAGAGATGTAGTCCAGGTCGGGCTCGACGCGCGGCGGCCCCTCGCTCAGCCAGCGCTGCAAAACGGCCTCGATCGCCGCCACGTCGCCGTATCCGACCACCTCGCCGGCACCCGCCCGCAGCAGGATCGCCGCCCCGGCGCTGCCCGCGGGGTGCATCGCCAGGATCGGCCGGCCCGTCTCGAGGTATTCGAACAGCTTGCCCTGCAGCGTCTCGCGGTGGCCGGGCCCGAGCGCGAGCAACAAACCGTCGGCCGAGCGCTGCAGGGCCCGTGCGCGCGAATGCGGCTGCGGACCGATGAAATGCACCACCGCCCCCAGGCCCAGCGTGCTCGCGCGCACCCGCATAACCTGCTCGTGCTCGCCGCCGTAACCGGCCAGTTGCACGCACAGCCCGGCGAGCCGCTCCGGCGTGCTCGCCGCGATCCGCCCCAGCGCCTCGATCAGGCCCGCCGGCGACTCGCTCTCGAACATCGCGCCGGTCCAGGCCAGGCGCAGCCGCGCCGACGCCGGCCACAGCGCCGTCACCTCGGCCGGCGCTGCCGTCGTTTCATAACCGTTGGTGATCACACACAGCTTGCGGCGAACCGCGTCGCCATAACGTCGCGCCAGCCGGTCCGGCCAGGCCGGGGAGGCCAGCACGATGAAGTCGCATTCATTCACCACCGCGGCCTCGCAGCGCCGGTCGATGAAAGCGTGAAAGCGGCTCGCCTGCTGCCGGTAGGGCCGGTCGACCCAGAGATCGCGAAAGTCCGCCACCCACGGCAGACCGGTCCTGCGTTTGATGGCCAGGCCCGCCATGTGGGTCGAATACGCCGGGTGGCTGGTCACGATCACGGCCGGCCCGATCGCGTGGCGGCGGTCGATCACCTCGCGCGCCGCGCGCGCTGCCCACGGGCGCAAGGCATCGGGATGGTAGGCCGCGTAGCGCAGCGCGGTTTTCAAGCCCGAGCTGGCCCATGAGAGCGGCAGGCGTGCGAGCGAACTCAGCGCGCCGTGCGGCGCGGCCTCGGCCCGGCCGCGGTCGGTCTCATCGGCCGCTTTCAACTCGGCTGCGCCGCGGCCGCGGCGGCGGGCCAGCCACGCAAAGGGATCGGGGTCGAACACGCGCACAACCCGTTCGCGGGCCTCGGGCAGGGCCAGTTCGGCGGGGTCGATCAGGGGCAGGTCTTCGATCGCGCGCGTCACCACCCACGGCTCCCACCCCGATCCTGGCAGATGCCGGACCAGGCTCTGGATACGTTGGGTATTGGTGCCGGCCAGGGGCGGATAGTCCGTCGCCACCAACACCACGCGGCGCGGCATGCTGGTCGGAACGCTCTGGGACTGCGGTGTTGCCACTGCCTGCTGCGGACTGCGCAGAGAACTCATTTCCCTCCAAACTGCCGTACCTGGACGCGCGATGTTGCGGCCGATGATGGCATGGCCCGGTGCCTTTTTTTCTGCGGCGTCGCCGCAAAGCAACGCCGCGACTCGATCGCCGGCCGGTCCACGCGTCGCGGGCAGGAGCCCGGGTTATCCTCGACCCGCCGCCCCGTCGCCCATGCCCGCAACGAAACTCCCATCGCCGTCCGAACCGGCCCGCACGGCATGATCCGCAGCGGTCTGGTTCAACGCTCCTTCGCTCCGCCCGACCATGCGCTGGCCCAGCGAGTCAGCCGTTCGGCCGCCGTCAGCCTGATCGGGGTGGCGCTGCGGGCGGTGATCACGATCGGCAGCACCGCCGTGCTGGCCCGTCTCTTGAGTCCGGCCGACTTCGGCCTGCTGACCATGGCCTCGCTCGTGACCGAGTTCGCGGCCCTGTTCTCGAGCTTCGGCATCGGCGCCATCCTGATCCAGATGCGGCGCAGTTCGCGCCTCTACTACGACACCGCGTTCTGGTTCGCCGCCGCCCTGGGTCTCGTGCTGATGGCCGCGGTCTGGCTGTTCTCCGTGTTCGCCGGGCTCTTCTTCGACGACCCACAGGTCGGCAGCATCGTCCGCGTGCTGAGCGTCCTTTTCCTGCTCGAAGAACTGACAGTGGTTCATTCGGCGGTGCTCAACCGCCTGCTCAAGTTCAAACTTGAGGTGGCGATCCAGATGGGGCAGCTGCTGCTGCGGGTCGGCGCCACCATCGCTTTCGCCTGGCTGGGCTGGGGCGTGTGGAGCCTGGTGCTGGGCTCGCTCGCCGGCAGCGTCTTTCGCACCGCCGCGCTGTGGATCGCCGTCCCCTTCCGGCCGCGCGTCCGCTTTCACTGGCCACTGGTGGCGGGCCGGATGCGGACCGGCCTCAGCTACCTGGGCGGGGCGGTGCTGGGCTACCTCAACAACAACCTCGATTACCTCGTGGTCGGACGTAGTTTCGGCGCCGCCGAACTCGGCTACTACCAGGCGGCGTATTCGCTGTCTGACGAGTTGCGCAACCGTCTTTCGCTGCCGCTGCAGCGCGTTCTGTTTCCGGCGTATTCGCTGGTCCAGGACGACCTCGGCCGTTTTCAGCGCGGCGTGAGCACCAGCCTGCGCCTGCTCTCGTGCATCGTGTTTCCTCTGGGCGCCGGCATGGCCGCGACGGCGCCGGAAATCGTGGCCATCCTGTTCGGGCCGAAGTGGCTGGCGGTGATCCCGCTGCTCCAGGTGCTGGCGATCAATGGCGCGCTGCGAGCGGTTTTCTCGATGTGCGGCTCGATCTACTTCGCGCGCGACCGGGCGGATCTGGCCTTTCTCGTCACCGCCGCCTCGCTCCCGCTCGTGGTCCTCGCGCTGTGGCTGGGTTCGCGCTGGGGTGCTCAAGGCGTGGCCTGGGCCATGCTCGCGATGGTGACGCTGTCGCTCGCGGCTTCGGGCATTTCGCTGCGGCTGATACGGATGACTTTGTGGGATCTTCTGCGGGCGGTAGGCCCAGCCGCCATTGCATCGGCGGCAATGGCCGCCGGCCTGTCCTTGCGCTTTGCCCCGATCGAGACCATCGACTCGCCCCTGATCCGGCTGGGCCTGATGGTCGTCGTTGGCGCCCTGGTTTATGTCGCGGTTCTTTGCCTCGTTTCTCGCGATTCGGCCCGCCTTATCCTCAACACCCTCAAGGGTCTGGTGATGCGGCGCCGGAAATCACAGGCTTCGCTCTCGCCATGACGGAAGCGACCTGCTCAGTGTCCTCCGCTGAAGGCAACGAGGTCGATCTCAGCCTTGTCGTCACCACCTACAACCGCGTCGACCAGTTGGAGCGCGCGCTGGCTAGCCTTGCCCGCCTGGAACGCCCAGCAGCGCTGCGCGCCGAAATCCTGGTGGTGGACAACAACAGCAACGACGGAACCGCGACTCAGCTAAGGGCGATCTCTGCCGCTTGGGTCGGCATCCCCCTGCGGCACACCGTCGAACTACATCAGGGTGTCTCTCATGCGCGCAACCGCGCGATGGCCGAAGCGCGCGGCCTTTGGGTCGCCTACATGGACGACGACCAGGAGGCGGCGCCCGACTATCTGGTCGAATTTTCACGTGCTGCTACCCACCTCGCGGACGCGGATTGCATCGGCGGCAAGATCCTGTATCGGCACGAGGGCGAACTGCCGCCCTGGCTGCCGCCGCTCATCGAGACCGTCGGCCAGATCGATCTCGGCGAGCACCCGCTCCGCCTCGATCACCCCGACCAACTCTTGAAAGGCGGCAACATCGCCTTTCGGCTCGATCGTCTGCGCGCTCTGGGTGGCTTCGACCCTCGGTTGGGACGGGTCGCCAACAGCCTGCTAGCAGGCGAGGAAGACGAACTCCAGCATCGCCTTCGAGCCGCCGGTGGCGCAGTCTGGTACTGGCCAGGTCTGGTGCAGTTCAACGGTCTGCCACCCGCCAAGCTGGAGAAGACCTACTGGCGCAGGCATGCGCTCGGTTACGGCGAAACGCAGCGCCTGCGCAGCGGGGAACGGCGCCAGTGGCCGCCATGGTTGCTCACACGCCTGGCAGCGGCCAGTACGCGCTGGATTTATTCGAAACTCACCCGCTCTTCCGACGCCTTCCGGCGCGAACTCGACTTGCTCGAGGTGTGGGGCGCGCTGCGTCAGCCCGAGATCAACAAGCCGAATCAGTCAACCTGATGGATGTGGTCCAGGAGCAGCTCGAGCACCGCACCGCGGTCGAGCTGATCGGGCACGCAGAACTCGGCCATGCGTTCATGCATGCGCAGCCGCGGACAGACCGATTCGACGACGTGATAGCCCTTGCGATTCGCGTAATCGTCGAACAGGATCACCGTGCCGGGCCGTGCCTGGATCAGGCTGGTGCAAAAACACGCAACGCGGAAGCGCCCGTCGACGAGCACCAGCTC
>JAEZVV010000166.1 GCA_023443095.1 Pseudomonadota bacterium
GAAGGCATGATCATCGGCATCCACTCGCGCGACAACGACCTGGTCGTCAACCCGATCAAGGGCAAGCAGCTCACCAACGTTCGTGCCTCGGGCACCGACGAAGCCGTGCGCCTGATCCCGCCGGTCCAGCTGACGCTCGAGAGCGCGGTCGAGTTCATCGCCGACGACGAACTGGTCGAGATCACCCCGCACAACATCCGCCTGCGCAAGCGCCACTTGAAGGAACACGAGCGCAAGCGCGCCAGCCGCGAAGGCTGAGTGTCGGCGAGGCCGAGAGGCCGAGCCAACACTCTCCGGCGCCAGCCGCGAAGCTTGAGTGTCGGCGAGGCCGAGAGGCCGAGCCAACAATCCCGGCGCCAGCCGGGAAGCTTGAGTGTCGGCTCAGGCCGATGAAGTTCGAAGAACCGCGCCCTTGGGGCGCGGTTTTTTTTCGTGCCCGGCCGGTGTTCGGTCCCGGCGAGCCGACTTGAGACAATCGCAGGCCTGTGCTTTCCTGCGACTCCTTTCTTATGTCTCCCTCGGCCCTTCCCTGTCCCTGCGGCAGCAAGCTCGCTTACGAGGCCTGCTGCGGCCGCTTCCACGCCGGCCCGCAGCGCCTGCTCGCACCCACCGCCGAAGCGCTGATGCGCTCGCGTTACTCCGCGTTTGTGCTGGGGCAAAGCGACTACCTGCTCTCGACCTGGCACCCCGATACGCGCCCGCCGCAGATCGAGTCCGACGAGCCGGGGCTGCGCTGGCTCGGGCTCGACGTGCGCGGCTGCTCGCAACAGGACGCCGACCATGCAACAGTCGAGTTCGTCGCCCGCTGCAAGCTGGGCGGGCGAGCCAGCCGACACCACGAAACCAGCCGCTTCGTGCGCGAGGGCGGCCGATGGTTCTATCTCGACGGCGACGTCCGCTGACGCGGCCGGCGGCAGGGCTTGCTGCCGCGGTCAATACCGACTTGTCGCGAGCGACATTGCTGCGCTTGGGCGCTGCCGCCGATACTCGTCGAGGCACGGACGAAGCGACCCGACCTACCGCGCGACTGATGGACAAGGCCGCCACAGTCCAGTGCCTCAATGAACTCGAAGGCAAAGGACTAGCAATGAAGCAAAGTGGTATCGGTATTGCGTTGATGGCTTGTTTGTTTCCTCTGTGCGTGACGGCCCAGGAACTTCCGGTCTGCCAAGTGATCGCTACCGGCGGGACCATCGCCTCGAAAATCAACCCCGCCACCGGAGCGCCCGAGCCGGCCTTGAGCGGTGACGACCTGATCGCAAGCGTTCCCGGCATCGACCGGGTCGCGCGAATTGAAGTTCTAAACCAGGCCCGAGTGCCTTCGACTTTCATGGGCCCCGAGCTGTGGGTCGAACTCAGCCGCAATGTCGAACGCGCGCTGGCGCGGCCCGAGGTAGCCGGGGCGATCGTCTCGCATGGCACTGACACGCTCGACGAAACCGCATTTTTCCTCGATCTCACGGTGGCGTCCGACAAGCCGGTGGTACTCACCGGCGCGCAGCGCAACGCCTCGGATTTTGACTTCGACGGTCCGCGCAACCTGCTCAACGCGGCCCGAATCTGCGCCGAGCCGCGTGCCCGCGGCAAGGGTGCGATGCTGGTCTTGAACAGTCAGATCAACGCGGCGCGTGAAGTCAGCAAGACCCATACCTCGGATGTCGAGTCCTTCAAGTCTGGCGATTACGGTTTTCTCGGCAATGTCGACCTCGACCGGGTTACCTTCTACCGCTCGCCCGAACGGCGCCAGCACATCCCTCTCAAAAACGGGCCGCTGCCGCGGGTCGATATCGTCACCACCTACGGCGGCAATGACGGTCACGCGATCGCCGCGGCCGCGGCCAATGGCGCGGCCGGCATCGTCGTCGCCGCTGGTGGCATCGGCAATGTCAACGCGCCGACCTACGAGGCGATCAAGGCCGCTCTTGGCCAGGGGGTCAAGGTCGTGATCTCGTCGCGAGTGCCCAACGGACGCGTCTTCCCGCTCTACAGCTCGGTCGGCGGAGGGAAAACGCTCAAGGACGCTGGCGCACTGTTTGCCGACAACCTTGGCCCGCACAAAGCCCGCATCCTGCTGATGCTCGCGCTCCAGCACACCCGCGACAACGCCCGCCTGCAGGCGAGCTTCGACCGCTAAGCGGTTCGAGCGACCTGCGCCGCACCGCGGGCGGTGCGGCGCCCCATCACGATCAACGAGAGCACCACCATGTACGACTTGATTCTGAAAAACGCCGTAGTCGTCGACCCGGCGAATGGCCTACATCAGCCCGCCGACATCGGCATCGAGGGCGGCAAGATCGCCGCCGTCGAGCCCGATCTGCCGGCAGGAAAGGCGCGGGAGATCCTCGATTTCGCCGGCAGCACCGCGATCCCCGGCATCATCGACACCCACGTCCACCTCGGTTCGATGTGGGGCGGTGACCAGGGTCAGGCGATGCTGGCCAAGGCCGGGGTCTGCACCTGTCTCGATCTCGCCGGCCCAATCGACGACGTGATCGGTTCGATCGCGACCAAGGGCGCCGGCCTCAACATCGCGACCCTGCAGTTCGCCAGCCCGCCCTATACCTTCCGCGACGCCCATCCCTCGGTGGCCGAGATGGACGCCCTGATCGAAACCAGCCTCGAGCAGGGCGCGCTCGGCGTGAAGCTTCTGGGCGGCCATTACCCGCTCACGCCCGACGTTTCCCGCACCCTGATCGCCCGCGCCCGCGCCAAGGGCGCCTACATTGCCTGGCACGCCGGCACCACCGAACACGGTTCGAACATCGAAGGCATGCGCGAAGCGGTCGAGATGGCCGACGGCAACTTCCTGCACCTGCCGCACATCAACAGCTACTGCCGGGGCGCGGTGCGCGACGAAGTGAGCGAGACGCTCGAGGCGATCGCCCTGCTGAAAGCCAACCCCAACATCTACAGCGAGTCCTACATCTCGCCCATGAACGGCACCCGCCTGACCTGCGACAACGGTGTCCCGGTGAGCAAGGTGACCTGCAACTGCCTGGTCAAGCTTGGATTTACCGCCGACGAGGCCGGGATCGAACGCGGCTTCCTCGCCGGTCGCGTCAATGCCGTGGTCCAGCTCGGCAACGAAAGCGTCCTGGTCAGCGGCGCCGAAGGCCTCAGGCTCTGGCGTGAGGCCGGCACCGACCTCGGCGGCAGCTTCCCGGTCAATCCGCCCATCCCGCGGGTGATGCTGGCCGAAGCCAAGCGCGAGAGCGGCGCCTTCGTCGTCGACTGCCTCTCCACCGACGGCGGCTGCATCCCGCGCAACGTGATCGTCGAGCAGGGCCTGTCGCTGGTGCGGCTGGCGGTCTGGAGCCTGGACGAGTTCGTGCGCAAGACCAGCTACAACCCCTCGCGTCTGCTGCGTCTGGTCAACAAGGGGCATTTGTCGGTCGGCGCCGACGCCGACATCACGGTGCTCGACCTCGCCGCACAAAAGCCGGTTGCAGCCTTCGTCGGCGGCCGCCCGATCATGTACCGCGGCCTGGTCACCGGCCGCGGCTCGAACCTGATCTGCACCCCCAGGGGCGAGGCCCACGTGCGTGGGCTCGGACTCTCGGCGATTGTCGTCGACCCGCTCGCCGGGCCGCTGCCGATGGGGGCGGGGCGGTGAACCGCATTCGTCCCGGACACGATTTTCCAATCACGCTTCTTGCGTGAGTCAACAAGGTAGTAAAGATGCAAATTACGGTATGGCTTGCGGCGATCGTGGTGATCGCCACCGTCTGGGCAATGGTCAAGCGCTACGAGACGCGGCTGGTGCTGGTGACCTCGGGCCTGGTGCTGGCAACCCTCAGCTTGAGCCCGATGAGCGCGCTCGACGCTTTTGCCAAAAGCATGACCACGGGTTCGCTGATCATGGCGATCTGCGGCGCGATGGGTTTCGCCTACGTGATCTCGTACACGCGCTGCGACGAACACCTGGTCACTCTGCTGGCCAAACCCTTGGCCAAGCTGGGTCTGCTGCTGGTGCCGGCAGCGGCGGCCATGACCTTCTTCATCAACATCGCGATCCCGTCGGCAGCGGGTTGCGCCGCCGCGGTCGGCGCCACCCTCATTCCCCTGATGCTGCGCTCGGGGATCAAGCCTGCCGGTGCCGCCGCCGCGGTGCTGGTCGGCACCTACGGTTCGCTGCTCTCGCCCGGCCTGTCGCACAACGCCTTTGTCGCCAAGATGGCCGGGTTCGAGATCATGCAGATGATCGCCCACCACGCCACTTACACCTTGGCGATGGGAGCGATCGGCGTGCTCGGCGTGACGATCGCCGTGTTCCTGTTCAAGGACCATCAGGGCGAAGTCGGCGCGGCCGGCGCCAAGCTCGCCGCCGGCCAGGCGATCGATCGGCCGAAGCTCTTGTTTGCACTCGCGCCCTTTGTTCCGCTCGTCTTGCTGGTGCTCGGCAACACGGTGCTGCCGGCAATCAAGATGGGGGTGCCGCAGGCGATGGTGATCGGTGCGATTTACGCGTTTGCCGTGACCCGAATGAGCCCGGCCAAGATGTGCAACGAGTTCTTCAACGGCATGGGCAAGGGTTACGCCGACGTGCTGGGCATCATCATCGCTGCCGGTGTTTTCGCCGCCGGTCTGAAAAGCGCCGGCCTGATCGACGCCTTCGTCGAAGTGCTCAAGAACTCGAACGACATCGCCCGCTGGGGCGGTTCTATCGGTCCTTTCCTGATGGGCGTTCTGGTCGGCTCGGGTGATGCCGCGGCCTTCGCCTTCAACGAGGCGGTTACCCCGCACGCGGCCCAGTTCGGCATGACGATTCCCGACCTCGGCATGCTGGCGGCGATCGCCGGTGCGCTCGGCCGCACCATGAGCCCGGTCGCCGGCGTGGTGATCGTGGTTTCGGGCATTGCCGCGGTGTCGCCGCTCGAGGTGGTCAAACGCACCGCGCCGGCGATGATGATCGGGGTGGTCGTGCTCGCCCTGATCATGGTCTAGAGACTTCCTCTTGCTGGCGTGTTGGTCTGCCAGCGCTTCAAGCTCCCGCTGCGGCGGGAGCTTTTTTTTCTGAGACTTGAGGTTGTGGGGCTATTCGCTGCGGAAGCGGTAGCCGATGCCGGCTTCGGTCACGAGGTAACGCGGCATCGACGCATCGGCTTCGATCTTGCGCCGCAGGTTGGCCATGTGGACCCGCACGTAATGCGAGTCCTCGGTGTGGCCTGGGCCCCAGATCGCGGTGAGCAACTGCCTGTGGGTGAGCACGCGGTCGGGCTGGGACACCAAGTGGGTGAGCAGCCGGTATTCGATCGGCGTCAGGTGCACGGCGGCGCCGGCGCGGGTCACGCTGCGCTGGGCGAGATTGATGCTGACCTCGCCGAACTCGACCACGGCATTGACCTGCGCATGGAGCTGGCCCTGGCGTCGCAGCTGGGCCCTGACCCGGGCGAGCAGTTCGCCCGCGCCGAAGGGTTTGACCAGGTAGTCGTCGGCGCCGGCGTCGAGCGCGGCGATCTTGTCCGCCTCGGCGCTGCGGGCCGACAAGACCACCACCGCCGCCTTCGACCAGGTGCGCAGGTCGCGGATGAAGTCGATGCCGTCGCCGTCGGGCAGGCCGAGGTCGAGCACGATCAGGTCGGGGCGGCGGGCCGCGGCTTCGATCAGGCCGCGCTTGACACCTTCGGCCTCGGTCACTTCGTGCTGCTCGGTTTCGAGCGCGAGCCGGACAAAGCGCCGGATCTCGGCCTCGTCTTCGACCACCAGGACGCGGGTGGGAACAGGGTTCATAAGTTCAACTGGCTTCGGGCGCGAGCTGGGTCTCGCCGCCGAAGTCCTGCGGGGGTTGGCCCAGCGGCAGGCATAACGTAAACCGGGCGCCGCCGCCGGCGCGGGTCTGGCCGAGGATCTGGCCCTGATGCGCAAGCGCGATCGCGCGGCAGATCGCCAGGCCCAGGCCGGCGCCGGCGGTGCTGCTTTCCTTGCGGCCGCGTTCGAACTTGTCGAAGATCGCTTCCTCGCGTCCGGGCGGCAGGCCCGGGCCGTCGTCGTCGAGGTGCAGCTCGAGCTTATGGTCGCGGACTTCGGCCGACAGGCGAATCGCGGTGCCGGGTGGAGTGTATTTGACGGCGTTTTCGAGCAGGTTGACGAGTACCCGCTCGATCAACACGGCATCGATGTTCACCAGCGGCAGATCGGCCGGCAGATCGGTCTTCACCGGCCGGCCGGCCAGCACGGGCGCCGCCGCCGCGAGCGCGGTGCCGACCACTTCCTCGAGCGGCTGCCAGGCGCGGTTCAGGCGCACCGCGCCGGACTCGAGCCGGGCCATGTCGAGCACGTTGTTGACAAGCGCGTTCATGCGCAGGGTCGAGGCGCGGATCGCGCCGACGAGCTCGGCCTGAGCCGGCGCCAGCGGCGGCGGGGTGAGGCCGAGCGTGTCGACCAGTCCGAGCTGGGCGGCGAGCGGGGTGCGCAAGTCGTGCGATATCGCCGACAGGAGCGAGTTGCGCAGGCGCTCCGATTCCATCTGGACGGTGGTGTGCTGGGCCACCTCGATGTAATGCATGCGTTCGAAGGACAAGGCGAGCAGCGAGGCGCAGGTCTCGAGGATGCGGCGCTGCTCGGGGTCCCACGGCGTCGCCGTTGCCGGCATCTCGATGACCAGCACGCCGCGGGTGCGCATCGTCGCCTTCAGCGGCAGCATCAGGCTGGCGCTTCCCGGCAGGGTATTGGTGCCGCGGCCAGCGGTTTCGCCGCGCTCGAACACCCATTGCGCCACCGCGGTGTCGATGCTCGCCTCGGCCTGCGGCAGGGGGTGGAGGGCGCTGCCATCGTCGGCGAGCAGGAGCGCGCTTTTGGCGCCGAACTCGGCGGCGAGGAAGCGCTGCGCGATCGCCGCCATCGACTCGGCCGTGAGGGCGGCCGACAGGTCGCGTGCCATGCCGTAGAGCCCGCGCACGCGCTCCTCGCGTTCGGCGGCGACCCGTGCCTGGACCTTGAGCCCGGCGGTGAGCTGGCCTATCACCAGGGCCACCACCAGCATCACGGCGAAGGTGACCAGGTATTGCACGTCGCTCACCGCAAACGAGAATCGCGGCGGGACGAAGAAAAAATCGAACAGGCCAACGCCGACGAAGGCGGCAAGCATCGCCGGCCCGCGCCCGTAGCGCAGGGCAACGCCGACGACCGCGAGCAGGAACAACATGACGATGTTGCTGAGCTCGAAGATCTGCGCGAGCGGAGCGGCCACCGCGGCCGTGAGGGCACACACGGCGAGCGCCGCCAGGTAGGCGCGGGGGGCGAGGCCGCCGGCGCGCGAGCGTGCGGGTGGGCGTGGCGGCTCGGCGCCGCGATCGGGCGGCAAGGCCACCTGGACCAGGTCGAGTTCGCCCGCGACCCGCTCGATCTGCTCGGGCAGGCGAGGCTGCCAAAAGGAGAAGCGGCGGCGCGGTCGGCCGAGCACCAGCCGCGACAGATTGTGCTGGCGCGCGTAACGCACCAGCGCCTTGGCCGGGGACGGCGACGACAGCAGCGCGGTGGTCGCGCCCAGCGATTCGGCGAGGTCGAGCGCCTTGATCACGTCGTCGCGTTCGACCTCGCTGCGGTCCGGCGGGCTGACGTGCACCGCATGCCAGTCGACGCCGAGCTGGGCGGCGAGGCGGGCGCAGCTGCGGACCACTTTTTCGCCCGCGGCGCCGGCGCCGACACAGGCCAGCAGCGACTCGCGGTTGGGCCAGACCGGGGCATCGGAGCGCAGCTGGCGGTAGGCGAGCATCTCGCCGTCGACGCGGTCGGCAGTGCGGCGCAGGGCGAGTTCGCGCAGGGCGAGCAGGTTGCCCTTGCGGAAGAAGTTGCGGCTTGCTCGTTCGGCCTGCTGCGGCAGGTAGACCTTGCCCTGCTTCAAGCGCTGCAGCAGCTCGTCGGGCGGGAGGTCGACCACCAGCACCTCGTCGGCCGCATCGAAGACGCGGTCGGGCACGGTCTCCCAGACGCGGATGCCGGTGATGCCGCCGACCACGTCGTTGAGGCTGTCGAGGTGCTGGACGTTGAGCGTGGTCCAGACGTCGATCCCGGCCGCGAGCAGCTCCTCGACGTCCTGCCAACGCTTGGCGTGGCGCGAGCCGGGAGCATTGCTGTGGGCGAGTTCGTCGACCAGGATCAGGGCGCCGGGGTGTTGCTGGCCGAAAGCGAGCGCGGCGTCGAGGTCGAACTCGCGTAACACGGTGCCGCTCCGCTCGATTCGGCGGAAGGCGAGCCGCGGCAGGCCCTGCACCATGGCTTCGGTGTCGCTGCGGCCGTGGGTCTCGATCACGCCGATCACCAGCGGCACCGCCTGCTCCTGTGCGGCCTGCGCCGCCGCCAGCATGGCGTAGGTCTTGCCGACGCCGGCCGAGGCGCCGAAGAAGATCTTCAGCCGGCCTCGCCCGGCCTTGTTTTCCGCCGCCGCCACCTGCGCCAGCAGCCGGTCGGGGTCGGGTCTTTCGTCGTTCATGGGATCTCGCAGATCGGCTTGGGCCGAGCTTAGCGGCTACCGCCCGCCGGCGCCCGCTGATCGAGGGCAAGGTTCAAGAGCAACACGTTGACTCGGGCCTCGCCCAGGAAGCCCAACAGCGGGGTTTCGGTATGGGCCTCGATCAGTCGCTGCACCGGTTCGAGGGGGATGCCGCGTGCGCGCGCCACCCGGCTCGCCTGGTAGTCGGCGGCGGCGCGGCTGATGTGCGGGTCGAGGCCGCTCGCCGAACTTGTCACCAGGTCGACCGGAACCGCGGCCGGATTGTCGGGGTCGGCGGCGCGCAGCCCGGCGATCCGCTGCTCGACCGCGGTTGCCAGATCGGGGTGGCTGGGGCCCAGGTTCGAACCGCCCGAGGCAGCGCCGTTGTAGCCGGTGGCCGAAGGCCGGCTCCAGAAATGGCGGGCTTCGGAAAACGGCTGGCCGATCAAGCGCGAGCCGACCGCCTGGCCGTCGCGCATAACGATCTGGCCCTTGGCCTGGTCCGGCCAAGTGGCCTGGGCGATGCCGGTGACGACCAGCGGATAGGCCAGCCCGGTGAGAAGCGACAAGCTGGCAAAAAGGACGAGCGCGGGGCGCAGCAGGCCGGTCCATTGGGCGGCGCGCTGCCGGGGCCGGTCGGATGAGGCGGGAACAATGGCAGTCATGGATGCTCCGGGGTCAAGCCAGGCCAAGCGCGACCAGACCGAGGTCGATCGCCTTGATGCCGATGAAGGGAACGATCACGCCGCCCAGGCCGTAGATCGCCAGATTGCGGCGCAGGAGCCGGGCCGCGCCTTGGGCGCGGTATTTCACGCCGCGCAGGGCAAGCGGGATCAGGAAGGCGATGATCAAGGCATTGAAGATCACCGCGCTCAGGATCGCCGAATGCGGGCTGGCCAGCCCCATCACGTTGAGCGCCTGTAGCTGCGGGTAGGTGGCGACGAAGGCGGCGGGCACGATCGCGAAATATTTGGCGACGTCGTTGGCGATGCTGAAGGTGGTGAGGGCACCGCGGGTCATCAGCATCTGCTTGCCGGTCTCGACGATTTCGATCAGCTTGGTCGGGTTGCTGTCGAGGTCGACCATGTTGCCGGCCTCCTTCGCCGCCTGGGTGCCGCTGTTCATCGCCACCGCGACGTCGGCCTGGGCGAGCGCCGGCGCGTCGTTGGTGCCGTCGCCGGTCATCGCCACCAGCCGGCCTTCGGCCTGGTGTTCGCGGATCAGCTTGAGCTTGGCTTCGGGCGTGGCTTCGGCGAGAAAGTCGTCGACCCCGGCCTCGGCCGCGATCGCCGCGGCCGTCAGGCGGTTGTCGCCAGTGACCATCACGGTGCGGATACCCATCCGGCGCAGCTCGGCGAAGCGCTCCTTGATGCCGCCCTTGACGATGTCCTTGAGCTCGACCACGCCGAGCAGGCGGCGGCCGTCGGCCACCAGGAGCGGCGTGCTGCCGCGGCGGGCGACCTCGTCGATCTGCTCGGCGAGCGAGGCCGGGATGAGCGTGCCTTGGGCCTCGAGGTGGCGGCGCATGGTGTCGGGAGCCCCCTTGCGCAGGATGCGGCCGCCCGGCAGGTCGACCCCGCTCATGCGGGTCTGCGCCGAGAAGGGCACGAAGACCGCACCCAGGGCGCCGAGCTCGCGTTCCCTCAGGTTGAAGCGCTGCTTGGCCAGTACCACGATGCTGCGCCCTTCCGGGGTCTCGTCGGCAAGCGAGGCGAGCTGGGCCGCGTTGGCGAGTTCGGGTTCGGTGACGCCGGGAGCAGGCAGAAAGGCCGCGGCCTGGCGGTTGCCGAGCGTGATGGTGCCGGTCTTGTCGAGCAGCAGCACGTCGACGTCGCCCGCGGCCTCGACCGCACGGCCGGACGTGGCGATGACATTGGCCTGCATCATCCGGCTCATGCCTGCCACCCCGATCGCCGACAGGAGGCCGGCAATGGTGGTCGGGATCAGGCATACCAGCAGGGCAACCAGGACCACCAGGCTGACCGGCTCGCCCGCGCCGCTGGCGCTGACCGCGTATTGGGAGAAGGGCAGCAGGGTGACGACCACGACCAGGAAAACGATCGTCAAGGCCACCAGCAGGATGGTCAGCGCGATTTCGTTGGGGGTCTTCTGGCGCTTGGCGTTTTCGACCATCGCGATCATGCGGTCGAGGAAAGCGTCGCCCGGGTTGACCGTGATTTTCGCGACGATCCAGTCGGACAGGACGCGGGTGCCGCCGGTGACGGCGGAAAAGTCGCCGCCCGATTCGCGGATCACGGGAGCGGACTCGCCCGTGATCGCGCTTTCGTCGACCGAGGCCACGCCTGCTATCACTTCGCCGTCGGCCGGCACCAGGTCGCCGGCCTCGATCAGCACGCAATCGCCGCGGCGCAGGCTGTCGGCGTCGACCGCGGTCCAGGCGCCAGCGGCGAGCGTCTGGCCGGGCAGGTAGGCGCTCGTCAGGCGCTTGGCGCTGGTGCTTCTCTTCAGCCCGCGCAGGCTGTCGGCCTGGGCCCGACTGCGGCCTTCGGCCAGGGCTTCGGCGAAGTTGGCAAACAACACGGTGAACCACAGCCAGATCGCGATCGCCGCCGTGAAAATATCCGGCTGGGCGAGCGCGAGCAGCGAACACAGGATGCTGCCGACGTAGACGACGAACATCACCGGGTTGCGCCACTGAGCACGCGGGGCTAGCTTGCGCAGCGCATCGACGAGCGCGGGGCGCATCAGCTTGGGGTCGAACAGGGTCAAGGTCTTGCGGGTCATGGGAATCAGTTTCCTTGGCGGCCGGTCAGGGCCAGGTGCTCGGCCACCGGACCCAGGGCCAGGGCGGGCACGTAGTTGAGCAGGCCGACCAGCAGCACGGTGCCGACCAGCAGGGCGACAAACAGCGGGCCGTGGGTCGGCAGGGTGCCGGCGGTAGCGGCGGCGCGCGGCTTGGCGGCGAGAGACCCGGCCAGGGCGAGCACGGCGACGATCACGCCGAAGCGGCCGAACCACATCGCGGCGGCGAGCAGAACGTTGTAGAAGGGCGTGTTGGCCGACAGGCCGGCAAAAGCGCTGCCGTTGTTGTTGGCGGCCGAACTCAGCGCGTAGAGCATTTCGGAAAAGCCGTGGGCGCCGGGGTTGGCAAGGCCGGCCAGACCGGCCGGGGTGACCGCCGCCACCGCGGTGCCCAACAGAACCAGCAGCGGGGTGATAAGCACGGCGATCGCCACCATCTGGATCTCGAAGGTCTGGACCTTCTTGCCCAGGTATTCCGGGGTGCGGCCTATCATCAGCCCGGCGATGAACACGGCCACCAGGGCAAAGGCGAGCATGCCGTAGAGCCCCGAGCCGACCCCGCCGAACACGACCTCGCCCAGCTGCATCAGCAGCATCGGGATGGCACCCCCGAGCGCGGTGAAGGAATCGTGCATGGCGTTAACCGCGCCGCACGAGGCGGCCGTGGTGACGGTGGCAAAAAGGCCGGAAGCGGCGATGCCGAAGCGGGTCTCCTTGCCTTCCATGTTGCCGCCCGCCTGCGTTTCGCTGGCGGCCTGGTCGACGCCGAGCACCGGCCAGCCGGGATGCCCCTGCTGCTCCAGGGATATCGCCGCCACCGCGGCGACGATAAAAATCGCAAACATCGCCGTCAGCAGGGTCCAGCCCTGGCGAGCGTCTCCCACCATGCGGCTGAACACGAAACACAGCGCGGCCGGGATCAGGAAGATGCTCAGCATCTGGATCAGGTTCACCACCGCGCCGGGGTTCTCGAAGGGGTGGGCGGAATTGGCGTTGAAAAAGCCGCCGCCGTTGGTGCCCAGCAGCTTGATCGAAAGCTGGGAGGCGACCGGCCCCATCGCCAGCGTCTGCTGGCCGCCGGCGGCCGTCGCTTCGAGCGGAGTGATCACCTGGTAGGGCGACAGGTTCTGGATCACGCCGCCGCCGACAAAGGCGAGCGCCACCACGAAAGACAGCGGCAGCAGGATCCACAGCGTGGCGCGGGTGAGGTCGACCCAGACGTTGCCGATCGAGCTTGCCGAATGGCGGGCAAAGCCGCGGATCAGGGCAATGGCGACTGCGATACCGGTGGCGGCCGACAGGAAGTTCTGCACCGTCAGGCCCAGCATCTGGGTCAGGTAGCTCATGGTCGACTCGCCGCCGTAACCCTGCCAGTTGGTATTGGTGACGAAGCTGACCGCGGTGTTGAAGGCCGAGTCGGGCGCGACCCCGGCCAAGTCCTGGGGGTTGGCCGGCAGCACGGCCTGCCAGCGTTGCAAGGCGTAGAGGGCGAGCAGGCCCAGGCCGTTGAAGACCAGCAGGCCGATGGCGTAGGTCAACCATCCCTGTTCGGCGTCGGGGCGGATGCCGGCGGCGCGGTAAAGCGGTGCCTCGAGCCGCCGGCCGAGCGCGAAGCGCCCGTTCATGACGGCGTCGATCGCGTGCGACAGCGGCCAGGCGAGGGCGACGAGCGCCGCGCAGAAGGCGGCGAGCAGCAGCCAGGATGAGGTCGTCACGAGAAGTCCTCCGGCAGCAGCAGGGCGGCGACGAGGTAGGCGAACAGGCCGGCGGCGAGTACGGCGGCGAGAAGCAGCAGCGGGCTCATGGCCGGGCTCCGCGATTCAGCAGGCGCTGGCAGCCCAGGGCCAAAGCGACGGCGAGTAGCCAGAACGCGCCCGCCAGCAACAGGAAAATCAGATCCATCGAGATGTCCTCCTAGACATGGCCCCATGCTAGGAAGGCGGATATCAAGACGGTGCAGAGAATGGCGGCGCGCGCATCAAGATTTCGTCAAGATGCGCGCAAGGCGGCCGCTGCGGGCCGCAGCCTCGATGGAAATCCCCGGTTCAGCCGGCTTCGAGCGGGCGCCGGCGCGCCGCGGCTTCGTTGGCGACGAGAGCGGCCACCACCAGGGCGCCGCCGGTGAGGGTGGCGCTGGTGGGAACCTCGTCCGCGCCCAGCCAGGCCCACAGCGGCCCGAGCACGGTCTCGAGCAGGCCGAGCAAGGCGACTTCGGTCGCCGACAGGCGCCGTGCGGCGACCACCATCAGCATGCAGGGCAGGCCGAGCTGGAACACGCCGAGCACGGCGAGCAGGAAGACATCAAGCAGGGTGGCGTGGAAACCGCCCATGCAGACCAGGGCGAAGCCGGCCGACAGCGTGGCGCCCAGCATCACGGTGGGAATGAAGTCGAGGTGTTTGCCCCAGCGCTGCAGGGTGACGAGGTTGACCGCCGAACACAGCGGCACCAGGGCGGCGATCAGCATGCCGGTCACGTCGTGGCCGGCGGGGCGGGGGCCCGCCCCCCCCGGGGCGGCCCCACACCGG
>JAEZVV010000016.1 GCA_023443095.1 Pseudomonadota bacterium
TCATCACTCTGCCTCCGTTTCGCCTCGTCATTTATGTCTGTGCTGATAACTCCTATTGTAAAATTTTAACCCTATTGGCATTTTTTTATTCACTATTTTATCTTCGATCTAAGATAATTTGATAACCTTAAAATGTACTCTTCTGCATTCTTATATATAAGTATTTCACGTGTTTTTTCAAGTACCACGAATACTGCTTTTCTATTACATCCTAAGAAACGATAAGTAACATAAAAAAGGAAGCTGCATAAAGAACAGCTTCCTCTAAAGGTTGTATCTTATTTATTTTTCTACATGATGACAGGACACCAGATGACCTTGTTTCAGCTCTAATACAGGTTTTTCCTGTCTGCAGATATCCGTTGCCCTCGGACAACGACCTGCAAAAGGGCATCCCTTTGGAGTATTAATCGGGCTGGGAACATCACCAGCTAATATCTGGCGCTGCTTCTGTGCTTCCTTATCCGGGTCCGGTATCGGAACTGCAGAAAGCAATGCCTGAGAATACGGATGTAATGTATTCTCATAAAGCTCATCACTGGTTGCTAATTCTACTATATTACCTAAATACATAACTGCAATACGATCACTGATATATTTAACAATATTTAAGTCATGCGCAATAAACAGATAAGTTAATCCCAGCTTCTCTTGAAGATCATGGAGAAGGTTGATGATTTGTGACTGGATGGATACGTCCAGCGCAGAAATCGGCTCGTCACATACGATAAACTCAGGTTCAATGGAAAGAGCTCTAGCAATACCAATACGCTGACGCTGACCACCGGAAAACTCGTGAGGGAAACGATTCGCATGCTCACGGTTCAAACCTACCAATTCAAGCAACTCATATACTCTTTCCTGGCGTTTCTGTTTATCATACATCTTATGAATAACCATACCCTCTTCAACGATAGATCCAACTGTCATACGTGGATCAAGTGAGGAATAAGGATCCTGAAAGATGATTTGTGCCATTTTTGAATAATCGAAATGGGTACTCTTTTTAATCTCAATATCTTTTTTTCCATGATATAAAATCCTACCTTGGGTAGGCGGATAGATACCCATAAGAACTTTACCTAAGGTAGATTTACCACATCCGGATTCACCTACCAGACCTAAAGTCTCACCCTTATAAATATCAAAATTCACATTATTAACCGCTTTTAAGATACCCTCAGATACTCGGAAATGCTTCGATACCTGCTGTATTTCAACCAACTTATTATTATCGGTTAAGCTCAAAGGTGTTTTTCTACTCATTACTTTTCACCTCCATCTTGTGTACTCGGACAATCCTCATGATGTAACCAACAAGCGGATAGATGTTCCTGTCCTATTTCAAACTGAGGAGGAAGCTCTGCATGACAGATCTTCATACAATTATTACATCTGCTTGCGAAACCACATCCCACAGGAGGATTCAACAAATCCGGAGGAGTTCCGGCGATGGATACCAAACGGACGCTACGATCCATATCAGTCGTCGGGAGACTTCTTAACAAAGCCTTTGTATAAGGATGAGAGGAACGATAGAAAATATCTTCTGCGCTTCCTATCTCAACAATCTTACCTGCATACATAACAGCCACACGGTCTGCCATGCTGGCAACAACACCGAGGTCGTGAGTAATCAGAATAATTGCTGTATTGGTCTTTTCCTTGATTTCCTGAAGAAGATCCATAATCTGAGCCTGAATAGTAACATCAAGCGCTGTAGTAGGCTCATCAGCAATCAGAAGCTTCGGTGCACAGGAAAGCGCCATTGCAATCATAACTCTTTGTCTCATACCGCCGGAAAACTCATGAGGATATTGCTTTGATCTCTGCTCCGGATTTGGAATCTTAACCAGATTCAGAAGTCGAAGTGCTTCCTTGTGAGCATCCTCTTTCGTTAATTTCTGATGATGACGGATCGCTTCGGTTAACTGCTTACCTACTGTCATAGTAGGATTAAGACAGGTCATCGGATCCTGGAAGATCATACTAACATCTTTACCACGGATTGCCATCATCTCTTTCTCTGTTGCATTTACTATATCTTTATCTACAAGCTGAATTTCTCCATTAACAATACGTGCCGGAGGCATAGGATTTAGCTTCATTATCGTTTGTGCCGTTACACTCTTACCGCAACCGCTCTCTCCTACGATAGCAAGTACCTCACCCTCAACTACATCAAAGGTGACACCGCGAACTGCCTTTACTTCACCGGCATAAGTATCGAAGGATACATGTAAATCATTTACTTGTAATACTTTATTCATCACATTATCTCCTTAACTTAGGATCCAACGCATCACGTAAACCGTCACCCAACAGATTGAAGGATAACATAGTTAAACTAATGCAGATCGCAGGTATAATTAACTGGGAAGGATACATCTGGAACACTCTGGATCCATCATTTGCAAGAATACCCCAGCTAGCCATCGGTACCGGTACACCAAGGCCGATATAGCTTAGAAAAGCCTCGGTAAAAATAGCGCTTGGAATAGCTAATGTTATATTAACAATTACAA
>JAEZVV010000041.1 GCA_023443095.1 Pseudomonadota bacterium
AAAGGGCCCGGGGCTGGCGGATGACGGGGGGCCAGCCGCTCCAGCGCGGTCGCCAGGCGCAGGCGCCAGCGCCGCATGGCAAGCGCGGGCCTCGACTCCAACTCGATCCGGCTCGCGCAAAGCGCCTCGATCACGACCCGTGCCCCGCGGCCGGGGACGAGCGACTGACCCGCCTCCACAAACCAGTCGTCGGGACGGCTTTCTTCGGTGATCCAGGCCCGGCCTTCCAGCATCCGGAGCCGGCTCCGGCCGTCGCCGTTGAGCCCGACCACCTCGCCCGGAGCGAGCTCGCGCGTCGGCTTCCATCCATGAGTATCGAGCATCGCTGCCTCCTCTGAAGAACCGGCTTACCGCCAGGCGAGGATCGAATTTCACTCTTGGAACAGCGGCCAGACAAACGAAATCCCCGCGGGCAATGAATGCATCGAACGCATGCATAATCGATTCATGCCCAGCCCGCCATTCCGACCTATCAGCCTCGACGCCCTGCGCGGCTTCGAGGCGTCGGCGCGCCAACTGTCGTTCACGCTGGCCGCGGCCGAACTCAAGCTCACTCAGTCGGCCATCTCGCGCCAGGTGGCCGGGCTGGAAGATCAGATCGGAGCCGCGCTTTTTGTGCGCAAGACCCGCGCGCTCGAGCTCACCGACGCGGGCGCCCAGCTGCTGCGGGCGGTGCAGTCCGGCCTCGCGGCCATCGACGCCTGCGTGGACGAACTGCGCGGCCACGCCGACGACGCTCGCGTCAGCATCACGACCTACCCCTCGTTCGCCTCGCTGTGGCTGGCGCCGCGCCTGGTCCGCTTCCAGCAGGGCGCGCCCGAGGTGAGCGTGCGCATCGATTCGACCGACGCCCTGGTCGACCTGCCCGCCACCGGAATCGACCTTGCCGTTCGCAGCCTGCGCCTCGACCGCGCTCCGCCCGACGCCGAACTGCTGGCGGCCGAAGAAACCACCGCCGCCGGCTCGCCCCACTTGTTGCGCCAGCGCCCGGCGCTAACCGACCCGGCCGAGCTGCTCGGCTTCCCGCTGCTCGACCACGACGCGAGCAAGACCCGCAGTGCGGTCGCCACCTGGGCCGGCTGGCTCGAGTTTGCGGGGGTCTCGACCCAGGCCTTGCGGCCGCGTATGACTTTCGGCCACATCGACCAGCAGGTGCAGGCCGCTCTTCGTGGTGACGGGTTGATCATCGCGCGCGCGCCCTTCCTCTCGGACCTGATCGCCGGCGGCATGCTCGAAGCCCCCTTCCCCGGGCTGAGAGCCCCCACTGGCATGGGTTTGTTCCTGATCAGCCACCCGAACCGGAAACGGCGCCCGGCCACCCAGGCCCTGGCCCAGTTCATCCGCGACGAGTTCGCCGCCCTCAGCCCGCGTCCGTGATCACGCAGTCGAGCGGTACATCGTGCGGCTCGGGGCCGATGCTCTCCAGGCGGCAGACTTCGAAAGCGATGCCCACCGTCCGCGGCCGTGGCACCAGCCGGGCCAGGGTGCGGTCGTACCAGCCGGCGCCGTAGCCGAGCCGGTAGCCCGCTGCGTCGAATCCGACGCAGGGAATCAGGACGGCGTCGGGCAGCACGGCCTCGGCCCGCACCGGTACGGCAATGCCGTAGGCGCCGGAGCGCATCGCCGCAGCCGGTGTCCAGGCGTGGAACTCCATCCGCCCATCGACGATCACGGGCAAAGCCGCCACTCTGGCGGGTCGGGCCGCCAGCCACTCGCCCACTACGCCGCGCAGGTCGGGCTCGCCGCGGTAAGGCCAATAAAAACCGACCCGTGCCGGCGACTCGCGCGCCAGCCACGACGCGACCCGCTCGCTCAGCCGCACCAGAGCCTGCTCTCGCTCCGGCACCGCCGCCCGTCGCGCCAGCAGTTGGGCACGCACGTCGGCGCGTCTGGGCTTGTTATCCATTTCCCTCGGCCTTTCTCTCGTGAACGCAGCGGCGCCATGGTCTAATTCCACGCATGTTTTCCGCCCGCCTTGCAGTTTATTCGCTCGTCGCCGCGCTCTTGTGCGCGACCGTGACCGCTCCCGAGGCCCAGCCCCGGCGCTCCCCCGCCGTGGCCGACAGCGCGAGCGCCGACGAAGTCTTCCTTGCGGCCCGCGAAGCGGCCCGCCTCGGCGATCGCAACCGGCTCGACCAGCTCGTGCCGCGCCTGGCCGACCACCCGCTCGCCGCTTACGCCGAGTTCTGGCAACTCCAGCCTCGGCTCAAGTCGCTCGAGCCGGGGCTCGAGGCCGAACTCAAGGCCTACTTCGCTCGTTATCCCAACACCTATCCGGCCGACCGCTTGCGTTTCGAGTGGCTGATAGCGCTCGGCAAGGCGGGCGAGCTCGCCACCTTCGACCGCGAGCTGGCGCCGCTGATCTGGAACAGCGACGACGCCCAGCTGCGCTGCTACGTCCAGCTGAGCCAGCTGCGCCGGGCCAAACCGGCCGAGGTGCCGGCGCTCGCACGCGAAGCTCGCGCCTTCCTCGCCAACACCAACGCCGCCGGCTCGGACGGCTGCATGGCGCTCACCGAGGCCCTGCTCGCCGCCAACCAGGTTTCGGGCTGGGAGCGGATGCGCGCCCTGGTCGAACAGAACCAGCTTGGCGCCGCCAAGAAGTTCGGCGCCGAACTCAAGGACGGCAAGGGTCGGCCGGTCGACGCCAAGCAGCTTGCCCTCGCGATCGATCAGCCGGTGCGCTGGCTCGCCGCCCATGAACGACGCCTGACCCAGGTCCAACACGAACTGGCTTTGGTAGCGATCGCCCGCCTGGCGCGCGACAACACCGAAGACGCCGCCCGCCTCGGCGCCGCCCTGCACAACCACCTCAGCCCCGCCCAGCGCGGCGTGATGTGGGGCCGGATCGGCCACATGGCTGCGCTCAGGCTGCTGCCTCAGGCCGCCGACTGGTACCGCCGCGGCGGCGAGCAGGTGGGCGTGGGGCCGGACTCGGCCCGGGTCGAGGAAGTGCTCGAGTGGCAGGTGCGCGCCGCCCTGCGCGCAGGCGACTGGAAGATGGTCAGGAGCACGATCGAACGCATGCCCGATTCGCTGCGCCGCGACCCCGCCTGGGTCTACTGGCTGGGCCGCGCCTACGCCCAGGAAGGCCGGCAGGGCGAGGCCGACGCGCTGTGGCGCTCGATCGCGCACCAGTTCAACTTCTACGGCAAGCTCGCCGCCGAAGAGATCGGCCAGCCCATCGTGGTGCCGCCCCGCGCCGCCTCGCCCACGCTCGACGAGCTGGCGCCGATGGCGACCAACCCGGGTTTCGCGCGCGCGCTCAAGTTCTACGAGCTGGGCATGAAGGCCGAGGGCCATCGCGAGTGGAACTGGCAGCTGCGCGGCATGAACGACCGGCAGCTGCTCGCCGCCGCCGAATACGCGCGCAGCCAGGGCGTACTCGACCGCATGATCAACACCTCGGACCGCACCCGCAGCGAGTTCGATTTCACCCAGCGCTTCCCCAGCCCGCACCGCGCCGAGCTGAGCGCGCGCGCGCGCGCGGCCGGCGTCGACGAGAACTGGGTCTACGGCCTGATCCGCCAGGAATCCCGATTCATCCGTGACGCTCGTTCCTCGGTCGGCGCCTCCGGCCTGATGCAGCTGATGCCGGCCACCGCCAAATACGTCGCCAAGAAACTCAAGGTGGCCGACTTCGCGCCCAACCGGGTCAACGAACTCGAGATGAACCTGCTGCTCGGCACGGGCTACCTGAAGATGGTGCTCGACAGCCTCGACAACCAGCCGGTGCTCGCCACCGCGGCGTACAACGCCGGCCCCGGCCGCGCCCGCAACTGGCGCGCTTCGCTCGCGACGCCGGTCGAAGGTGCGATTTTTGCCGAGACCATCCCCTTCAACGAGACCCGCGACTACGTGAAGAAGGTGATGTCGAACAGCGTGTATTACGCCGCGCTCGCCGAGAACCAGGCGCAGTCGCTCAAGGCCCGCCTGGGTACGGTCGCGCCCAAGGCGGTCGAGTCGTCCGAGCTGCCCTGAACCGTCGGCCGCAGGCCTGGCAAAGGTGGGCTTGGCCTAGAATCGGCCCGCCCCCACCCACTTGTCAGGTCTGCATGTTCCATCAGAAGGTCCTTGTCCTTGGCGGTTCGGGCTTCATCGGCCGCCACCTCGTCAACCGCCTGGTGCAGGACGGCCGCAGCGTGACCGTGCCGGCGCGCCGGCGCGACCACGCCAAACACCTGCTGGTGCATCCGACCGTCGACGTGGTCGAAGCCAATCTCCACGACGACACCGTGCTCGGGCAACTGGTGCGCGGCCAGGATGCCGTGATCAACCTGGTCGGCATCCTGCACGGCTCGGCCTCGGCTTTCGAACAAGTCCATGTGCAGCTGCCGCGCCGAGTGATCGCCGCCTGCGAGCAATACGGCGTGCGCCGCTACCAGCACATGAGCGCGCTCGGCGCCGATGAAAACGGCCCTTCGCTCTACCAGCGCAGCAAGGGCGCGGGCGAAGCCGCGGTGACGAGCTCCACGCTTGCCTGGACGGTGTTCCGTCCCTCGGTGGTGTTCGGTCCCGAGGACCAGTTCCTCAACCTCTTCTCCGGGCTGGCGCGCTTCGCACCGGTCCTGCCCATCGGCGGCGCCGACGTGAAGTTCCAGCCGGTGTCGGTGGACGACGTCGCGGCCGCGTTTGCCAACACGCTCGACCTCGCGGCCAGTTACCGCCGGCGCTACGACCTCGCCGGCCCCACGGTCTACACGCTGCGCGAGCTGGTGCGTTTTGCCAGCGCGGCCAGCGGCCACCCGCGCCCGGTGCTGGCCCTGCCGGACGGCATCGCCCGCCTGCAGGCGCGGCTGATGGAGCTCGCTCCCGGCGAGCCGCTGCTCACTCGCGACAACCTCGATTCGATGAAGGTCGACAACGTCGCACCGGCCGGCTGGACGCCGGCGCCCGAACTCGGGCTTGCGCAGGCCTCGCTCGAGTCCGTGGCCCCTACTTACCTCTCGGGCCGCGGCAGCCTCCACCATTATTTCGATCTGCGCACCCGCGCCGGCCGCTAAAGGAAACCCATGAAACTTTTTATCGGCAACAAGAACTACTCGTCCTGGTCGCTGCGTCCCTGGCTCGCGATGAAGATGGCCGGCATCGTTTTCAACGAGGAACGGATCTGCCTCGACCAGGCCGACACGCGCGAGAAAATCCTTGCCGTTTCGCCCGCCGGCCGGGTGCCGGTGCTGATCGACCGCAAGACCACGGTGTGGGATTCGCTCGCGATCTGCGAATACATCGCCGAGACCTTCGCCGGCGGCAAGCTGTGGCCGAGCGAACGCCCCACCCGCGCCCGCGCCCGCGCCGTGACGGCCGAGATGCATTCGGGCTTCATGGCCTTGCGCAGCCATATGTCGATGAACATCCGCGCCCACCTGCCGGAAAAAGGCGCGGCCGCGATGGCCAAGCCCGAGGTGATGGCCGACATCGAGCGCATCCGCTCGATCTGGACCGAGGCGCTCGAGCGTTCGGACGGGCCATTTCTGTTCGGCGACTTCAGCATCGCCGACGCGTTCTACGCGCCGGTGGTCACCCGTTTCGCCACCTACGGCGTGCCGCTGTCCGACGAACTCGCCGCGTATTCGCGGCGCGTGCTCGAACTGCCGCCCATGCTCGACTGGATCGCCGCCGCTCAGGCCGAAGTCGAGGACCTCGGCGACCATTGACCCGCAGGTTTCAGGCATGAAGGTCTACACCGTCGGCGGCTGGGTGCGCGACACCCTGCTCGCCCGCGCCGGCCTGCCGATCCGTCCGGGCGACCGCGACTGGGTGGTGGTCGGCGCCACGCCGCAGGAGATGGTCGCCGCCGGGTTCCGTCCGGTCGGAAAGGACTTCCCGGTTTTTCTCCACCCGCGCACCCAGGACGAATACGCGCTCGCCCGCACCGAACGCAAGACCGCTCCCGGCTACAAGGGCTTCACCTTCCACGCCGACCCCGGCGTGACGCTGGAGGAGGACCTGGTCCGGCGCGATCTCACGATCAACGCGATGGCGATGGACGAGGCGGGAGTCATCACCGACCCCTACGGCGGGCAGCGCGACCTCGAAGCCCGCGTCCTGCGGCACGTGAGCGCGGCCTTCGTCGAAGACCCGGTGCGCATCCTGCGCGTCGCCCGCTTTGCCGCCCGCTTCCCCGGGTTCGCGATCGCCCCCGAAACGATGGCGCTGATGCAGGAGATCGTGGCCCGCGGCGAAGCCGACGCCCTGGTCGCCGAACGCGTGATGCAGGAAGTCGGACGCGGGCTGATGCAAGACCGGCCCTCGCGCATGCTCGAGGTTCTGCGGGAAAGCGGCCTGATGGCGCGGCTCTACCCCGAGCTGGAAGCGCTAACCCCCGCCGCCGCGGCGCTCGACCGCGGCGCGGCAGCCGGCTTGGCCCTGCCGGCGCGTTACGCGCTCCTGCTGTCGGCCGCCCCCTCGAGCGAAGCCGTACAGGCGATCAGCGAACGCATGCGGGCGCCGAGCGACGCGGCCCAGCTCGCGCGCCTGCTCGCCGAACTGCGCGAGCGTCTCGCTCGCGCGTCCAGCGCCGAAGACCGGGTGGCCGTGCTCGAACGCGCCGACGTGTTCCGCCGACCCGAGCGCTTCGAGGAACTGCTGCGCGCTTTCGAAGTCCTCACCGAAAGCGACGCCAGCCGCTGGCGCACCGCGATGGCGGCAGCACGCGCCGTCGATGCCGGTGCCATCGCCGCGTCCCAGCGCGCCACGCCCGCCCGGATCCCGCTCGAGGTCCACGCGGCCCGGGTCGCGGCCGTCGCGGCCGGCGGCTGAGGCGACACGGCTCACATCGAGATCGAACCCTCGCGGAAGTCGGTCGCCGCCAGCCACAGGTTGATCAGCACCGGCCGGCCGGCGGCGGCCAGCTCGCGCGCCTGGCGCAGCACGGCCGGCACCTCGGCGTTGCTGCGGGCGATCAGCCCGACCGCGCCGAAACCCTCGACGACTCGGTGGTAGTCGCTGCGGGCGAGCACGGTGGCGACATCGTCGCCGAGCAGCTTGATCTGTTCGCGTGCGATCTGGGTCCAGCCGGCGTCGTTGCCGACCACCGCGATCACCGGCACGCCGTGGCGGACCAAGCTGTCGAACTCGACCAGGCCATAACCGCTGGCGCCGTCGCCCCAGATCAGCCAGACCTCGGCACCCGGGCGGACGATCCCGGCGCCGAGCGCAAATCCTGCGCCGACGCCGAGCGTGCCGAACACGCCGGGGTCGAGCCAGCCGAGCGGGGCGCGCGGCCGCAGGATGTACGACGCGGTGGCGACGAAGTCGCCGCCGTCGGCGGCGATCACTGCCTTGTCTCCCATCTCGGCGTCGAGCGCACGGAAAAAGGCGATCGGGTTGACCATGGCCGAATCCGCGCCGGCCTGAATCTCGATCTCTCGCTCGCGTGCGGCGTCGCGCTCGCGCAGCTGCGCCAGCCACTCGGGACGCGACAGACTCACTCGCTGAGCGAGTTCGATCAGCGCTGCTCCCGCGTCGCCGATCAGGGCAATGTCCGGCCGGCGGTTGAGGCGGGCTTCCCTGGCGCTGCGGTTGGCCGCGATCAGCGTCGCCGAGCGCCGCACATGACGGCCGTAGTCGAGCCTGAAGTCGCAGGGAGCGCCGGCGAGCAGCACG
>JAEZVV010000161.1 GCA_023443095.1 Pseudomonadota bacterium
GCTGGCGCATGTGTGTCTCGGGCTGCCCGTACAAGAAGATCTATTACAACTGGACCACCGGCAAGGCCGAGAAATGCACCTTCTGCTACCCGCGCATCGAAAGCGGCCAGCCGACCGTGTGTTCGGAGACCTGCGTCGGCCGCATCCGCTACCTCGGCGTGCTGCTGTATGACGCCGACCGCATCGAGGAGGCCGCCAGCGTCGAACACGACAAGAATCTGTATTCGGCACAGCTCTCGATCTTCCTCGACCCGCACGACCCCAAGGTGATCGCCCAGGCCCGCGCCGACGGCGTGCCCGACGCCTGGCTCGAAGCGGCCCGGAACTCGCCCGTCTACAAGATGGCGGTCGACTGGCGCGTCGCCCTGCCCTTGCACCCCGAGTACCGCACCCTGCCCATGGTCTGGTACATCCCGCCGCTCTCGCCCGTGCAGTCGCGCGCCGAAGCCGGCCAGGTGGCCATGAAGGGCGAACTGCCCGACGTCTCCAGCCTGCGGATCCCGGTGCAGTACCTGGCCAACATGCTGACCGCGGGCGACCCGCTGCCGGTGACCCGGGCGCTCGAACGCATGCTGGCGATGCGCAGCTTCATGCGCGGGCGGCATGTCGACGGGGTCGACCGCGCCGCCGTGCTCGAGCAGGTCGGGCTCACGATCAACCAGGTCGAAACCATGTACCGGGTGATGGCGATCGCCAACTACGAGGACCGCTTCGTGGTGCCGACCACCCACCGCGAATACGCCGAAAACGCTTACGACCTCAAGGGCGAAAGCGGCTTCTCCTTTGGCAACAGCGAGGCCCAGCACGGCGGCCTCTTCGGCGCCAAACGCAAGGTCATCCCGATCAAGGGGCTCGCATGACAAACCGCCACCCCGCTACCGCGCGCAAGCTGCGAGCGCTCGCCCGCCTGCTCGACTATCCCGACGCCGAGCTGGTGGAGGCCCTGCCCGAGATCCGCGCCGAACTCGCGCCGGCGCCGGCCTCGCCGCTGGCGCGCCTGATCGACACGCTCGCGGCCCAGGACCTGTTCGATTCGCAGGAGGCCTACGTCGAGACCTTCGACCGCGGCCGCTCGACGTCGCTCAACCTGTTCGAACACGTGCACGGCGAATCGCGCGACCGCGGCCAGGCCATGGTCGACCTGGTGGCGATGTACCACGCCGCCGGGCTGATGCAGACCACGACCCAGCTGCCCGACTACCTGCCGGTCTACCTCGAGTTCGCCGCGCAACACGAGCCGGCGACCGCGCTCGGCCACCTGCAGGAGGTGAGCCACCTGGTGCGCACCATCGGCGAAGGCCTGCTGCGCCGGCAAAGCCCCTGGGCCGCGGCCATCGACGCCCTGCTTGCGATCGCCGGCGAGCCGGCCCTGGCGCGACCCGCGGGCGAGGTCGAGGACGACAGCTCGCCCGCCGCGCTCGACCGCCTGTGGGAGGCCGAGCAGGTCCAGTTCCTCGGCGCCTGCCCGCCGGCCCCCACCAACAGCGTTCAACCGATCCAGCTCCATCGGAGGACAGCATGAACTCGCTCAACGACTTCCTCTTTTCGACCTACCCCTACATCTGCCTCACGGTCTTCGTGCTGGGCAGCCTGATCCGTTTCGACCGCGAGGCCTACACCTGGAAAAGCGACAGCTCGCAGCTCCTGCGCAGCGGGCAGCTGCGGCTGGGGTCCAACCTCTTCCACATCGGCATCCTCGGCATCCTCGGCGGCCACCTGGTGGGCCTGCTCACCCCGATGCCGGTCTGGCACTTCCTCGGCATCGAACCGCCGGTGAAACAGATGGTGGCGATCGTGGCGGGCGGACTGTTCGGCGCCCTCACCGCGGCCGGCATCGTCATCTTGCTGATGCGCAGGCTGGGTGACGCCCGCATCCGCGCCACCAGCACCCGCATGGACATCCTGGTGTTGTGGCTGCTGCTCGCTCAGGTCGGACTCGGCCTGATCTCGATCGCGTATTCGATGCAGCACCTCGACGGCAGCGAGATGGTCAAGCTGATGATCTGGGCCCAGCACCTCGCCACCTTCCAGGCCGATGCCGCGAGTTACGTCGCCGACGCCGCCTGGGTGTTCAAGGCCCACATCGTGCTCGGGATGACGCTGTTCCTGGTCTTCCCCTTCAGCCGCCTGGTCCATATCTGGAGCGGCTTCGGCACCCTCGCCTACCTCGCCCGCCCGCCCCAGGTCGTGCGCAGCCGCTGACAACCCAACAGGATCACGCCGCCCGGTCCGCGCCTCAGGCGACCGGACGGCGTGCCCCGCCATGCCCGACACCGACCTGCTGCAACGCCTGGCACGCTTCGAGCGCGACGTCTTCCCCCGCTACGAGGCCACTTACCGCCGCCTGATCGCCGACGGCCAGCATCCCAAGACCCTGTTCATCGGCTGCTCGGATTCGCGCATCGTTCCCTTCGACCTGATGGACTGCGGCCCGGGCGAGCTATTCATCGCCCGCAACGTCGGAGCCCTGATCCCGCCCTGGGACATGTCGGCCGGGTTCCACGGCACCGCCGCCGCGATCGAGTTCGCCGTGCTCCAGCTCGAAGTCAGCAACATCGTCGTCTGCGGCCACAGCCATTGCGGCGCCATGCGAGCCTTGTACGAAGAGCAGCCCGCCTCGGCCCGCCACCTCAACGCCTGGCTCTCGCTCGCGCGCGACGCGGTCCTGCCGGTGCAGCCTTCGCCCGAAGCGTTGCGCCGGGTCGAGCAGCGCTCGGTGATCCTGCAGCTCGAGCGCCTGCTGGCCTATCCGATGGTCGCGCAAAGAGTCGAGGAAGGCCGCCTCTTCCTGCACGGCTGGTACTACGTGATCGAAGACGGCCGGGTGCTGGTGTTCGATCCGGCGCGTGGCTTCGTCTCGGGCCAGACCGCCGCTGCCAGCACAACTTGAGCCCCGAATTCCCGACTGATTTGCTACGGCTTGACCTCTCGCAAACCCCAGCCCATCAAGGCAGGGCAAGCTGGCGAGCCTGCCGAACCACACCTTTCAGTCCGCTGTATGACGCCGTCCGATTTTTCCTCTCCCGCCGCTGGCTTCGACGATGCCCTCGAGATCTGGCTCGCCTGCCATGAACGGGTGCAACGCTTCTGTTCACTCATGACGCGGCTCAACCAACACCTCGGCGTCAACGGCGCGGACAAGGACGCCCGCATCACGGCCAACTCGATCCGGCGCTATTTCAACGAAGCCGCTCCCCGCCACCACGAAGACGAGGAGCTCGACCTCTTCCCGCGCCTGAAGGCGCGCATGCCGCCCGAGAAATACGCGGCGCTCGCCGCCACCATCGCCTCGATCGAGCAGGACCACGTCGACACCGGCCGCATCTGGGTCGAACTCGATGCGACCCTCGCCCGCATCGAGGCCGGCGAAAAAATTCTGCTGAACCCGGCCCTGCTCGACCGCTGGAACGCGATCTACCAGCACCACATCATGACCGAGGAGCAGGTCCTCCTGCCTCATCTCAAGCGGCATCTGAGCCAGGACGACTGGAAAGCAACGGGCCGCTCGATGGCGGCCCGTCGCGGTGTCGCCTGGCCCGATCAGGAGCCGGCCACTACACGCCAAAGCGTCGTGTCGATCAAGGCAGCGAAGTCGTAGCCGGCGCCGCCAGGTGGGCGAGGCCGCCGTGCCGCGCCGACCAGCCGGCCGGATCGGCCAGGAAGCTCTCGACCTCGACCAGGGTCGCGGCGTCGAACAAGCCGTCTTCGCGCGCCACCGCCACCACGTCGCCCCAGTTGGCCAGAGCGTGCAGGCGCAGACCGGCCGCTTCCAGATGGAGGCGGGCTTCGGCAAACACGTCGAAGTAGAACAACACGAACACGTCCTGCACCTGGGCGCCGGCACCGCGCAAGGCGGCGGCGAACTGCGCCTTCGACACGCCGTCGGTGGTGAGGTCGCCCACCAGCAAGGCGCGGGCGCCCGGCGCCAGATCCCCTTCGATCTGCGAGTTGCGGCCAAAGCCGCGGGTGCGAGTGCGAACGTAGTTGAGCGGCTTGCGCAGCGAGTCGGCGATCCACGCGGCGAAACACACGCCCGCGTCTTCGCCGCCGACCACGGTGTCGATCGCGGCCGCGCCCACCTGCCGTTCGATCTCGCCGGCGGCCAGCGCCATCAGGGTCTGGCGCAGGTCGGGGTGGGCCATCACGCGCTGGCAGTCGATGTAGACCGGGCTTGCCCAGCCCGAGCTGAACATGAAGGGAGCGTCGGTATTGACGCGCACCGCGCCGGTCGCGAGCAGGATGCGCGCCGTCATGCGGGCGATCTGGGCGCGCGAGGTGGCGTCGGCAAACGCCGCCGTCTTGAGCTTGTCATTCATCGGCTTTCTCCTCGAAGCGGACGGCGGTCTGCCACAGCAGTTCGCAACCGGCCATGAAGTCCTCGGTGCGCATCGCTTCAAACGGGTTGTGCGAACCGTTCTGGTTGCGCACGAAAATCATGGCGGTCGGCACGCCGGCGTTGGCAAACAGGGCGGCGTCGTGGCCGGCGCCGCTTGCCAGGCGCATGTAGGGCAGCTGCTGGGCGTCGGCCAGGCGCGCCATGCGGCGCATCAGGTCGGCGTCGAGCACGGCCGGTTCGCTGTAGATCGGCTCGTCGAACTCGAAGCGGACGCCGCGGGCACGGCCGATCGCATCGCATTCAGTGCGCATCGCAGCGTGGAAGCTGTCGATCGTGGCGCGCGACAGGCTGCGCGCGTCGATGCTGAAGCTCACTTCACCCGGGATCACCGAAATCGCCTGGGTCGCCTTGTCGGTCTGCAGAATGCCGGTGGTATAGACCAGGTCGTGGCCGTTGGAGAGCCATTCCTGCCACGCTTCTTCGATGCGCGACAGCAGGTCGGCGGTGGCAAGCACGGGGTCGTGGCGCAGGCGCTTGGGCACCGCTCCCGAATGGCCGGCCTCGCCCACGCAGCGCACCTTGCGGTGGCGGACGTTGCCGCGGATGCCGGTGACGATGCCGACCGGGACTTCGCCCTCGTCGAGCATCGGGCCTTGTTCGATGTGCAGCTCGACAAACGCAGCAATGCTGGCCAGGTCGAACAGCGGCTTGCCCTGAGTCAGGCGCGCCGGTTCGGCGCCCGCTTCGCGGATGTAGAAGGCGAGCGGGTAGCCGGTGTCGCGGTGTTTCAAGGCGAGGTCGGCTTCCTTGAGCTTGCCGAGCATGGCGGCCGAACCCAGGTAGGGCTTGCCGAACCAGGCGCTTTCCTCGGCTCGCATCGCCAGCACGACGAAGTCGCGCTCGGTGAGCACGTTTTCCTGCTGCATGCGCCAGGCCACGGTCAGGCCCGCGACGATGCCGGCAAAGCCGTCGTAGTTGCCGCCCTGCGGCACCGAGTCGGCGTGCGAGCCGGTGACAAACGCAGGCAGGCTGCGGTCGCGGCCGGCACGCCGCATCCACAGGTTGCCAGCAGCGTCGAACTCGGTCGACATCGACAGCGACTCGGCTACACCCTTGAGGTGGTCGAGCACCCGGCTTTCCATGTCACCGTAAGACGGACGCGAGACGCCCGCGGTATCCGCACTCATGGCACGGACGGTTTCGAACAGGTCGAGCGCGAACTGCGTCGCCTGAACTTCCAGATCTTGTTTACTCAACACCAGCTCCTCCGGCCGGCAACATGCCGGCACGCAAGCCGCGCAGCGGGACCAGCCCCGCTTACAGGATGTCGGAAGATTGCCCGCCGGATACCGCAACGCGGTGATCACGCCGCCGTCCACGGGGCTCTCTTCCGGGCGGCTCAAGAGCGAAAGCTAATGCGAGCGGCCTGCATGGCATAAGCGGTGCTTTCCCCCAACGGCATGCCGTCGGGCTGGACGCCGCGAACCAGGCTTGCGCCAGATCACGCGCGCTGCCGAAACGACGGACGGCGCATTCACAAGGCTTGCGAATCGTCCGATTCGTGCGCGCCTAGCCCGTTCTGCCTAACCGATGTTTGATCAAAGTCGTGTTTGTGTTGTCGACGAGATTTACCGCTGCCGGCAACTGACGGCGCGCAAGCCGCGCACGCCTTCGCGGGTTTCGCCCGATGCCAGCCGAACTTGAAGCGATTGATGCTCTCGCCATCACGTGCGTTTGCGCAGGCAGCAGGCGTTCCCCGGCGAACCCTGACACAAGGCGAGACATGCATCACCAACCGGCCATTGCTGCAGGATTTGATGAAGCCCCACGACCAACCGGTTGTGTTGGTGTCACGCGCCGCACGCGATTGGAAGCGGCTGGTCTCTGACCGGCCGTTTGCGTTTAGCGGGCCCTAGTCGCGAAGCGACAAAGGTCTTTTGTTTGGCGGAAAGACTCCGTCGTTCATCCGAAGGTATCGCAACATGACTATCACTGCCTGGCTCGCAGTACTCGTGGTCTTCATCACGGTCTGGGCCCTTATCAAAAGGTACGAAACCAAACTCGTCCTGATCACCGCCGGCCTAGTGCTGACGATGCTCACGCTCAACCCGATGGCCGGTCTCGATGCCTTCGCCAAGAGCATGACCAACGCCGCGCTGATTCAGGCAATTTGCGGCGCGATGGGTTTTGCCTTCGTGATCAGCTACACCCGCTGCGATGAACACCTGGTGACCCTGCTCGCCAAGCCGCTCGCCAAACTCGGCCTGTTCCTGATCCCTGCCGCCGCGGCCGTGACCTTCTTCGTCAACACCGCGATCCCGTCGGCCGCCGGCTGCGCCGCCGCCGTCGGCGCGACGCTGATCCCGCTGATGCTCAAGGCCGGTATCCGCCCCGCTGGCGCTGCCGCTGCCGTGCTGATGGGCACTTACGGTTCGGTGCTGTCGCCGGGCATGAGCCACAACGCCTTCGTGGCCAAGATGGCCAAGATGGACATCATGGACCTGATCGCCCACCATGCGCCCTTCTCGATGGTCATGATCGGCATCGGCATCGTCGGCATCACGATCGTGTGCTTCCTGTTCAAGGACCACAAGGCCGGCGCCGAAGCGATGGCCAACGTCAAGGAAAAGGCCGACGCGATCACCAAGGCCAACCCGCTCTACGCGCTCGCCCCGTTTGTTCCCCTGATCCTGCTGGTCCTCGGCAACACCTCGGTTCCGGCCCTGAAGATGGGCGTGCCGCAGGCGATGATCATCGGCGCCATCTTTGCGCTCGCCGTCACCCGCCTCTCGCCCGCGAAGATGACCAACGAGTTCTTCAACGGCATGGGCAAGGGCTACGCCGACGTGATCGGCATCATCATCGCCGCTGGCGTGTTCGCTGCCGGCCTGCAGACCTCGGGCCTGATCACCGCCTTCATCGACGTGCTCAAGCACTCGAACGACATCGCCCGCTGGGGTGGTTCGATCGGCCCCTTCCTGATGGCCGTGATCACCGGCTCGGGTGACGCCGCTGCGTTCGCCTTCAACGAAGCCGTCACCCCGCACGCCGCCCAGTTCGGCATGACGATCCCCGACCTTGGCATGCTCGCCGCCATCGCCGGTTCGCTCGGCCGCACCATGAGCCCGGTGGCCGGTGTTGTGATTCTGGTTTCCGGTATTGCGATGGTCTCGCCGATCGACGTGGTCAAGCGCACCGCGCCCGCCATGATCGTCGCCGTCATCACCCTTGCTTTGATTATGGTTTGAGCCTCATGAATACGTACAACGAACAACTCGTTTCCCTGCGCCGCGAACTGCACAAGATGCCGGAAATCGGCTGGTCGGAATTCGCCACCACCGCCCGCGTGATGGGCCTGCTGCGCGAATACGGCTTCGAAGTGCTGGCCGGCTCCAAGGTCATCTCGCCCAAGGACACCCTCGGCCGCGACCCCAAGGTCGTCGCCGCCGGCCTGGCCTACGCCCGCAGCCGCGGCGTCGATGAAGCCCTGCTCGCCGAAATGGAAGAGCTGACCGGCTGCGTCGGCATCTGGAAGACCGGCCGCCCCGGTCCGGTGGTGGCGCTGCGCTTCGACATCGACTGCGTCAACGTCCAGGAATCGGCCGCCGCCGATCACCTCCCCAACGCCCTCGGCTTCACCTCCGAACGCGCCGGGCTGATGCACTCCTGCGGCCACGACGGCCACACCGCGATCGGCCTGACCGTCGCCCGCTGGATCGCCGAACACGCCGACGAGCTCAACGGCACGATCAAGATCCTGTTCCAGCCGGCTGAAGAAGGCGTGCGCGGCGCGGCTGCCATGGCCGCCAGCGGCATCGTCGACGACGCCGACGTGTTCCTCGGCGCCCACCTGGCGATGATGGCCAAGACCGGCGAAATCGTCACCGCGCCCAACGGCTTCCTGTGCACCACCAAGCTCGACGTCCGCTTCAAGGGCAAGCCGGCGCACGCCGGCGTCGAGCCGCAGCTGGGCCGCAACGCCCTGGCCGCCGCCTGCCACGCCGTCACCCAGCTGATGGGCATTTCGCGCCACGGCAGCGGCATGACCCGCATCAACATCGGCCAGATGAGCGCCGGCGAAGGCCGCAACGTGATTCCGGTCAATGCCGAGCTCAAGCTCGAAGTGCGCGGCCAGACCGGCGAGATCAACCAGTACATGGTCGATCAGGCCACCGCGATCGTCGAAGGCGTCGCCAAGAGCTTCGGCGTGAGCTTCGAGATCGAGAAGATGGGCGAAGCCGTCGACCTCGACAACGACCGCGAACTGGTCGATGCCATCGTCGAAGCGGCGAAGTCCGTTCCTTCGGTCACCAAGGTGACCGAAGTGTCGAACTTCGGCGGCAGCGAAGACGCCACCATCCTGGCCCGCCGCGTGCAGGCCAAGGGCGGCAAGGCGGCCTACTTCGTGGTCGGCAGCGACCGCAAGGGCGGCCACCACCAGGCCGAGTTCGACATCGACGAGTCCTGCCTGGGCACGGCCTTCGATCTGTTCCGTCAGCTCCTGATCCAGCTCTCCGGCAAGAAGTAATCAGCCAGTGCTGAACCAAGGGCCGCGCAAGCGGCCCTTTTTTTTCGTCCTCGTTCGGCCTCCATCCGCCCGCAGCGGCGGCCCCAGGCCCGGTCGGCGTAGGCTAGGCGTGCCGGTCCATGCTGCGGCACACTGCCGCCCCCCCCCGGCCGGAGGCCCTGTCCCCATGAGCTCGAGTGCACGCACCCACTTGTCCGACTTGCGCGGCGCCACCCGCCTTGCGGTCGAAGCCACGGCAGGCGTCACCTCGCTGGTCGAGGCGATGCACGCCACCATCGGCCAGGTGCCCGGCATCGTCGGTTCGGTCAAGACCACCCGCACCTCCGGCATCACCGGCCTGGTCTACGACAGCATCCGCGGCGTGACGCGGCTGGTCGGCGGCGGCCTCGACCACAGCCTGGCGACGCTCGCGCCCCTGCTGGGCGAGGCGGCCCTGTCGCCGCGGCGGGAAGCTCTGCTCGCCGCTCTCAACGGCGTGCTGGGCGACTACCTCGCCGCCAGCGGCAATCCGCTCGTGATCGAGATGGCATTCCGCCTTGACGGCCGACGGCTCGAGCCCTCGCCGGACTTTCTTGCCGCGGCCGTGCCCCAGGCCGGCCCGCGCCTGCTGGTGCTGCTGCATGGCTTGTGCATGAACGATCTGCAGTGGACCCGCCAGGGCCACAACCACGGCCTCGCGCTTGCCGCCGACGCCGCTTACACGCCCGTCTTCCTGCACTACAACAGCGGGCAACACGTATCGAGCAACGGCCGCGAGCTGGCCCGGCAGCTCGAAGCGCTGGTGGCGGCCTGGCCGGTCCGGCTCACCGAGATCGCGATCCTCGGCCACAGCATGGGCGGGCTGCTCGCCCGCAGCGCTTACCACTACGCCAGCGAAGCCGGCCTGTCCTGGCCGCGCCTGCTGCGGCGGCAGGTCTTTCTCGGCACCCCGCACCTGGGCGCTCCGCTCGAACGCGGCGGCAGCGGCGTCGACCTTCTGCTGGGGCTCAGCCCCTATACCGCTCCGCTCGCCCGCCTGGGCCGTATCCGCAGCGCCGGCATCACCGACCTGCGCCACGGCAGCCTGCTCGACAACGACTGGTTGGAACGCGACCGCTTCGAACACGCGCCACTCCATCCGCTGACCGTGCCGCTGCCGGCCGGAGTCGAGAACTACGCCATCGCCGCCAGCACCGGCGGTTCGGCCGAAGGCGTGCGCGAGCGCCTGATCGGCGACGGCC
>JAEZVV010000164.1 GCA_023443095.1 Pseudomonadota bacterium
GCTGGCGCATGTGTGTCTCGGGCTGCCCGTACAAGAAGATCTATTACAACTGGACCACCGGCAAGGCCGAGAAATGCACCTTCTGCTACCCGCGCATCGAAAGCGGCCAGCCGACCGTGTGTTCGGAAACCTGCGTCGGCCGCATCCGTTACCTCGGCGTGCTGCTGTATGACGCCGATCGCATCGAGGAGGCCGCCAGCGTCGAACACGACAAGAACCTCTACTCAGCACAGCTCTCGATCTTCCTCGACCCGCACGACCCCAAGGTGATCGCCCAGGCCCGCGCCGACGGCGTGCCCGAGGCCTGGCTCGAAGCCGCCCGGAACTCCCCCGTCTACAAGATGGCGGTCGACTGGCGCGTCGCCCTGCCCCTGCACCCCGAGTACCGCACCCTGCCCATGGTCTGGTACATCCCGCCGCTCTCGCCGATATCCACCGCCGCATCGAACGGGCAGATGCCGGTCGCAGGCGAACTGCCCGACGTTCGCAGCCTGAGGATTCCACTGCAATACCTCGCCAATATGCTGTCGGCCGGAGACGAACAACCGGTGGTGGAAGCGCTCGAAAAGATGCTGGCGATGCGCGCCTACATGCGAGAGAAAAACGTCTTCGGCCGCGATAAGCCCGCGCTACTCGCGCAGGCTGGACTGAGCGCGGAGCAGGCGGCCGAGATGCACCGGTTCATGGCGATCGCCAATTACCAAGACCGGTTTGTGATCCCTGCCTCTCACCGCGCCTACGGCGAAGCGGCGTTCGACGTTCATGCGGAGCAGGGCGAATGCGGCTTTGCGTTCGGCGCGGGCGAAAGCGGCAATTTGCGCGCGCAGGCGCTTTTTGGCCGGCCGATGGCCGGGCGCAGCAAGTTCATACCGATCAAGGCACAGCGTTAGCGTGGAGGCAGACATGGCACTGGCTCATTACGTCGATGCCTTTGTGCTCGGCATCTTTCCCTACATCGCGCTGACGGTGATGCTGATCGGTAGCCTGCTGCGCTACGTGCTCGCCCCCTATACATGGAAGAGCGCAAGCTCGGAGATCTGGGCTTCAAAGTCGCTGCGCCTGGGCAGCAACCTGTTTCACGTCGGCGTTCTGGGCCTGTTTTTCGGTCATATCGGCGGCCTCTTCACACCGCTGTGGCTGCTTGATCTCCTGCATGTCACGCCGGTGATGCACCAGTGGCTGGAAGTGATCATCGGCAGCTTCTTCATGCTGCTCGCGATCGCCGGCCTGATCATCCTGCTGCACCGCCGCCTGAGCAATCCTCGCGTACGCGCCACCAGCCGCCCGATGGACATTTTCATCGACGCGTGGCTGCTGCTCACCCTGCTGCTGGGAGCGGGTTGTGTCAGCTACTCGGCGTTGTACGACGCAAGCGGCGCCAGCCTGATCGTCTTCGGACTGTGGACGCGCGGCGTGCTGATGCTCCAAGCCGACGCCTGGACCCTGATGGTCGAAGCACCGCTGATCTACAAACTGCACATCTTCAGCGGCTTCATGGTTTTTTTGTTGCTGCCGTTCACTCGCCTGGTCCATATCTGGAGCGGCTTCGCCACCCTGCTGTATATCCCGCGCCGCTACCAACTGATGCGGCGACTGGGCTGATATCTCTCGCGCCGTGGAACCCATCACCTCCGACTCGTCCGCCAGCGCTCTGAAGACCCTGGCGCCGGCCTACTTCGCCCTGCCGATGGCCACCGGCATCGTTTCTATCGCCTCGCACTTGCTGGGTTATCAGGGCGTTGCCCTCGCGCTCTTTGGCTTCAACCTCGTCGCCTACATCCTGCTATGGCTTGCCTTCATCGCGCGGGCGCTGCGCTTTCCGGCGGATTTCTTTGGCGATCTCATCTCTCACGCCAAGGGACCGGGCTACCTCACCATGGTAGCGGCAACTTCGCTCGTCGGCAGCCAGTTCTGGATCTTTACCTCACTGCACGAAGTCTCGGTCGGATTGTGGTGGCTGGCGATCGTGCTGTGGGTGCTGATCATCTACAGCTTCTTCACCGCCGCCGTCCTGAGGGAGCCCAAACCCACGCTCGAAGACGGCATCAACGGCGGCTGGCTGGTGATCACGGTGGCCACGCAGTCGATCTCCATCCTCGGCAGTTTCGTGATCAATGCCTTGCCGCACAAAGCAATCGTG
This sequence comes from Pseudomonadota bacterium, assembly GCA_023443095.1. GTDB lineage: Bacteria > Pseudomonadota > Gammaproteobacteria > Burkholderiales > Burkholderiaceae_F > JAEZVV01. The sequence goes on from JAEZVV010000164.1 coordinate 2,141, forward strand.
CTTTTTGCCTGCCTCGCCTTTTTCATGCTGGGAGGCATGCTCTACATCGTCCTGATCGGCCTGATCTTCTACCGCTGGCTGTTCTTCCGCATGGACCCGGCCGACCTCACACCGCCGTACTGGATCAACATGGGGGCGGTGGCCATCACCACGCTCGCCGGCGCAAGGCTGATCCTATTCGCCAAGGTGCATCCGCTGGTGGCCGACCTCGCGTCGTTCCTGGCGGCCTTCGTGATGTTTTTCTGGGCCATGGCGACGTGGTGGATCCCGCTGCTGGTGCTGGTAGGCATCTGGAAACACGTCGTCGAACGAGTCCCGCTCACTTACAACGCCGGCTACTGGTCGATGGTGTTCCCGCTGGGGATGTATACCGCCGCCACCTGGACCTACGCCGACGCGCTCCGGATCGACTTCCTGGAGTGGATCCCGGACTGGTTTATCTTCATTGCTTGGGCCGCCTGGCTGGTCACCGCGCTAGCGATGTTCAAACACCTGATCGCGCTCGCCCGCGCTCGGGGGACGGGCGTGGCCTGAGGCCCGCGCCCGCCACGCTCACGTCAGGGAATCAGGACGCTCGAACCGGTGGTCTTGCGCGCCGCCAGTTCCTCGTGCGCCCGCGCCACGTCGCCCAGCGCATAGGTCTGGTCGAGCTTGACCTTGATCTTGCCTGCCTTCATCAGCTCGAACAGCTCCTTGGCCGAAGCCTCGAGTCGCGAGCGCGGAACGATGTGGGTGCCCAGTGTCGGCCGCGTCACGAACAGCGAGCCCTTGGCCGCCAGGATGCCGAGGTTGACCCCGGTCACCGCGCCCGAGGCATTGCCGAAGCTCACCATCAGGCCGCGCGGCTGCAGGCAGTCGAGCGAGCCCTCCCAGGTGTCCTTGCCCACGCCGTCATACACCACCGGCACCTTCTCGCCGCGGGTCAGCTCCTTGACCCGCTCGACGAAGTTTTCCTTCGAATAGTCGATCGTCGCCCAGGCGCCGTTCTCCATCGCCAGCTTCGCCTTTTCCGGCGAGCTGACAGTGCCGATCAGCTTGACACCCAGGGCACGCGCCCACTGGCAGGCGATCAGGCCGACGCCGCCGGCCGCGGCATGGAACAGGATGGTCTCGTTGCCCTGTAGCCGGTAGGTTTGGCGGAACAGGTACTGGACCGTAAGGCCCTTGAGCATCACCGCCGCCGCTTCCTCCAAGCTGATGCCGCGCGGCACCTTGACCACGGTGGCCGCAGGCAGGACGCGGGTCTGGGCATAAGCGCCGAGCGGCCCCTGGCCGTAAGCGACGCGGTCCCCGACCTTGAGGTAGTCCACGTTCCGGCCGACCGCCTCGACCTCGCCCGCGCCTTCGAAGCCCAGACCGTGCGGCAGCGCCGAGGCGTAAAGGCCGGTGCGGTAATAGATGTCGATGAAGTTGAGGCCGATTGCGCGCTGGCGGATGCGGACTTCGTCCGGCCCCGGCTCGCCGACCTCGACTTCGACCAGCTTCATCACCTCCGGGCCGCCGTGTTGCTCGATCCGAATGGCTTGCGTCTTCATGAGCGATTCTCCTTACTTGTTGACGGGGCCGGAGCGGCGCGCAGACCGGCACGGGTCAGGACCGCCACCCCGGCAAGGACAAGCGCGGTTCCGGCCAGTTGCCAGACCGACACCGCTTCATCCAGAAAAAACCAGGCCAAGCCTATGGTAGCGACCGGACCTGTCATCGCCGCCAGCGCGGTATCGCCGGCGCCGATGCGCTGCACCGCCAGCATCGTCGCAAACACCGGCAGCACCGTGCACACGACGGCGTTGACCACCGACAGCCAGATCACGGGCGCCGGCTGCAGCAGCGAGGTTAAGGGACGAGTCGCCCCCCAATGCGCCAGCACCGCGGCCGTGGCGACACACATCGCGTAAGCGACCAGGCGGATCGGACCGATCCGCCGCACCATCTCCCCCGAAATCACCAGGTAGGCCGCATAACAGAGCGCTGCCGCAAAGACCAGCGACGCCCCGAGCGCAGTACCGCCACCGGCGAAGCTGACGTCCTGAGCGAACACCAGCACGATGCCCGAGTAGGCCAGCAGCAGCGCCAGGCCTTCGGCGCGCCGGATGCGCTTGCCGAGGAACAGCGCCGACATCAGCAGGACCAGGGTCGGGTTGAGGTAGAGGATCAGCCGCTCGAGCGCGGCGCTCACGTATTGCAGGCCGAGAAAGTCGAGCCAGCTGGAGGCGTAATAACCGAGCAGCCCGACCACCACCAGCCGCAGGTGGTCGGCACGGGAGATCGGCGCCGCGCCGCGCGAGCTGAGCGCCAGCGCGATCGCAAAAAAAGGCACGGCGAGGATCATGCGCAACGCGATCAGGGTGGCCGGGTCCACCCCGTAGCGGTACGCCAGCTTGACCACGATCGCCTTGGTCGAGAAAAGAACGCTGCCGATGGCCGCCAGTGCGATGCCGATCGCAAAACTATGCGAAGAAAGTTTCATCTAGCTCAACATCCGTGCCTGAAACTCGAATCCGGCAGGCGTCGAGCTTGTTATGCTTTGAAGGTTTAGCCGCATCAATCGAAATGGCATCCCGCAGGCGCATCCGCCGCCCGCAACTGGTGCAAGCCCTCATTCTTACCACAAGGAACCCGCATGACCACACGCCGCCACATGCTGCTCGCCGGTGCGAGCACGTTTGCGCTGTCGACTTTGCTTGCGACGCCGATGACCGCCATCGCGCAAGCCAAGGCCGCCGGCAAGCCGCTCAAGGTTGCAGCCATCTACACGGTTCCGGTCGAACAGCAATGGGTCAGCCGTATCCACAAGGCACTCAACGCGGCCAAAGACCGTGGCGAGATTGTCTATGTGTTCTCCGAAAACGTGCCCAATGCCGACTACGAGCGCGTGATGCGCCAGTACGCTGAGCAAGGCAACCAGCTCATCATCGGCGAGGTCTTCGGTGTTGAAGCCGCAGCCCGCAAGGTGGCCAAGGACTACCCGAAGACCGCCTTCCTGGCGGGCAGCTCGGGCAAGCCGCAAGCGCCCAACTTCTCGGTGTTCGACAACTACATCCAGGAAGCGTCCTACCTGACCGGCATGATCGCCGGCGGCATGACCAAGACCAACAAGATCGGCATGGTCGGCGGCTATCCGATCCCCGAGGTCAACCGCCTGATGAACGCCTTCATGGCGGGTGCCCGCGACGTCAATCCGAAGATCGAGTTCATGGTCAGCTTCATCAACTCGTGGTTCGATCCCCCCAAGGCCAAGGAAGCGGCTTTTGCCATGATCGACAAGGGCGCCGACATCCTTTACGCCGAGCGCTTCGGCGTCTCCGACGCGGCCAAGGAGCGCGGCCGGCTGGCGATCGGCAACGTCGTCAACACCCAGGCGCAGTATCCCGACACCGTGGTGTCGTCGGCGCTGTGGAACTGGGAACCGACCCTGGCCGAAGCGCTCAAGAACGTTCGCGCCGGCCAGTTCACCGCCGCCGACTACGCCAAGTGGAGCTCGATGGGCGTGAAGGGCTCCGAGCTCTCGCCCCTGGGCAGCTTCGAGAAGAAGGTTCCGGCCGACCTGATGAAGAAGGTCCGGGCTCGCGAAGCCGAGATCCTCGCCGGCAAGTTCACGGTGAAGATCGACGACAACCAGCCCAAGGCCAGCGCCAAGTAAGACTGTTTCTCCCCGCCTCCGCACCCGCGGGGGCGGGCGCCGCTGCGACGGCGGCGCCGCAGTTCCGCCGGCAGCACCACGCTGGCGCCTTCCCGCATCATTCAGAACAGGCCGCTCATGAGCCAGACCAGCCAACCGAGCCCTCCGGTTCTTCGACTCTCCAGCATCACCAAGCGCTTCGGTCCCCTGATCGCCAACGACTCGGTGTCGCTTTCGCTTGCCCGCGGCGAGATCCTCGCCCTGCTGGGCGAAAACGGCGCCGGCAAGTCGACGCTGATGATGATCACCTTCGGCCAGTACCGGGCCGATTCCGGCACCGTCGAAGTCGACGGCCAGCCGCTGCCGCCGGGCGATGCCGCCGCCGCGCTTGCCGCCGGCATCGCCATGGTTCACCAGCATTTCACCCTGGCCGACAACCTCACGGTGCTCGAGAACGTGATGATCGGCACCGAGTCGCTCGCCCGCCCGATGTCGGACCGCGCCCGCGCCCGCGCGCGGCTGCTCGAACTCGCCGATCGCTTCGGCCTGGCGGCCGACCCCGACGCCCTGGTCGGTCGCCTCTCGGTCGGCGAAAAGCAGCGCATCGAGATCCTCAAGGCGCTTTACCGCGGTGCCCGCGTCCTGATCCTCGACGAACCCACCGCCGTGCTCACGCCGCAGGAGTCGGAGCAGCTTTTTGCCACCCTGCACCGCTTCGTCGCCGAAGGCCTCTCCATCCTCTTCATCAGCCACAAGCTCGACGAAGTCCTGGCTGCCAGCGACCGCATCGCCGTCCTGCGCGGCGGCAAGCTGATCGCCACGCTAGCCCGCGCCGACACCGACAAGACCCAGCTCGCCCAGCTGATGGTCGGACAGGAACTGCCCACCCTGCCGGCCAGGACCCGGCACGAACTCGGCCCGGTCCTGCTCGAGATGGCCGAAGTACACGCTCGCGCCGAACACGGCCGCAGCCGCCTGCGCGGCGCCTCGCTCGAAGTTCGCGGCGGCGAAATCGTGGCGATCGCCGGCGTCGCCGGCAACGGCCAGGGCGCGCTCGCCGAGACCCTGTTCGGCCTGGTTCCGCCGCGCAGCGGCCGCCTGACTCTGGCCGGCCGCCCCTATCCGCGCAAGGCCCGCGCCGCGATCGACGCCGGCATCGCCCGCGTGCCGGAAGACCGCCGCGCCCAGGGCAGCGTGGGCGACATGAGCCTGACCGAAAACAGCGTGCTCGACCGGGTTGGCTCGCCGGACTTCTCCCGCTTCGGCTGGCTGCGCCGGGGCGCGATTACCCGCTTCGCCCGGCAGCTGATCGCCGACTTCGACGTGCGCGGCGGCAAGGCCTCGACCGCCGCCCGGCTGCTTTCGGGCGGCAACCTGCAGAAGCTGGTGCTGGGCCGCGCGCTGCGCAATCCTCACCAAGGCCCGCGCCTGATCGTGGTCGACCAGCCCACCTGGGGCCTGGACGTGGGCGCAGTCGCCAGCATCCACGCCCGCCTGATCGCAGCCCGCGACGCCGGCGACGCCGTGCTCGTGATCTCCGAAGACCTCGACGAGATTTTCGCCCTGGCCGACCGCGTGGCCGTGATCAACCACGGTCGCATCGTTGAAACCCGCGCCACCGGCGACTGGACCCTGGGCGAGCTGGGCCTGGCCATGGCCGAACACCGCGCCGCCTGATGAAACAAGACACCATGAATCCGACCTTCCTCCGCCACCGGCGAGGCTCTCGATGAGACTCGAGCCCCGCGAACAACCCTCCCCCCTGGCGGCGCTGCTCGCCCCCATCGGCGCCATCCTCGCCACCCTTGCGGTGTGCGCCCTGCTGGTGGCCTGGGCCGGCGCACCGGTGCTGCCGGCCTATACCGCCTTGTTCGAAGGCGGCTTCGGCTCGCGTTTTGCCCTTACCGAAACTCTGACCCGCGCCACCCCGCTGATCCTGACGGGCCTGGCCGTTGCGGTCGCCTTCCGCGCCCGCTTCTACAACATCGGCGCCGAAGGCCAGCTCTACCTTGGCGCGCTCGCCGCGGTCGCGGTGGGCGGCCTGCACGGCGGCACCGGCTTCGAAGCGCCGACCTGGGTCCTGTTTATCTCGATGATGCTGGCGGCGATGGTCGCCGGCGCGGCGTGGCTGGCGCTGGCGGCCTTTCTCAAGACCCGCTTCTCGGTCGACGAGGTGGTCACCACCCTGCTGTCGAACTTCATCGTCATGCTCTTCGTCAGCTACATGCTCGACGGCCCGATGAAGGACCCGATGGGCCTGGGCTGGCCGCAATCGGTCGCGCTCAACTCCGAGCTCGAGCTGTCGCGCCTGGTCGAACGCACCCGCTTGCACAGCGGGCTCGTGATCGCCTCGGCCGCGGCCGTGCTGATCTGGGTGATGCAGCGCTACACCGTGTTCGGCTTCCAGATGCGCGCCACCGGCAACCAGGCACAGGCCGCGCGTTTTGCCGGCATTCCGGTGGCCGGCGTGGTGATCGTGGTCGGCCTGATCTCGGGCGCGCTCGCCGGCCTCGCCGGTGCGGTCGAAGTGGCCGGCCGCACCAGCTACCTCACGCTCGACATGTCGCCCGGCTACGGCTACACGGGCATCGTCGTCGCCATGCTCGCCGGCCTGCATCCGCTGGGCGTGCTGGCCACCGCGATCTTCACCGCCGGCGTGTTTGTCGGCGCCGACTCGATGAGCCGCGCCGTCGGCGTGCCCACCTACATCGCCGACGTGATCGTCGCCACCTCGCTGATCGCGATCCTGGTGTCGACGGTCCTGGTCCGCTTCCGCCTGCGCTGGAGATAAGCCATGTTCAACGATCTCCTTGCGATCATCGCTTCCGACCCCTTCTGGATCGCCACGCTGCGCATCGCCACCCCGCTGATCTTCGGCACTCTCGGGGTCCTGCTGTGCGAACGGGCCGGGGTCCTCAACCTCGGCATCGAAGGCATCATGGTCGCCGGCGCTTTTGCCGGCTGGTTCGCGGTGTATTCGGGCGCCGATCTGTGGACCGGGGTGGCGGTGGCGGCCCTCGCCGGCGCGGTCTTCGGCCTGATCTACGGCCTGCTCGCCGTGCCTCTGGGCCTGTCGCAACACGTCGCCGGCCTGGGCATCACCATCCTCGCCACCAGCCTGTCGTATTACGCCTACCGGGTGAGCTTTCCCAAGCTGACCGAGCCGCCGCGGGTAACGCCCTTCGCCGAGGTCGGCGGGCTCGATGCCATCCCTATCATCGGCCCCATCCTGTCGGCTCAGACCGCGCCCACCCTGCTCGCCCTGGCCCTGGTGCCGGCCATCTGGTGGCTGCTCTACCGCACGCCCTTGGGGCTGGCGATCCGCATGGTCGGCGAAAATCCGCAGGCGGCCGACGGCGCCGGCCTCAACGTCAACGCCACCCGCATCGGTGCCATCGTCGCCGGCTCGGCGCTGATGGGCGTGGCCGGCAGCTTCCTCACGCTGGCCGCGTTCAACGCCTTCTTCTTCAACATGGTCAACGGCCGCGGCTGGATCTGCGTGGCGCTGGTGGTGTTCGCCTCGTGGCAGCCGGGCAAGGCGTTGCTCGGGGCGATCCTCTTTGCCGCTTTCGACGCTGCCCAGCTGCGGCTGGCGCAATCGCCCAGCGGCGAGGCCCTGCCCTACCAGGTCTGGCTGATGCTGCCCTACATCCTGTCGATCCTGGCTCTGGTGCTGGTCGCGCGCAACGCGCGTTACCCGCAGGCGCTGATGAAGCCCTGGCGCAAGGGCGAACGCTAGCGCTGCGAGTCGCGGGGCCCGTATCATCGGCGCCCCGCCCTCGCACCCTTCGGGCGCCGACCGAGACGCCCGTGTTCGCCTTCTTCGAAAAGCTCGTCCGCCCCTACCCCGAGGCCAGCCCCAGCACGCCGCCGCGGCAGTTCCTGCCCTTCGTATGGGCCTGCACCCGGGGCTTGCGCGGCTACATCGCGGCGATGACGCTTTTTACCGCGGCAATCGGCGTGTTCGAGGCGCTGCTGTTTGCGGTGATGGGAAAACTCGTCGACTGGCTGGCGACGATCCAGCCCCAGCGTCTGTGGGCCGACGAAGGCAGCACCCTGCTCCTGCTCGCCGCGGTGGTAGTGGCCAGCCTCTTTTTGTCGGCGCTGCAGCCGCTCTTCAAACATCAGGCGCTGGCGGGCAACTTTCCCATGCTGCTGCGCTGGAACTTCCACCGCCTGATGCTCGGCCAAAGCATGAGTTTCTACCAGGACGAGTTCGCCGGCCGGGTTGCGGCCAAGGTGATGCAGACCGCGCTTGCCGTGCGCGACGTGTGGATGATCGTCGCCGACATCCTGGTCTTCGTGATCATCTACTTCGTCACCATGGTGACGGTGGTGGGCAGTTTCAGCGCCTGGATGCTGGCGCCCTTCCTGGGCTGGGTGGCGATCTATATCGTCGCCCTGCGCTGGTTCGTGCCGCGGCTGGCGCGGGTGGCGCAGTCGCAGGCCGACGCCCGCTCGCTCATGACCGGCCGCATCACCGACGCCTACACCAACATCGCCACCGTCAAGCTGTTTTCCCACGCCGGCCGCGAAGCGGCTTACGCCCGCAGCGCGATGGAAGAGTTCATGACCACCGTGCACCGCCAGATGCGGCTGGTGACGGGCTTCGAGATCGCCAACCAGAGTCTCTCCATCCTGCTCATCCTCTCGACCGCGGGAGTGGCGCTGTGGCTGTGGACCCAGGGCGAACTCGGCGTCGGCGCGGTGGCGGCGGCCACCGCGATGGCGCTGCGTTTGAACGGCATCTCGCACTGGGTGATGTGGGAGATGGCAAGCCTGTTCGAGCAGGTGGGGACGGTGCAGGACGGCATCAACACCTTGTCGCGCCCGCACACCGTGCTCGACCGCCCCGACGCCGGCACGCTCGCCGTCAGCCGGGGCGAGATCCGCTTCGAGGACGTTAGCTTCTCTTATGGCCGCGAAGACGGCCGGCCGGTGATCGATCACCTGAACCTGAACATCCGCCCGGGCGAAAAGATCGGCCTAGTGGGACGCTCGGGCGCAGGCAAGTCGACCGTCGTCAACCTGCTGCTGCGTTTCCATGACCTCGAGCATGGCCGCATCCTGATCGATGGCCAGGACATCGCCCACGTGACCCAGGAGAGCTTGCGCGCGAGCATCGGCATGGTGACCCAGGACACCAGCCTGCTGCATCGCTCGGTGCGAGAAAACATCCTGTATGGCCGCCCCGACGCTAGCGACGACAAGATGAGGGCTGCGGCCCGCCGCGCCGAGGCCGAGGAGTTCATCCTCACCCTGACCGATCCCAAGGGCCGCCAGGGTTACGACGCCCACGTCGGCGAACGCGGGGTGAAACTCTCGGGCGGCCAGCGCCAGCGGATCGCGATCGCACGCGTGATGCTCAAGGACGCGCCCATCCTGCTGCTCGACGAAGCCACCAGCGCGCTCGACTCCGAAGTCGAGGCCGCGATCCAGCAAAGCCTCTACCGGCTGATGGAAGGCAAGACCGTGGTGGCGATCGCGCACCGGCTCTCGACCATCGCCGCGATGGACCGCCTGGTGGTGCTCGACCACGGCCGCATCGTCGAAGAAGGCGACCATGCCAGCCTGCTCGCCCGCGGTGGCCTGTACGCGCGCCTGTGGGCGCACCAGAGCGGCGGCTTCCTGCTCGACGAAGCCGACGACGAACGCGCCCTGGCCGAGTAAGCCGCCGCCGGAAACGCCCGCGCCGGGTCCGCCTGGACCCGGCCGCGACCTCGCAGACGACGCCGCTTCAGCGCTGGAGCAGGCGCTCGAGTTTGTCGTCGACTTCGCCGATGTAGGCCGCGATCGAATTGGCGTTTTCTTCCTGGCGCGCGCGCTGGCTTTCTTCGAGCGCAGCAAGGCGGGCCAGCAAGGCCTCCTGCTGGGCGCTGTCGCGCGCATCGATCTTGGCCACCTCGGCCGCCAGGAAAGCGCGCAGTTCGGTGAATCGCGACGCTTCAGCCGAATCGGCGAGTGCACGCTGCGCATCGATCTCCTTGTGCCAGCGCCTGGCCTCGAGGATCACTCCCGCCTGCTGGTAGAGGATCACGACCAGCAGCAGCCCGACCAGGACCAGGGCGATCGCCACCAGGATCAGGCCGAGTGGCGCCTGGACTTCGGTGAACACCAGCGACACCGGCCCCGGCGCCACGATCGCTCCCCAGTTGGCGATCAGGAATATCGAGGTGATCACGAAAGCGAGGATCACGAACAAGGTGCGCAAAGTCATTTTTTCTCCTTGGCAGCGACACGACTACGGGTCATTCCCACTC
>JAEZVV010000177.1 GCA_023443095.1 Pseudomonadota bacterium
ATACCAGCGGTAACCACGCCCACTGGCAACGCAGCCGCTACCAGAGTGCACCCTCGTTGACCCAACTCGTCCACGACCAGGCCCGCGCCTGGCGACTGGGCCAGCTCGAACCGGCCGCCGCCCTCGACCCGGCGTGAACGCAGCGCGCCTCATTGTCGCGCTTCTCAACCCAGCCCGAAGCGCCGCACCAGATGGGTCTTTGCCACCTGGGTCAGCCCGAGGTAAGACGCCAGAATGATCAGCAACGCCAACCAGTAGCCGGTCGGCAGTGGCACGAAACCCAGTGCCGGAGCGAAGGGTGAAAAAGGCAGCCACATGCCGAAGGCGCAGATCGCCAACGTGGTGAACATCAGAGGCAGGCTGGGGCGGCTGTGGACGAAGGGAATGCCGCCGGTGCGCAACACATGGACGATCAGGGTCTGCGACAGCAACGACTCGACGAACCAGCCGGTCTGGAACAGGCTGGGCTGCTCCCAGGCGTGGAAGATCCAGAGCATGAGGCCAAAGGTCAGGTAGTCGAACAGCGAACTGATCGGCCCGATGAAAAGCATGAAGCGGCCGATGTTGCCGATGTCCCAGCGCCGCGGCGAGCGGGTGTATTCGTCGTCGACTTCGTCGGTTGCCACCGCCGTCTGCGAGAAGTCGTAGGCGAGGTTGTTGAGCAGGATCTGCACCGGCGCCATCGGCAGGAAGGGCAGGAAGGCCGAGGCTCCAAGCACGCTCAGCATATTGCCGAAGTTCGAGCTGGCGGTGATCTTGATGTATTTGATGATGTTGCCGAAGACACGCCGGCCCTCGATCACACCTTCTTCCAGCACCATCAGGCTCTTCTCGAGCAGGATGATGTCGGCCGATTCCTTGGCGATGTCGACCGCGGTGTCGACCGAGATGCCGACGTCGGCAGCCTTGAGCGCCGGACCGTCGTTGATGCCGTCGCCCAGGAAGCCGACCACATGCCCGCGCGCATGCAGCGCACCGATCACGCGCGCCTTCTGCGCCGGCGAAAGCTTGGCAAACACGGTGGATTCCTGCGCGGCGTGGGCGAGCGCGGTGTCGTCCATCGACTCGACCTCGCTGCCGAGCAACACGCGGCTCACGTCGAGGCCGACGTCGCGGCAGATCTTGCGCGTCACCGCGTCGTTGTCGCCGGTGAGCACCTTGACCCTCACGCCAACCTGCGCCAACGCGGCGAGCGCCGCCCGGGCGCTGTCCTTGGGCGGATCGAGAAAGGCGATGTAGCCGGTGAGGATCAGGTCGGCCTCGTCGGCCACGCCGTAGGAGGCGACTTGCGCCGGCACTTCCTTGTAAGCGACGGCGATGACGCGGAACCCGTCGTCGTTGAACTCCCGCGTCACGCGCTGTAGTTCGTCGTAGTCGCCGGCCTCGATGACGCTGCGCACGCCGTCGCGCTCGACCCAGCGACAGACGCCGAAGACCTCTTCGACCGCACCCTTGCAGATCAGCAGGTGCACGCCTTCGTCCTGCGACACGATCACTGACATCCGGCGCCGCTGAAAATCGAACGGGATCTCGTCGATCTTGGCGTAGCGGTGGGTCTCGTGCAGGTCCTTGTGGGTCTCGACGTGTTCAAGCACCGCCACGTCGAGCAGGTTCTTAAGACCCGACTGATAGTAGCTGTTGAGGTAGGCCAGTTGCAGCACGTGTTCGCTCTCGGCGCCGTCGATGTCGATATGGCGCTCGAGCAGGACCTTGTCCTGCGTCAGCGTGCCGGTCTTGTCGGTACACAAGACATCCATCGCGCCGAAGTTCTGGATCGACGCCAGGCGCTTGACGATCACTTTCTTGCGCGACATCGCCAGCGCCCCTTTGGCCAGGTTGATCGTCACGATCATCGGCAGCATCTCGGGGGCAAGGCCCACCGCCACCGCCAGGGCGAACATGAAGGACTCGAGCCAGTTGCCTTTCGAGAGCCCGTTGAGCAAGAAGACCAGCGGCACCATCACCGCCATGAAACGGATGATCAGCCAGATGAAACGCTGGATGCCAAGGTCGAAGCTGGTCGGCTCTCGTTCGCCCGCCATGGTCTGCGCCACCGCGCCGAAGTGGGTCGCGCCGCCGGTGGCCAGAACCAGGCCGAGGCCGGTACCGCTCACCACGTTGCTGCCCATGAAGCAGATGTTGTGCAGATCGAGCACCGCGGCGCTGCTGGCGGCGTGAGCGTATTTCTCGACCGGCAGCGACTCGCCCGTGAGCGAGGCCTGGTTGATGAACAAGTCCTTGGCGGCAAGCAGTCGCAGATCGGCCGGGACCATGTCCCCGGCCGAGAGCCGCACGACATCGCCCGGCACCAGTTGCGAGATCGGCACTTCCACCGGCTCGGCCGCCAGCGGCCAGCCCGCCACGTTGGCGTCTCCATCGCGCCGCCGCAGCACGGTGGCAGTAGTGCGGACCATGGCGCGCAGCTGTTCGGCGGCGCGGCTAGAGCGGTATTCCTGAAGAAAGGAAAGGACCACCGACAGCATCACCATCACCGTGATGACGATGGCGCCGCGCACCTCGCCCGTGAAGTCGGCCACCGCCGCCAGCACCAGCAGGAGGACGGAGAGCGGGCTGAGCAGAAGCTCAAGCAGGCGCCGCAGCGGGCGTTTGCGGGTGTCGTGCGCGACCAGGTTTTCGCCCCAGAGGGCGAGCCTTTCCTCAGCTTCGCTCGGAGTCAGACCCTCGGCGCGGCTCTCGAGCCGGACCAGCGCAGCGCCGGCCTCGAGCGCAGCCGCGGTCCGCAACAGCTGTGGATCGGCGCGTCGGCGCTGGGACTCGGGCCGGTCGGCGCGCAGCGACGTCCTGATACTGAAGACCATCGGCATCCCTGAGCAAGGCCAGCAGGGCTGGCAAGTCAGCCTTGGGCGTCAAGCAGTTGCTTTTCAGCAAAACTCTTGAAGTAAGCGTCCAGTGTGTCTGCACCCGCGCTGGCGAAGTCCCAGTGATCGGGACTCCGTAACTCCCGTTTCAAGATATCTTGAAATGACTCCATATGCCCTCAGAATTACCGACGTTGAGTGTGTTTAGAGTTGAGCCGCAGATAAAACGTAAGTGCGATAACCCCAGGAAGCATCGAGAGAAAAAACAGGCCACCACCGTCAACCAGCGCGAGCCCAAAGCGATTGGCAGTCGTAAATCCAGGCATAAAGCTCGAGTCGCCGGGAAGCAACCACATGCCAAAGAACGCCAACACGTAGCCGAACAACAAAACCAACTCGGAAGTCGGCTTGATGACCCGAGGACGCACGCCGGACATCAGCGCAGCCAGGGCGACCCGTCGACGCCCCCAAAACAACACCCACCCCACAAGCGTCGCAGGAAGCCAAAGGAAGAATGCGTAAACTTTGACGACACTAACGACTTGAGGAAACTCTGAATAGCGTGCGTACTCAGCGAGAAACGGAAACCACGCCATGGCTCGATATGTAATCACGCCAAGCCATGGCCATCGGTCAAGCGCATTGACAGGGAGAAAAATAGCCAGCGCTGAAACAGTCAGCGCACAAACCAGCATCCCGTAGAAGAGCCAGGCCTCTGCGCGGGCCGATGCCTTCAATAGCTGTTCGACGACAGCTTTGTCCAGAATCTTCAGTTCACGGACGTCGAGCTGATTCAGATCGATATTGGAAGACACCAAAGTTCGACGTTCGCTCTCCATCATGCAAAGGTCCTCATCAGCAATCCGGCTATGCCAAACAGCGTGACGACTACAAAATCAAACTGTTGGTCGAGGTTCGCTCGCCACGGCATTTTTCTTGGTTGACTCATCACCTCTCCCTTCCAGCTTCGTTCCCAATCCGCTGCAGGGGGCTGAGCAAATATTCCATCACCCGCCGCGTCCCCTGGTGGATCTCCGCCGTCACCGCCATCCCTGCGGTGATCGGCAGCGTCCCTCCGCCCGGTAGCGCCAGCGCCTGCGTGTCGAGTTCGACCACCGCCTTGTAGGCCAGGGCTGGCGCGTTAAGCGTGTTGGCCCGCACGGCCTTAGCCGCGTCCTGCGGATCGGCGCGTCGGCGCTGGGCCTCGGGTCGGTCGGCGCGCAGCGGCGTCCTGATGCTGAAGATCATCGGCATCCCCAGGCAAGTCCATCGGGCCTTGCCGCTGGGCGATCCAAGAGGCAATCGAATGCCCCGGGGTGATCGCAGATTGTTGTTCGGCGACTGCGACGCGCACGCTACGCGCCCCCCGTGAGCAGGTCAAAGCAAACTCTGGCCTTCAGCCCCTCCTGCCAGTAGCCGCGAGCAGACCGACCCGCGCCGGGTCAGGAGGCCGTGGAAGTGGCGACGATCCATTCCTTCGAAGCGGAGTGCCGAGTCGGCTGCCGGAACCGTTGGGAAGCTCCTGCCCTCTGCTGCGAAGTCTTAGCCGCCGCTCTTCCCGGCAGCCTGGCTAGCCTCGATCCGCGACAAGAGCCGCTCACGCCGCGCCAGACTCTCGGCCGGCCAGTATTCCTCCCGCTCGTAATACTCGGCCACGACCGGGACGCCCTCCGGCAGCACCACCCAAGGCTGCTTGGCCGCAGTGAAGATGTGGATATCCGGAGGCAGCAGCTCGGGCTTGTCCAAGGTGCCTACCCGGACGAACCTGACCCAGGGGCCTGCGCCGGCGTAATAGCTCCAGAGCGCCAGCCTGCACCGCGGGCAGCGGGCGATGATCTGGCCGCGCCCGCTCGCTGAGGGCGTATTGACGAGCTCCGGCGACGCCCCAAGGTCCAAGACTCGATCCGCCTCGATCATGGCATTCAAGGCGAACGAGGCGCCGGACTCGCGTTGACACCAGCGGCAATGGCAGCAATGCACGAAGAGTGGGGCGGTCTGCATGCGATACCGCACCGCGTGGCAATCGCAACCTCCTTCAGCGGGGAAGCCGTATGCAAGGGTCATGGCTGACCTCTACGCTCGGATGACGGAGACAGGCCGACTGCAATCCCAACCCTAGAAACGGAAGTGCAGCCTGCCCCATCTTGCAGCGTCACCGGCTTCGCGGCGAATCACCCCTCCCCAAGCGGAGGGTTACATCTCTTGCCGCTCCCAGCCGCCTCCGCTCACGTCCAGAGCGGAAATGAAAAAGCCCCGCAGATCAAGGATCTACGGGGCTTGGCATCTGGTGGGCGGTACAAGTTTCGAACTTGTGACCCCTGCCGTGTGAAGGCAGTGCTCTACCGCTGAGCTAACCGCCCAGAGCTGCGCATTGTACACATTTTCTGCCCTGCCTTCAGAGGCGGGGCGACCGGGTTTTTACGCGCCGGCGCTGCCCTTGGCCGCCGCGCTGCGCCAGACCGGCTCGCCCTTGCTGGCCTTGGCGATCGCGTCGAGCACCTGCTCGTGTGTCGCCAGCTCGTCGGCCGAGGCGGCCACGAAAACGAGCCGGCTGAGGTCGATCGGCACGGCGTTGTCGACTTCCTGCTCGTCTTCGTCGAGGTCGATCACCAGGCTGTCCTGGCCGCGCGTCATGGCCAGGTAGACGTCGGCCAGCAGCCCGGCGTCGAGCAAGGCGCCGTGCAGGGTGCGGTGCGAGTTGCTGATCTCGTAGCGGTCGCACAAGGCGTCGAGCGAGTTGCGCTTGCCCGGGTGCAGCGAGCGCGCCATCGCGAGCGAATCGGTGACCTTGGCGCAGTAGTCGGTGAACTTGCCGCGCTTCAAGCGCTTGAGTTCGGCGTCGAGGAACTCGACGTCGAACGAGGCGTTGTGGATGATGACTTCGGCGCCGTCGACGAACTCGAGCAGTTCGTCGACCACTTCGGCGAACTTGGGCTTGTCCGACAGAAACTCGAGCGAAAGGCCGTGCACCGCCTCGGCGCCTTCGTCGATCTCGCGCTCGGGGTTGATGTAGTGGTGCAGACGGCGCTCGCCGAGGCGGCGGCCGGCGATCTCGACGCAGCCCACCTCGATCACGCGGTGGCCGGCCCGCGCCTCGAGGCCGGTGGTTTCGGTATCCAGTACAACTTGCCGCATCGAGTCTCTCAGTGTTCCTTGCTCATGGGGGCGGAAGTCTGCGCCACCCCGGCGCCGCCCTGCACCCCGGCTTTTCCCTCATCGACCCGGGCCGTCCCGCGCCGCGCCGCGATCCAGCTGTAGACCGTCGGAATCACGAACAGGGTGAACAAGGTGCCGAAACTCATGCCGCCCACGATCACCAGGCCGATCTGCTGCCGGCTTTCCGCGCCGGCGCCCGCGGCAAACGCCAGCGGCGCCGCCCCGAACACGGTGGCGAGCGTAGTCATCAGGATCGGCCGCAGCCGCAACACCGAAGCGCCGATCACCGCGTCGCGCAGCGACCGCCCCTGCTCCTGCAGCTGGTTGGCGAATTCCACGATCAGGATGCCGTTCTTGGTGATCAGCCCGATCAGCGTCACCAGGCCGATCTGCGAATAGACGTTGAGCGAACCGATGGGCGAGATCGTCAGCGCCAGCAGCGCGCCGAACATCGCCAGCGGCACCGTCAGCATGATGATCAGGGGGTCGCGGAAGCTTTCGAACTGGGCCGCCAGGACCAGGTAGATGAAGACCAGCGCCAGGACGAAAACCGCGGCAAGCGCGGCGCCCGACTGCCGGAACTCGCGCGACTGGCCGTTCAGTTCGGTGGCGTAACCGGGCTTGAGGTGTTTGTCGGCCGTCTGCGCCATGAAATCGAGCGCCTCGCCCAAGGTGTAGCCGGGCGCCAGGTTGGCGGTGATGGTCACCGCGCGGCGCTGGCCGAAGTGGTTGAGTTCACGCGGAGCGATGCCTTCGTCGACCTTGACCAGGGCGGTGAGCGGAATCATCGCGTCGCCGCGACCGCGCACGAAGATGTTCGAGATGTCGTCGGGGGCGTTGCGCTCGTCGCCGCGCACCTGGACCACCACGTCGTATTGCTCGCCGTCGCGCTTGAAGCGGGTGACGTTGCGGCCGCCCAGCATGGTCTCGAGCGTGCGGCCTACGGTTTCGATCTGCACTCCGGAGTCGGCCGCCTTGTCGCGGTCGACGCTCACCCTCAGCTCGGGGCGGTTGAGCCTGAGGTCGGAGTCGGGCGCCTGGAAGCCCGGGTTCTTGGCCATGTCGGCGAGGATCGCACCGACCACCTCGTTGATGGACTCGTAGGGATCGGACGACACCACCACGAAGCTCACCGGCCGGTCGCGAAAGCCCTGGCCGAGTGAAGGCGGCACCACCGGAAAGGCCAGAACCCCCGGGATGGAACCAAGCTGCGGCACGAGCTGGCGCGCCAGCTCGCTTGCGTGCTGCGGGCGCTCGGCCCACGGCAGCATACGCAGAAAACCGATGCCCTGGGTCGCGGTGGGGACGCCGCTCACCACGAACACGCGATCGAACACCGGGTACTTGACGACGATGTCTTCGATCCGGGTGCCGTAACGCGCGGTGAAGTCGACCGACGCGCCTTCGGGCCCGACGAAACTCGCGAGCAGGGTGCCGCGGTCCTCGGTCGGCGACAGTTCCCGCTTGATATTGGTAAACAGCAGGCTCGTGGCCGCCACCAGCGCCACCACGGCCGCCATCACGACCCAGCGGTTGGTGCCGAACCAGCGCCGACGCCCCAGGGCGAGCCCGGCACGGCGCGGCTCGAGCAGCCAGTGCAGCGAGCGCTCGTAAGCGCGGTTGATCGCCAGCAGAAAACGTTCGATCGCGTTGTAGACGAGGCCATGCCGGGTTTCGTGCCTGAGCAGCCGCGAACACATCATCGGCGTGAGCGTGAGCGCCACGAAACCCGACACCGTCACCGCGCCCGCAAGCGCCAATGCGAACTCGACGAACAAGCGCCCGGTGCGACCGGGCGTGAAGGCCAGCGGCACGAACACCGCAGCCAGAGTGATCGTCATCGCCACCACGGCGAAGCTGATTTCCCTCATGCCCTT
The DNA here is from genome assembly GCA_023443095.1 of Pseudomonadota bacterium. Classification (GTDB taxonomy): domain Bacteria; phylum Pseudomonadota; class Gammaproteobacteria; order Burkholderiales; family Burkholderiaceae_F; genus JAEZVV01. The sequence continues at coordinate 7,853 of JAEZVV010000177.1, forward strand.
GATCGCCGCGTCGAAGGGTTTCATGCCCTCTTCGATGTGGCGGTAGATGTTCTCGAGCACCACGATCGCGTCGTCGACCACCAGGCCGATCGCCAGCACCAGCGCCAGCAGCGTGAGCGTGTTGACGGTGAAGCCGGCCGCGTACATCAGGGCGAAGGCGCCGATCAGCGACACCGGAATCGTCACCAGCGGGATGATCGAGGCGCGCCAGCTGCGCAGGAAGAAGAAGATCACCAGCGCCACCAGCACCACCGCTTCGGCGATGGTCTTGTAGACGTTCTTGATCGCCTCGTCGATGAAGACGGTCTGGTCGTTGGCCACCTGCACCCTCATGCCCGCGGGCAGGCTGGCCTCGATCTTCGGCAGTTCGGCCGCGACCGCTCGGGCAATGTCGAGCGGGTTGGCCGTAGCCTGGCGGATCAGACCGAGAGAGACCGCCGGCTGGCCGTTGTAGCGCACGATCGCACGCTCGGACACCGGCGCCACGAACACGTCGGCGACATCGCGCAGCCGCACGTTGGTGCCGCCGACGTTACGGACGATGATGTCGCCGAACTGCTCGGGGGTGACGAGATCGGTCTGCGACACCACGTTGAACTCGCGCTCTCGGCTCTCGATCCGGCCGGCCGGGATCTCGACGTTCTGGCGCCGCAGCGCGTCTTCGACATCGGCCGGGGTCAGGGTGAAAGCCGCCAGCCGGTCGCGGTCGAGAAACACCCGCATCGCGTAGCGGCGCTCGCCGAACACACGCACGTCGGCCACGCCGGGCAGCGTCTGCAGCCGCGGCTTGACGATGCGGTTGGCGTAGTCGGATATCGCCAGCGTATTGGCCTGGTCCGACGTGAAAGCGAGCCAGATAATCGGGTTGGCGTCGGCCTCGACCTTGGCGATCACGGGCTCGTCGGCATCGACCGGCAGGCGCTGCCGCACCCGCGAGACGCGGTCGCGCACGTCGGCGGCCGCGCCGTCGGCCTCGCGCGCCAGCTTGAAGCGCACCGTGATCTGGCTTTGCTCTGCGCGCGAGATCGAGGTCAGGATGTCGACCCCTTCGATACCCGCGATCGAATCTTCCAGCGGCTTGGTGACCTGGCTCTCGATGATCTCGGCCGCGGCGCCGGTGTAGCGGGTCTCGACCGTGACAACGGGCTCGTCGATCTTGGGGTACTCGCGCACCGCCAGCCGCTGGTAGGACACCAGCCCAACCAGCAGGATGAGCAGCGACAGCACGGTCGCAAAAACCGGGCGGCGGATGCAGATTTCCGACAGGCTCATCTCAGCCCCCGGGCTTCGTGCCGGCCGGTGCCGCTGCCGCGGCGGGCGAGCGCGGCGCCGCTTCGACCACGCGCACCGGCAAGCCGTCGCGCTGCAGGCGGATCTGGCCGGCGGTGACCACCGTTTCGCCCGGCGCCAGACCCTTGACGATCTCGACCCAGCCCTGGCGGCGCAGCCCGGGCGTGACCGCCGTGCGCACCGCCTTGCCGTCGATCACCCGGAACACCACCTGGCCGCTGGCGCCCGGCACCAGCGCTTCTTCCGGCACCACCAGGGCGTCGGCGCGTTCGCCCAGGACCACCCGCACGCGCGCGAACATGCCCGACTTCAGCTGCGCCCCGGGGTTGTCGGCCTTGGCGCGCACCAGCAGCGAGCGGCCGTTGGCGTCGACCTGGGCGTCGACCGCCTGCACCTTGGCCACGAACTGCTGACCCGGCAGCGCGTCGAGCGTGAACTCCACCGGCTGGCCGACGCGGATCAGCGCGCTGTAGCGCTCGGGCAGGCGGAAATCGAGCTTCATGCTGGCGATGTCTTCCACCTGCACCAGGTCGGCGCCGTCCTTGACGAAGTCGCCCGCCGAAACGCTGCGCAGGCCCAGGACTCCGTCGAAGGGTGCACGCAAGGTGTAGCGGGCGAGCCGGGCCTGGGCCAGCGCATAAGCCGCGTCGGCGACCTCGAGGTTGGACGCGGCCTGGTCCTTGGCGCTCGGGGAGACGAAGTTGCGCTCCGACAGGTCCTGGGTGCGCTGGTAGTTGCTGCGGGCGAGCTCGAGCTGCGCCTTGGCCTGCGCCACCTCTGCACGCGCGACCTGGGCGTCGAGCTCGACCAGGACCGCGCCGCGGCTCACCCGCTGCCCTTCGGCAAAAGCGATGCGGCTGACGCGCCCGGCGATCTCGGGCTTGAGCATCACGCTTTCGTTGGCGCGCAGATTGCCGACCGCCGACAGCTCTTCCTTGAGCGACTGCCGTTCGACTTGACCGACTTCCACCGGCAAGGCACCCGCTGCGCCAACCGGCGCCGGCTTGGGAACCGGGCTCGCGGTCCCCGCCGGACTCGGCGCGGCGCCGCGCTGCCAGAGCAGAGAAAAAACCAGGGCGGCGCCGATACCGGCGGCAATCAGCGCATAAAAAGCAAGGCGTCGGGCAGTCATGAACTCAGGGGAATGAGCGCGATGGCCGGAAGGAGTCCGGCCTGCGTATTTACCCTGAATTTACACTGGCACCGAACCTATCGCTCAGCGAGCGCGCGCGATGTCGACCCCGCGGTTGGCAAGCTGGTCGGCGCGTTCGTTGCCTTCGATGCCGGCATGGCCCTTGACCCAGCGCCATTCGACCTGATGGCGCGCCACCTCGGCCAAGAGGCGCTTCCAGAGATCGTCGTTTTTCACCGGCTTGTTGTCGGCGGTGCGCCAGCCGCGGCGGATCCAGTTGGCCATCCACTCGGTGATGCCGTTTTTCACGTATTGCGAATCGGTGTGGATCACCACCCGGCACGGCCGCGTGAGCGCGGCCAGCGCTTCGATCACGGCAGTGAGTTCCATCCGGTTGTTGGTGGTGTTGAGTTCGCCGCCGCAGAGCTCTTTCTCGCGGCCGCCCCAGCTCAGCCAGGCCCCCCAGCCGCCGGGCCCGGGGTTGCCCTTGCAGGCGCCGTCGGTCCATACCTCCACCGCGGGCTCGGCCGCAGCCGCCGTCTTCTTCGATTCACTCAATGTCACGCTAGGTCTCATGTCGGATCGGCGCTCGCGCTAGGCGCGCGCGCCGGGAAGGGCTTGTCGGACGCCGGCGCCGCCCCGCGCAGCAGCGGCTGCTTGGCCGCGGGCGCGGCGATCACCGGCTGCAGCGCTTCTCGCTTGCGCCGCACCGGCCCGATCAGCCGCATGCCGCGCACGCGTTTGATCGCGGTGATCATGGTCAGGGCCCCCAGCACCGGCCACCAGCGGTCGCCCGCCTTTTCCATGAAACCGCAGCGATGCAGCCAGGCTTCGCTGCCCAGCCAAGGCGCGTAACCGCCGAAGCGGCCGCGGTTGACCTCGAACGACAGCAGCTTGAGCCAGTCCTTGACCCGCGGCAGGCTGATGAACTGGCCGTCGGCAGGCAGGAAAGGGCGGGCACCGATGCGGGTGAGCGCCTGCCGCGCTCCCCACAGGCTGGCCGGGTTGAAACCGGTGATCACGACCTGGCCTTCGGGGACCAGGACGCGGTCGACTTCGCGCAACACCTGGTGCGGCTCGAGCGCAAACTCGAGCGTATGCGGCAGTACCACCAGGTCGATCGACGCGGTGGCCAAGGGCAGCTCCTCGTAGCAGGTCAGCAGCGCCACCTGCCGCCCTTCCGCCAGGCCTTCGGTCGGCCAGCGTTCGCTGGCGAAAAGCCGCAACGGCATCCGGTTTTCCTTGAGCGCGTCGAGTTCGGGCAGGCCGAGCTGGACGGCGTGATAACCGAAGATGTCGCTCACCACCCGGTCGAGCTGCGCCTGTTCCCAGGCCAGCGCATAACGCCCCGGCGGGGTGCGCAGGAAAGCCGACAAGCTGGCCATGGAACCGGGTGCGTTCATTTGCTGGACAATGCGAACGCGCCGCTGGCGCGCCTCGTGAGTGGAGTGGACATGCAAATCGAGCCGATTCCGGCTTTTGCCGACAACTACCTATGGCTGTTGTCGGAAGGCGGCCTCGCGGCCGTGGTCGACCCGGGTGATGCCGCTCCGGTGCTGGACCGGCTGTCGGCCCGAGGGCTGACGTTGATAGCGATTCTAGTCACCCACCACCATGCCGACCACGTCGGCGGCGTGAATCAGCTCGTCGACGCCACGGGCGCCCGCGTCTGGGGGCCGGCGACCGAGGACATACCCCGACTCGACGCCGGCCTGACCGACGGCGATGGCTTCGAGCTGCTCGGCACCCGGGTCGACGTGATGGCCGTGCCCGGCCATACCGCCGGCCACATCGCGTATTACCTGCCCGAACTCGACCCGCCTGCGCTGTTCTGCGGCGACACCTTGTTCGGCGGCGGCTGCGGCCGGATCTTCGAAGGCACGCCGGCGCAGATGCTTGCCTCGCTCGACCGGCTGGCCGCGCTGCCGCCCGCGACCCGTGTCTATTGCGCCCACGAATACACCGAAGCCAATCTGCGCTTTGCCCGGGCTGTCGAGCCCGGCAATCCCGCGCTGGAAGCCAGGATCGCGGCCGCGGCCGCGCAGCGGGCGCGCGGCGAGCCAACGCTGCCCTCGAGCATCGCCCTCGAACTCGAGACCAACCCTTTCCTGCGTGCGGCCGAACCCGCCGCGCTCGCCGCTGTGGCGACCCGCACCGGCTCGGCCCCCGCCGACCGTTTAGCCAGCTTCACGGCGATTCGTGCCTGGAAGAACGATTTCCGCTAGTGTGGTCAACTTGACTCGCTTTTGAAGCGTTTCTTACACTGCCTTGATTCCCTTGGACTTTTCCTGATGCAGCGATACTTCGCGGCGCCTTGCGTCTTCTTTCTAGCCAGCCTGGCCAGCGCCGCGATGGCAACGGACTCGTCAACGCCCGAGCCCCATGAGACAGCGGTGGCCGGTTCGACCGAATGGGTCGCCAGCGTGGCTCCCAGCCTGCGCGAGCCCGACCCGCTCGGCGCCCTCTTGTTCACCCTGCCGGCCATGGCCGGCGAGCCCGGGGCCCAGCCCGCCGTGCCGCCGCGCGACATCTGGGAGCGCATCCGCCGCGGCTTTGCCATGCCGGAGCTCGACACGCCGATCGCCGAGCAGCGCACCCGCTGGTACGCCGGCCAGCCCGACTACATCGCGCGCATGACCAAGCGCGCCAGCCGCTACCTCTATCACATCGTCGAGGAGGTCGAAGCGCGCGGCATGCCGACCGAACTGGCGCTGCTGCCCTTCATCGAAAGCGCCTTCCAGCCCGAGGCGCAGTCGGTGGCCAAGGCCGCCGGCCTGTGGCAGTTCGTTCCGGCCACCGGCAAGGACTTCGACCTGGCCCAGAACATGTGGAAGGACGAGCGCCGCGACGTGGTCGAGTCGACCCGCGCCGCGCTCGACTATCTGCAGAAGCTCTACAACATGTTCGGCGACTGGCACCTGGCTCTGGCCGCCTACAACTGGGGCGAGGGTTCGGTCTCGCGGGCGATCGAGAAGAACCGCCGCGCCGGCAAAGGCACGGGCTACCTCGACCTCAGGATGCCGCTCGAGACCCAGCACTACGTCCCGAAGCTGCAGGCGATGAAAAACATCGTCGCCGCGCCCGAGAGCTTCAACCTGGCCCTGCCGGCAGTCGAAAACGAACCCTATTTCGTTCGCGTCGACAAGGAACGCGACATCGACGTCAAGACCGCCGCCAAGCTGGCCGAGATGAAGCTCGAGGATTTCATCGCGCTCAACCCCAGCTTCAACCGGCCGGTGATCGTCGCCTCGCACAACACGCCGCTCCTGCTGCCGGCCGACAAGGTCGACGCCTTTGCCGCCAACCTCGCGGCCTGGAAGGCAACCGGCCAGCCCTTGTCGAGCTGGACCGTGCACCGGATCAAAACCGGCGAGACCCTCGCCTCGCTGGCGCGCCAGGTCGGGATCAGCGAAGCCCAGCTGCGCGACGCCAACCGCATTCCGCTGCGCTACAAGCCCGCCCCCGGGTCGACGCTGCTGATTCCGCGCGACGAAACCATGACCGAGGACATTCCGGCGACAAGCCAGGATGCGCAGCTGGCCCTGGTTCCTGAGCAGCGCTTGCGCAAGCTCACCTACCGCGTGCGCAAGGGCGACACGGTGGCCTCGGTGGCGACACGCTGGAAGGTCAGCCCGCAAGACGTGATCGCCTGGAACGGCCTGACTCGAAACAGCCTGTTCGCCGGCCAGCGCCTCACGCTCAACGTGCCCGACACCCCGCGCCGCGCGGTTGCCAAAAACACCAAGGGAGGCAAGCCGTCGGCCAAGACCCGCTCGGGTTCTACCAAGGTCGCGACCGGCCGCAGCGGCAAGCGTTCGCCCGCCAAGAGCACGGCACGCCGCTGACTGTCGACGCGCATAAAAAAAACGCGGCCTTGAGGCCGCGTTTTTTATTGCTGGATCCGCTCAGCGCCGGCCGAGGGCGGCTGGCATGCGGCCCGAGAGCAGGTACTCCACCAGCTCGCGCGCCGGACGCACGGCGTCGCCGAAAGGCAGGCTGGCCGAACCGCGGAAGAACAGGCCCTTGGCCACTTCGCCGCGCATCGCCGCCGCCAGCTGGCTGTCGATGCAGAACTGGCCGAACTTCGAGATCCCGTCGCGCAGGCCGCAGGACGACAGGCAGTTGAGCGCCACCGCACATTTGCCCGCGGTTTCACGCAAGGCCGCTTTGACTTCGATCACCCGCTGTGCCGCCTTCTCGCGCAGCCGCGCCTCCTGGCTTAGGTAGCGGTCGAGCCAGGGCGTTCGCACCGCACGCGCCGGCAGGCCGGCCACGCTGATGAACTCAACCATGTCGGCCGGGCCGGCTTCGGCCAGGATGCGCTTGAACTCGGGATGGGCATCGCCTTCTTCGCTCACCGCAAACGCGGTGCCGAGCTGGACCGCCGAATAACCGATAGTCAGCAGCTCGACCACCCGCTCGTGAGTATTGATGCCGCCAGCGGCGATGAAGGGCACGGCGCCGGGCTCAAGACCGAGCTCGCGCATGGCGACGTGGATTTCCTCCATCACGCGGGCAAAGTCGAAGCGGGCGTCGCCCAGGTCTTCGATGCGCGCCGCGCCCAGGTGGCCGCCGGCATGGGCCGGATGTTCGATCACCACCGCGTCCGGCAGACGGCCCTTGCGCATCCAGCGCTTCAAGACCAGGGCCACGCCGCGCGCATCCGACAGGATGGGAACCAGAGCGACGTCGGGATAACCGTGGGCGAGTTCGGGAAGGTCGAGCGGCAGGCCGGCGCCCATCACGATGGCATCGGCGCCGGACTCGCAGGCCTGGCGGACCAGGGCCGGATGCTGGTCGACCGCCTTCATCACGTTGACCGCGATCGCGCCCTGGCCGTTGGCGTCGACGCGGGCCGCCCGCACCTCGCGATCGAGCGCGATCAGGTTATGGGCCTCGAGCGTGGCGCGATCGCGCACGCCGCGACCGGCGTCGACCAGGTCGGCGTGATGGTGCCGCAGGTCGACCGAGGCAATCGTTCCCAGGGCGCCTGTGCGGGCCACGGCTGATGCCAGACGGTGAGCGGACACTCCCACTCCCATGCCTCCCTGGACGACAGGCAGCAATGCCTTGCCCTTGAGCATGAGAGGGCGCAGACCGTGGGCAGCAAGCAGTTCGAACATCAGGCGTTCCTAGAATTGCGAAGGGAGTCGAGTGTGATCGCCCTATTTGCAACCACAATTGACGTAAATCATAAGGCGCCAGCCAATTTGGGCTCCCGTTGGTCAGAAAACCGACTCCCCTATACTCGCGCGTTTGATCGCCAGCCGATCATCCCCAGAACAAAATACGGACACAGTTATGGCCTTTCTCACCGGCAAGCGCCTACTCATCACCGGCTTGCTTTCCAATCGCTCGATTGCCTACGGCATCGCGAAGGCCTGCCACCGCGAAGGCGCCGAGCTTGCATTCACTTACGTGGGCGAGCGCTTCAAGGACCGCATCACCGAGTTCGCCGCCGAGTTCGGCTCGGACATGGTGTTCGAGATGGACGTCGGCAGCGACGAACAGATCGCCGCCACCATAGCCGGCCTGCGCGAGCGCTGGGGCTTGCTCGACGGCCTGGTGCATTCGATCGGCTTTGCACCGCGCGACGCGATCGCCGGCGATTTCGTCGATGGTCTGTCGCGCGAAGGCTTCCGCGTCGCCATGGACATCTCGGCCTATTCCTTCCCGGCGCTCGCCAAGGCCGCCCTGCCGCTGATGGAAGGCCGTCCGGCCTCGGTGCTGACGCTCTCCTACCTCGGTGCCGAGCGGGTCGTTCCCAACTACAACACCATGGGCGTGGCCAAGGCCGCGCTCGAAGCCAGCACCCGCTACCTCGCCTCCAGCCTGGGCCCGCGCGGCATCCGCGCCAACGCGATCTCGGCCGGCCCGATCAAGACCCTGGCCGCCAGCGGCATCCAGGGCTTTTCCAAGCTGCTGCATTTCATGGAAGCCAACGCGCCGCTGCGCCGCACCGTGACCATCGACGAGGTCGGCAATGTCGCCGCCTTCCTGCTGTCGGACATGGCGAGCGGAATGACGGGCGACGTGGTCTACGTCGACGCGGGCTTCCACGCCGTGGCGATCGGCCCGAACGCGGCGGACTGAAGCGATGTCACGTCTCTGGTTTTCGCTGGGCGCCCTGCTCGCGATGTGTGCCGTCGCACTGGGCGCTTTTGCCGCCCACGGCCTGAAGAAGCTGGTCGCCCCCGAACTGGTCGAGACCTTCCAGTACGGGGTCGACTACCAGTTCGTGCACGCGCTCGCCCTGCTCGCTTGCGCCTGGGCCGCAAGCCAATGGAACCGGCGCCTCGTCAACGCCGCCGCCGTTCTGTTCCTGATCGGCATGGCAGGCTTTTCGCTCAGCCTCTACGTGCTGGTTCTCACCGAGTGGCGGCCCTGGCCGCTGATCACTCCCGCCGGCGGCTTCGCGATGATGCTGGGCTGGTTGTGTCTGGCGCTTGCGCCCTGGCGCGGGCGCTGAATCACTGCGGCGGCGCGTCGCGGAAACGCTGGTGCATCAATAGGTGAAACGGGGCTTTCGGCGGCGCGGGCAGCCGCTCGAAAGCCAGCTTGCCGCGCATGCAGGCCCATACGCGCGTGTTGCGGTCGGCCACCAGCTTTTCCACGGCGCCGTCGGCCGCAATCACCACCACGAAGGAAAACGGCAGCGCATCGGCAGCGGTCACCCCCGTCGTGCATTCGCGGAAGATGCGCTGGTAGGGACCGCCGAAAGCCGGCAGCAGAGTCCCGCCGTGCCAGTCGCGCAAAGCGCCTTCGTCGGCAAGGGCGGCCTCGCGCGCGGCAGCAAAGCCGGCATGGCCCATGCCCTGCGCCGAAGCCGTTGCCGCCGCGACGCACAGCCATGCGAAGCCCAGCGGCAGGAAAGTCTGTTTCATAGAGAACACGTGCGAAATCCAATCAACAAGTCGTTGCGTTCGGGCAGATAGTAGTTGCGGTAAGCCGCATCCCTCAGCCAGGGCGAGGTGGCCCACGAGGCGCCGCGCACGGCGCGGTGGCTGTGGAACCACGGCAGCGAATAATCGCGGTAGGGATCGGGCGCAAAGCCGGGGTAGGGCGCAAACGGGTCGGCCGTCCACTCCCAGACCTCGCCCCAGCTTATCGCCCCCGCCCGTGCCGCGCCCTCCCATTCGGCCTCCGACGGCAGCCGCCGCCCGGCCCAGCGGCACCAGGCCTGGGCTTCGAAGGCACTGACGTGGACCATGGGCGCGACCGGATCGAGCGGCCGCCAGGCATCGAAGACCCGCTGCTGCCAGCCGCTACCGGAGCGGCGCCAGTACACCGGCTGCCTTGCACCCGCTTCGTCCCGCCAGCGGCGGCCGGCCTCGCACCAGAACTCGTCGTGCCAGTACCCGCCCGCCGCGACAAAGGCCTCGAACTCGCCCGCCGACACCGGCGCCCGCGATATCGAATACGGCTCGAATTCGACCGGGTGCGCCCACTTCTCGTTGTCGAACACGAAACCCGGGCCGGGCCCGGCGCCGATGTTGATCGTCTGCGCCGGCATCGCCGCGTCGCCCGAACATCCGCCAGCGCGCGACGCCGCGCTTCCCGACGGAGCCGGATACGCACAGGTCTGGCGCGTGTAGACGAAGGCCTCGCCGTGCATGAGTTCGTGCGCCAGCGCGAGACTGAAGTTGTACAGGCCGGCGTCGCCCTCGTCGGCGCGGGCGAGCGTCTCCAGCGTGGCGTCCAGGACCGCCTCCAGGTAGGCCAAGATCACCGATCGCGGCGGCAGCTCGAGTTGCCAGCGGTTTTCGTGTGCGACGCGCGACGAGTCGTACCAGCTATCCGAACCGGCCAGCAGGGAATCCCGCAGCGGCCGGCCTTCCCCGGCCCAGCGCAGGCACCAGAATTCGGCGAACCAGCCCACATGGCCGAGCTCCCACGCCACCGGGTTGACGATGGCAAGCCGCGGAACCCGCCACTGCGCTTCGCTGAGATCGCCCACCAGCGCCAGAGTCGACTTTCGGGCATCCTGCAGGGCCGTCGCCAGCGCCCGCCGATCGAACCGCCTCATGCCACGCACCTCCCGCCCGCAAGTCTGCCTCATCACCCCGTACGGCGCGCTCGCCAACAACGGCAACTGGCATACCGCGGCGCGCTGGCAACACTTCCTGCGCGGCGCGGCTCGCCTCAGGCTGGCAACCGAATGGGACGGCCTGCCCGCCGACCTGATGATTGCGCTGCACGCACGGCGCTCGGCCGCCTCGATTCACGCCTTCGCCGCTGCCCATCCCGACCGGCCGTTGTGCGTGGTTCTGACCGGCACCGATCTCTACCGCGACATCGGGAGCGACGCCGCGGCGCAGCGCTCGCTTCAACTCGCCACCTGCCTGGTCGTGCTGCAGGAGCTCGGCCCCGAGGCGGTGCCCGAGCCTTACCGCGCCAAAACCCGGGTGATCTACCAGTCGGCCAGTTCGCTCAAGCCCGGCGAACACCGGACCAACAGCTTCGAGGTGGCGGTGGTCGGCCACCTGCGCGACGAGAAGGATCCGCTCACCGCGATCCGAGCCGCGCGCCGTTTGCCGTCCTCGTCCCGCATCCACCTCCTACACGACGGCAGCGTGCTCGACGCCGATCTGGCCAGCGCCGCCCGCACCGCCACCCGCGAACTGGCGCCACGCTACCGCTGGCTGGGGGCGCAGACCCGGGCCCAGGCGCGCCAGCTGATGCGACGTTGCCGGGTCCTGCTGCATGCCTCGAAGATGGAAGGCGGGGCCCAGGTGATCCTGGAAGCGATCACGGCCCACACCCCGGTGATCGCCTCGGACTGCGACGGCAATGTCGGCATGCTGGGCCGCGGCTATCCGGGCCTGTTCCCGGTGGGCGACGATGCCGCGGCCGCCGCGCTCCTGCTGCGCGCCGAATCCGAGCCGGCTTTCCTCGAACAGCTGCGCCAGGCCTGCGAGCAGCGGGCGCCGTTGTTTGCGCCAGCGCGGGAGCAGGCCGCCGTGCTCGAACTGCTGGCCCTTGCCTGAGCGCTGCGGCCGTCCGGCCGCGACCTACTTGTGGCTGAGTGCGCTCGAAAGCAGGCGCGCGGTGATGTCGACGATCGGAATCACGCGTTCGTAGGCCATGCGCATCGGACCGATCACCCCAAGCGTGCCCACCACCTCGCCGTCGACGTTATAGGGCGAGACCACCAGGCTCATCTCGTCGACCGGCACCAGATTCGACTCGCCACCGATGTAGATCTGCACGCCCGCCGCGCCGATCGAGGTATCGAGCAACTGCACCAGCTGGGTGCGGCTTTCGAACATGTCGAACAGCTTGCGCAGGCGGCCGAGATCGGCCGAGAGTTCGTTGACGCCGAGCAGGTTGCGTTCGCCCGAAATCACCATCGGGTCGCTTTCGGCGTAGGCCTCGCTGCCGGCCTGGACCGCCGCTTCCATCAGCTGCGAGATGTCGCTCGAGAGCGCTCTGAGCTCGCTTTGCAGCCGCACCCGCGCCTCGTCGAAAGCCAGCCCGGCGAAATGCTCGTTGAGCACGTTGGCCGCTTCGATCAGCTGCGGCTGGGTATAGGCCAGGTCGGTGGCGAGGATGCGGTTCTGCACGTCGCCCTCGGGGGTGACGATGATCAACAACACGCGTTTATCGCCCAGGCGAACGAACTCGACCTGGCGAAAGGCCGACGAGCGCCGCGGCGTCAGCACCACGCCGGCGAACTGCGACAGGTTGGAGAGCATCTGCGCCGCGTGCTGGATCGCGCGATGCGGGTCGGCCACCCGGATCTGGCCCTGCATGACTGCCGCCGTATGCTCCTCAAGCGGCTGCACGGTGAGCAGGCTGTCGACGAAAAGGCGGTACCCGCGCGGCGTCGGCACCCGCCCGGCCGAAGTGTGAGGGCTGGCGATGAAACCGGCGTCTTCGAGGTCGGCCATCACGTTGCGGATGGTCGCGGCCGACAGATCCAGACCGGAGGCCTTGGCCAGCGCGCGCGAGCCCACCGGCTGACCGTCGGCGATGTGGCATTCGATCAGGGTTTTGAGCAGGGAGCGGGCGCGTTCGTCGAGCATGGTTCGATTCTACGGAAAGCGCGGGACTTCGATTCAATCGCGCTGGACCGCGTGTCCTTCCTGCAATAATCGCCCCATGCCCAGCCCCTTCCGACACGTTGCGATTTTCGGCAAACGCAGCGATCCGATCGCCGAACCCCTGGCCGCCCTGGTCAGGATCGTCCAGGCCGCCGGCGCCACCCCGCTGCTGGAGGCCTCGACCGCCGAACGCCTGGGCTGGCCCGCCGACCGCGGCCACAGCCTCGAGCAGCTGGGCCGCTCGGCCGACCTGGCGATCGTGCTGGGCGGCGACGGCACCATGCTCGGCATCGCCCGCGAACTCGCGCCGCATGGCACGCCGCTGATCGGCGTCAACCACGGCCGCCTGGGCTTCATCACCGACATCGCCCTCGACGGGATGGAGGCCCTGCTGCCGGCCATGCTCGCCGGCCACTACGAGACCGACCACCGCGTCACCCTGGCGGCCGAAGTCGTGCGCCGGCAGCAAACCGTGTTCGCCACCCGTGCCGTCAACGATGTCGTGATCGCCCGCGGCGTGGCGGGCGGCATGGTCGAGTTCACGGTCCGGGTCGACGGTCTGGTGATGTACAACCAGCGCGCCGACGGCCTGATCCTGGCCACGCCCACCGGCTCGACCGCTTACGCCTTGTCGGCGGGTGGCCCCATCCTGCACCCGCGACTGGGTGGCCTGACCCTGGTGCCGGTGGCGCCGCAGACCCTGTCCAACCGCCCGATCGTGCTGCCCGACGACGGCCTGATCGAGATCGAGATCACCGACGTGCGCGACGCCACCGCTCACTTCGACATGCAGAGCTTTGCCAACATCGCCCCGGGCGACATCGTGCGTGCCCGCCGCGCCGCCGACGTGGTGACCCTGCTGCACCCGGTGGGGCACAACCACTTCGACACCCTGCGCCAGA
>JAEZVV010000010.1 GCA_023443095.1 Pseudomonadota bacterium
ACCCTTGCCTGAGTCAAGTGTGTGAACCCTCCAAAGCAGCGTGAATTCCGGACTTCGACATCCATGCAACATCTGGGGGTCATGCCCTTGATTCCAGACCGTTTGGCGCCAGATTGAAATCACCCGTGCTGCCGAGGGGGAGTTGCCCGTTTACGCCTCGGGAGCGCTTGCGGATTCCCTTATGATTGATTGAACAACAGGTTTGATGGCCCTTGCGGCCAGGCGAGTTGAGACAGATGACAGAACGGGTCGGAGATGGCGTCGTCGTCGAGAAGCAGGCGGCTCGCGTCAAGCCGCCACCCATGTACCAGGTGGTACTGCTCAACGACGACTACACGCCGATGGAGTTTGTGGTCAGCGTGTTGCAGAAATTTTTTGGTAAGGGCCGTGAGCAAACCGAGCGCATCATGCTCATGGTTCACCACGAAGGGCGGGGCGTGTGTGGGGTCTACCCGCGAGACATCGCCGCGACCAAGGTCGAACAGGTGTGCAGTTATTCGCGCCAGCACCAGCACCCGCTGCAGTGCGTGATGGAGGAAGCATGATCGCGCAAGAACTTGAAGTCAGTCTGCACATGGCCTTTGTCGAGGCTCGGCAGGCGAGACATGAATTCATCACCGTCGAGCACCTGCTCCTGGCCCTGCTGGACAACCCTTCGGCCGCCGAGGTGCTGCGCGCCTGCGCCTGCAACATCGAAGACCTGAGAAAGAGCCTGCAGAACTTCATCGCCGACAACACCCCGGTGCTGCCGGCGAATTCCGAGGCCGACACCCAGCCTACGCTGGGCTTCCAGCGCGTGATCCAGCGCGCGATCATGCACGTGCAGAGCACCAGCAACGGCAAGAAGGAAGTCACTGGCGCCAACGTGCTGGTGGCGATCTTCGGCGAGAAGGACTCTCACGCCGTCTACTACCTGCACCAACAGGGCGTGACCCGGCTCGACGTCGTCAACTTCGTCAGCCACGGCATCACCAAGGTCGGCTCGGACGACAAGACCAAGCCACAGGCCGAGACCGAGCAGGAAGTCGAAGGCAAGGAACAGGCTTCGCCGCTCGAGCAATACACGGTCAACCTCAACCAGCTTGCGCGCGACGGCAAGATCGATCCCTTGATCGGCCGCGAGCCCGAGGTCGAGCGTGTGATCCAGGTCTTGTGCCGCCGGCGCAAGAACAACCCGCTGCTGGTGGGCGAGGCTGGCGTGGGCAAGACCGCGATCGCCGAGGGCCTGGCGTGGCGCATCGTCAAGGCCGACGTTCCCGAAATTCTCGAGCAGGCCCATGTGTATTCGCTCGACATGGGAGCGCTGCTGGCGGGCACCAAGTACCGGGGCGATTTCGAACAGCGCCTGAAGGCGGTTCTCAAGCAGCTGAAGGCCAATCCCAACGCCGTCCTGTTCATCGACGAGATCCACACCTTGATCGGGGCCGGGTCGGCCTCGGGGGGAACGCTCGACGCGTCGAACCTGTTGAAGCCGGCGCTCGCGTCCGGTCAGCTGAAATGCATCGGCGCGACCACGTACAACGAGTACCGCGGCATATTCGAGAAGGACCATGCTCTCAGCCGCCGCTTCCAGAAGGTCGACGTCAACGAGCCGACGGTGCAGCAGACGATCGAGATCCTCAAGGGTCTGAAGAGCCGCTTTGAGGAGCACCACGGCGTGAAGTATTCGAGCGGAGCGATCACGGCCGCGGCCGAACTGTCGGCCAAATACATCAACGACCGTCACCTGCCCGACAAGGCGATCGACGTGATCGACGAGGCCGGCGCGGCTCAGCGCATCCTGCCCAAGTCCAAACAGAAGAAGACCATCGGCAAGGCCGAGGTCGAGGACATCATTGCCAAGATCGCCCGCATCCCGCCGCAGACGGTGAGTTCGGACGACCGCGCGCAGCTGAAGAACCTCGACCGCAACCTGAAGAACGTGGTGTTCGGCCAGGACCCGGCGATCGACGCGCTCGCCGCCGCGATCAAGATGGCGCGATCGGGCCTGGGCAAGCCCGACAAGCCGATCGGCTCCTTCCTCTTCAGCGGGCCGACCGGGGTCGGCAAGACCGAAGTCGCCAAGCAGCTCGCTTTCACGCTCGGGATCGAGCTAATCCGCTTCGACATGTCCGAATACATGGAGCGCCATGCGGTGAGCCGCCTGATCGGCGCGCCGCCGGGTTATGTCGGCTTTGACCAGGGCGGGCTGCTGACCGAAGCGATCGCCAAGAAGCCGCACGCGGTCCTGCTGCTCGACGAGATCGAGAAAGCCCACCCCGACATCTTCAACATCTTGTTGCAGGTGATGGACCACGGCACGCTTACCGACAACAACGGGCGCAAGGCCGACTTCCGCAACGTGATCGTCATCATGACGACCAACGCCGGGGCCGAAACGCTCAACAAGTCGGTGATTGGCTTCACCAACACGCGCGAATCCGGCGACGAGATGGCCGACATCAAGCGCCTGTTCACGCCCGAGTTCCGCAACCGGCTGGACGCGATCATCAGCTTCAAGCCGCTCGATCCCGAGATCATCCTGCGCTTGGTCGACAAGTTCCTGATGCAGCTCGAAGACCAGCTGCACGAGAAGAAGGTCGAGATTTCCTTCTCCGACGCGCTGCGCGAGCATCTGTCGAAGAAGGGATTCGACCCGGTGATGGGGGCCCGCCCGATGGCGCGCCTGATCCAGGACACGATCCGCAAAGCGCTGGCCGACGAACTTCTCTTCGGCAAGCTGGTGAGCGGCGGGCGGGTGCGGGTCGACGTCGACGACGCAGGTCAGGTCACACTCGAGTTCCCGCCGCCCGACGAGCCCCGCAAAGCGTCTCCGCGCGAGCCAGCAGTGAGCGTCAGCTAGTTTTTCGAGACGTTTTTTTTCTTATGTGAGCACCGCAGGTCGCGGTGCTCTTTTTTTTGGGCACAATCGCCTTGCGCGGCAAAAAGATCGCGTTTACCCGGGAGACACTCTTGAGAACGATTCCAAAGATCGCCGGCGGATTGGCGATGAGTCTGTGCCTGCCAGCCGCGGTGCTGGCGCAATCGACGAGCCCCGAGGCGCGTGCCGGCCAGATGCTGGCGGCCAACTGCGCCAACTGCCACGGCACCCAAGGCCAGGCCAAGGGCGCCATGCCCAGCCTCGCCGGCCAGCCCAAGGCCACCATCGTCGAGCAAATGAAGGCGTTTCGCGACGGCAAGCGGGCCGGCACCATCATGCCGCAGCTTGCTAAGGGTTATACCGACGCGCAGATCGAACTCGCCGCCGACTATTTCTCGCGCCAACCGGCCGCTCGCTGAGGAAAGCCATGAGCCACAAGAACATTTCGCGGCGCGAACTGCTCAAGCTCGCCGCCGCCACCGGCGCAGTCTCGACTCTGGGCGCCTGCGCCAGTCTCGAAGACAAGAAAGGCCTGGGCAAGGTGGTCGTGATCGGAGCCGGCTACGGCGGCACCACCGCAGCCAAGTACCTGAGGCTGTGGTCCGAGGGCACGATCGACGTCACTCTGGTTGATCCGGCCGAGAACTTCGTCTCCTGCCCGATCTCGAACCTGGTCATCGGTGGCAGCAAGACCCTGGCCGACATCACGGTCAGCTACTCCGGCCTCGACAAATACGGGGTCAAGCGCGTGCGCGACAGCGTGGCTGCGATCGATGCCGAGAAAAAGCAGGTGCGGCTGGCCTCGGGCGGCAGCTTGCCTTACGACCGCCTGGTGGTCTCGCCCGGCATCGAGTTCCAGTACGAACGCGTGGCCGGCATGACGCCCGCCGCGCAGTCGAGCATCCTGCACGCCTGGAAGGCCGGCCCGCAGACCGTCGCCTTGCGTAAGCAACTGGTCGACATGAAGGACGGCGGCGTAGTGGTGATCAGCATTCCGCTCGCCCCGTACCGCTGCCCGCCCGGGCCTTACGAGCGGGCCTGCCAGATCGCCTGGTACCTCAAGAACCACAAGCCCAAGAGCAAGCTGATCGTGCTCGACGGCAACCCCGACATGGTCTCGAAGAAGCCGCTTTTCACGCGTGTCTTCGCCGAGGACTACAAGGGTATCGTCGACTACCGCGTCAACTCGCCCGTGACCGAAGTCGATGCCGCCAGCGGCACTTTCATCACCGAGCTGGGCGATCGCGTCCAGGGCCAGGTCCTGAACCTGATCCCGCCGCAGCGGGCCGCCAATATTGCGCGCGATGCCGGCCTCATCACCGCCAACAATCGATGGTGCGAAGTCGACTGGGTGACGATGGAATCAGTGAAGGTGCCCTTCGTGCATGTGCTGGGCGACTCGACCTTGCCCGCCTCGCTCATGCCCAAGAGCGGCCACATGGCGAACCAGCACGGCAAGACCGCGGCGGCGGCGATCGTCGAACTGCTAGGCGGCGGCAAGCCGCTCGCGCCGATGATGGCCAACACCTGCTACAGCTTCGTCGACGACAAGAGCGCGGTCCACGTCGACAGCGTTCACCGCTACGTGGCCGAGAAGAAAACCATGGAAGTAGTGGCGGGCTCGGGTGGAATCTCCAGCCAGGACCGCGCCAGCTGGGCGCTTGAGGGCTCTTACGCGATGGGCTGGGCGCAGACGATCTGGGCCGACATGTTGGCCTGAACCCCGGTCTGACCGCCGCGGGCATGGCCCGTGGCGGTGCAGTAAAATGAAGCTTGTCGGCGACGCGTTGCGTCGCCGTTTTTTTCGGGGAAACAAGATGAGCGACGACACCATGAATGCGGACGAGGACGGCGAACTGGCAAGCGATGTCGAACTCCACCTGCCCGACGCCGTGTGGTCTCTGCCCTACCTGGAGCGTTACCTGCGCTCGCGCTCGAACCCCGATTTCTGCACCCTCGACGACGAGCGCTACTTCATCCGCGGTGTGTTGCCGGTGGCTTTCAACTACCAGGAAGGCTTCTTCGGCTGGGGCATCTGGGTCGAGGTGGCCAAGGCCGACCACGACGCCTATCTCGCCCACTACCAGCACGACTCGGCCGAGGTGAAGCCCTTTGCCGGCACCCTCGCGAACAACCTGCCTTCGTACAGCCCAACGCTCGGAATTCCGGTCTCGGTCCAGCTCGACGACGAGCACCGGCCTTTTGTCCAGATCGATCCGTCCTCCCGCCACAAGCTCGCGCGCGAGCAGAAGAACGGCATCGACCGCGCCCGCCACGAGGCGCTGGCGGCCGAATTCTCCTGAATCCGGCCGGGCGGTCTTACGGTTCGCGCACCCAGGTCTGGGTGCGGCCGAACAGCGCCACGCCCAGGAAACCGCGGACTTCGAGCTTCCTGCCGCCGTCGACGAGCTTGAGTTTGGCCCTGTAGGTCTTGCCGTTCTTGGGATCGAGGATCTCGCCGCCGGTCCATTCCTCTCCTTCGTTCTTGAGTCCCCACAGGATCGTCATGCCGACCACCGGCTGACCCTTGCGCGCACCGCTGCACTTGTCGCACTTGGGGTTGGCGTCGGGTTCGGTCGGGTCGATCAGCTTGTCGATCTTGCCGGCCAACTGACCGTCGGCGTCGCTGATGGTGATCAGCGCCTTGGCGCGGCCAGTCTCGTCGTCGATGCTCTTCCACACGCCCACCGGCGAGTTCGGCACGCTCGCCCGGGCATTGGATTGCGCCAGAGCGGCGCCGCTGGCGGCGAACAGGCCTATCGTGGCGATGGCAGGGACGGCGAGGCGTATCAGGCGTTGCAGGGTAGTGTGCATCGACCGGCTCCAGGTTAAGCAGCGAGGGGGGCTTGCATGATCACGCCCGCGCCGGCGCGGAGAGCCGCCGCGAGCGATTGGGTTTCGGGCAACAGCTTGGCAAAGTAGAAGCGGGCCGTGGCCAGCTTTTGCTGGTGAAACAGCTCGTCCGGATGAGCCAGAGCGATCGCCGCCATGCGGGTCCAGAAATACGCGAGCGTGAGGTGGCCGATCAGTCGCAGGTAGTCGCTGGCAGCAGCCCCAACTTCGTCGGGACCCTCGCTGGCGCGCTCTGCAATCTCGCCGGTCACGGCCTGCACTTCATCGAGCAAGGTGGCAAGCGGCCGGGTGAACTCGCCCATCGCTGCCACGGCCGAATGCATATCGACCTCGGTTCCGACCATTTCGACGAACACACCGAACTTCTCGCCGCCGTCGAGCAAGAGCTTGCGGCCCAGCAGGTCGAGCGCCTGGACGCCGTTGGTGCCTTCGTAGATGGGGTTGATGCGGGCGTCGCGCACGCCTTGCGATAAACCGTTCTCTTCGATGTAGCCGTGGCCGCCCCAGACCTGCATCGCGAGATGGGTGACCAGGACCCCGGCGTCCGAGACGAAGGCCTTCGCGACCGGTGTCAGCAGTGCCAGCAACTGCGTCGCACGGTGGCGTTCGAACTCGCTTTCGTGGTGGCGGGCGATGTCGGCGTTCAAAGCCAGCCAGTAGACGAAGGCGCGCGAACCTTCGGTGTAGGCGCGTTGGGTGAGCAACATGCGGCGCACATCGGCGTGCACCAGGATCGGGTCGGCCGCTGCGCCGGGCTGAGCGGCGCCGGTCAGGGCTCGCCCTTGCAAGCGTTCGCGTGCATAAGCGAGAGCGTTCTGGCTGGCGGCGTCCATCAGGCCCAGCGTCATCAGGGCGACGGCGATACGCGCGCCATTCATCATCACGAACATCGCCCGCAAGCCCTGATGGACGGTGCCCACCAGCCAGCCCTGGGCGGCTTCGAACCGGAGCTCGCAGGTGGCGTTGCCGTGCAGACCCATCTTGTTTTCGACCCGGTTGCAGCGCACGCCGTTGCGTTCGCCCGCGGCGCCGCTGGCTTCGGGAAGGAACTTGGGCACCACGAAGAGCGAGATGCCACGGGTGCCTGCCGGGGCATCGGGAAGCCGGGCGAGCACAAGGTGAACGATGTTCTCGGCCAGGTCGTGCTCGCCCGAGGAGATGAAGACCTTGGTTCCGCTGATTCGGTAGCTGCCATCGGCTGCCGGTACGGCGCGGGTGCGGATCAGGCCCAGGTCGGTGCCGGATTGCGGCTCGGTCAGGCACATCGTGCCAGCCCAGTCGCCCTGCGCCAGGCGAGGGCAGTAGATTGCCTTCTGATCGGCCGTGCCATGGGCCTCGAGACAGTCGTAGACGCCGAGTGCAAGGCCCGGGTACATGGTCCAGGCAAGGTTGGCCGCGTTGAGCGGTTCGAGCAGAACGTAACGCAACAGCGATGGCAAGCCCTGGCCGCCATGTTCGGGGGAGCATGCCAGCCCGTTCCAGCCTCCTGCGCGGAAGTCGTCCCACGCCGCCTTGAATCCGGTCGGGGTGCGGACCGAGCCGTCGGCTTGGAGCGAGCAGCCTTCGGTGTCGCCGACGGCATTGAGCGGGGCGAGAACCCGCGCGCAGAAATCGCTGCCTGCTTCAAGAATCGGGTCGATCAGATCGCGCGTCGTCTGTGCGTGCGCGGGCATCCGGCGCAAACAGGCCTCGACCGCGAGCAAGTCGTGCAGAACGAATCGCATGTCGCGCAGAGGCGGCTGGTAGATCGGCATCGTGGTCTTCCGCAGCGGGCTTGAGTTAAGGCTTGTTGGCGAGCACGGCGGGGCGGGTCGCACGGTGAAAACCGTTGAACTCGAGCGAGCGATCGGGCGGCAGCGGCGGCCAATCCATGCGGGCGTTGGGGCGTCCGCCATCGACACGCAAGGTGGTGCCAGTGATGAAGGCCGCTGCGTCGGAGAGCAGGAAGGTGATCGCGGCCGCGACCTCGCTTTCGGTGCCAAGCCGATAGAGTGGAATGCCCTTGTGGACTCCACGAATATGGTCAGCAACCTCGGGGCCGTAGCGGTCGAGGCCGCTGCTGGCGATGAAACCCGGCGCCACGGCGTTGACGCGTACTCCGGCCGGGGCCCACTCCACCGCGGCCGTTTCGGTGAAGCTCACCATGCCGGCGCGCGCCGCGCCCGAGTGCCCCATCATCGGCATCGAACCCCACATGTCGGCGACGATGTTGACGATCGCGCCACCGTGTTCGCCCATCCATTGGGAAAAAACTTCGCGCGAAAACAGGAAGCCGCCGCTGAGGTTGGAGCGGATCACCGCGTCCCAGCCCTTGAGACTGATGGCCGCCAGCGGCATCGGGAACTGTCCGCCGGCGTTGTTGACCAGGCCATCGATGCGTCCGCTGCGCGCAAGTATGTGGGCCACGGTCGCAGCGACTTTCTCCTCGTCGCGGATGTCGCACGGCAGACCGTAGGCGCTGCCGCCGTCCTCGAGAATTTCGGCGGCGACGGTGGCGAGCTTGTCGGGGTCGCGCCCGATCAATGCGACCGTGGCCCCAAGCGCCGCGAGCTCGTGCGCGGTGCAGCGACCGATGCCGCTGCCGCCGCCGGTGACGATCATGGTGCGCCCGGCGAGAAGCCCGGGGCGAAAGACCGACGCGTAGGGCATCTGGCCGCTCTCCTGTGGTGGTTGAAGTCAGGCTAGCGTGACGTTTCGATTAAATCAAGCAAACGCTTGATTCAATTCCGCAACGGCGCTTAGGATGGAAAAAAGACGACAAAACCACGCGCCCGGACGCGACGAGGAGACTGGAATGGATCAGGCCCGCCCCTGGCTTAGCTACTACCCGCAAGGCACACCGGCCGATGTCGACCTGACCCGGTTCGGCTCGGTCAATGAGGTCTTTCTCGATTCCTGCCGGCGCTTCGCCGCCGAGGTGGGGCTCGAGAGCTTTGGCGCGGAGATGACCTATGCCGAGCTCGAGGCTCGATCGCGCGACTTCGCTGCCTGGATGAGGTCGCTTGCCGACCTAGAGGCGGGTGATCGGGTCGCGATCATGCTGCCCAACCTCATGCAGTACCCGATAGCCACCTTTGGCGTGTTGCGTGCCGGGCTGGTGGTGGTCAACGTCAACCCGCTCTACACCGCTCACGAACTGCGTCACGTACTCGAGGATTCGGGCGCGAAAGTGGTGCTGGTGCTCGAGAACTTCGCCGCCACCTTGCAGGCGGCCATGCCGGGCACACAGGTGCGACATGTGGTGGTGACCCGGCTGGGCGACCAGTTGGGACTCAAGGGGAGCTTGCTGAGTTGGGCGGTCAAACACGTCAAGAAGCTGGTGCCGGCCTGGTCTGTTGCCGGTGCGATCGGGTTCAAGCAAGCGCTCGCTGCAGGTCGCCGCTTGCCACTGGCCGAAGCCCATCCCATCGGCGACGAACTCGGCTTCATTCAGTACACCGGCGGCACCACGGGGGTGTCCAAGGGCGCGATGCTGACCCACCGCAACCTGGTCGCCAACCTCGAGCAATGCCACGCGTGGATCGGTGCAACGCTGCGTCAACGCGAGGAGATCGTCCTCACACCGCTGCCGCTCGATCACGTGTTTTCGCTGGTAGCCAACCTGCTGACCTTCATGACGCTGGGCGGGCGCAATGTGCTGATCGCCAACCCGCGCGATCTGCCGGCCTTCGTCAAACTGATGCGAGCCACGCCCTGGACCGTGATGACCGGGGTGAACACCTTGTATGCGGCGCTCGCCAACCAGCCCGGCTTTGATCGTTCGTGTGCGCGCGCCGCCAAGCTGTCGGTGGGCGGCGGCGCGGCGGTCCAGCGCCCAGTGGCAGAGCGCTGGCAGGCGCTGACGGGCGCGCCCTTGATCGAAGGTTATGGCCTGACCGAAGCCACCGCGGCGGTGGCGATCACTCCGGCGGGCATGAGTTTCACCGGTACCGTTGGGGTTCCGATTTCATCGACCTGGGTCTCGGTGCGGCGCGACGACTTCAACGAATGCGCGTTTGGAGAAGCGGGCGAGATCTGCGTTAAGGGGCCGCAGGTGATGCGGGGCTATTGGAGGAGGCCGGAAGCCACCGCCGAGATCATCGTCGACGGCTGGCTGAGGACCGGCGATGTCGGCACCCTCGATGCCGAGGGTTGGGTCCGCATCACCGACCGCAAGAAGGACATGATTCTGGTGTCCGGCTTCAACGTCTACCCGGCCGAGATCGAGGCCGCCGCAGTCACCCATCCCGACGTGCTGGAGGCGGCGGCGATCGGTGTGCCCGACGCCAAGACCGGCGAGGCGGTCAAACTCTTTGTCGTTCCGCGCAACCCGAGCCTCACTCTCGAGGCGTTGGCGGCTCATCTGCGCGAGCGTCTGACCAATTACAAGTGTCCCAAGCAAATCGAGTTCCGCGCCGAGTTGCCCAAAACCCCGATCGGCAAGATCCTGCGTCGCCTGTTGCGCGATCCCGCTTCAACGGCGGCTGTACCACTTGCCGCTGACGACTCGGCCGCGACGGCCGTCGCCCAATGAGCGCGCCGGCGCCGGAGGCGGTTATTGCGCCCGAATGGGATTTCCTCATCGTCGGTTCCGGATTTGGCGGGGCCGTGAGCGCCATGCGCCTGGCTGAGAAGGGCTGGCGCGTGCTCGTGCTGGAGCAGGGCCGCCGGATCTCGAGCGAAGACATGGCCGCTGGCGGCCGCAGCCTGGCTCAACTGGCCTGGCTGCCGGCGCTGGGGCGGGCGGGCTACTTCTATCAGCGCTTCTTCGAGCATGTCGATGTGGTGGGCGGCGTGGGTGTGGGGGGCGGCAGCATCGTTTTTGCTTCGGTTCTGCTCGAGCCGCACGACAGCTTCTACCGCGATCCGGCGTGGACGCAACTGGGCATCGATTGGAAAAGCGAACTTGCGCCGCACTACGAGAGCGCCAAGGCCATGTTGCAGCCCGCGCTCAATCCGTACCGCGGTCCGATCGATCACCACATGCACCAGGTCGCGAGTGAACTAGGCGCTGCGGCGAGCTTCGCCTCCACGCCCAACGGGATCTGGTGGGGCGAACCCGGCCGCACGGTCGACGATCCGTTTTTTGGTGGTCGCGGTCCGGCACGCACCGGTTGCACGCGCTGCGGCTCCTGTCTGTCGGGCTGCGTCGTCGGAGCGAAGAACAGCCTTGACCGCAACTACCTCTGGTTTGCCGAGCGCGCTGGCGTCGAGGTGCGGCCGCTGCACCAGGTCGATCGCATCACTCCGGTGGCGGGTGGCTACGAGCTCACGGCGCGCGACCCGATCTCCGGCGCCACCCGCGCTCCGCTCCGGGCGCGGCGGGTGATCGTTGCCGCCGGTGTCCTAGGATCGCTGGAACTGCTGTTTCGCAACCGCGACCTGCATCGCAGCCTGCCCGCGATTTCGCCGCTGCTGGGGTGCCAGGTGCGCACCAATAGCGAGTCGATCACTGCCGTTGCCACGCCCGATACGGAAGCCGACTGGCACGAGGGCAGCTCGATTTCGTCCCATTTCTATCTCAATGGCGGCCGTACCCACGTCACTAACACCCGCTTGCCGGAGAGTTTTTCCTACATGCGTTTTTTTGCCTCGCCCTTGATTGACGAGGCCAACCCGGTGCGACGTCGCTGGCGGGCGATCGGCCGCCTGTTGCGCGCACCGCTGTGGCGGGTATGGCGTGCACGGCAATGGCAGCGCCGCGCAACCCTGCTGGTGGCGATGGAGACGTTTGCCTCGCAGCTCACGTTTCACTATGGCCGGCGCATGGCGCGCGGTTTCACCCGCGGCCTGTATTCGAGCGCGGCCGACGGCAAGCCGCCCGCCTTTATTCCGGCTGCGCACGCCGTGGCCCAGCACCATGCGCGGGTTGCCGGCGGGGAAGCTTTCGGGACCTTGATGGAGAGCCTGGGCGACCGCAGTTCGACCGCCCACATCCTGGGCGGCTGCGTTATGGGTCTCTCGGCCGCCGAGGGCGTGATCTCGACCGATCATGAAGTCTTCGGTTATCCCGGTCTCTACGTGGTCGATGGCTCGGCGGTGTCGGCCAACGTCGGCGTCAATCCGAGCCTGACCATCACGGCGCTCGCAGAACGTTTCGCCAGTCGGATCGCTGCACCGCTCCGGTCGTAAAACCCCGGCGCGTTCGGCACAACCGCTCCGCTCATGTCCCGGCGATGGTTTCGCAGGGCGGTGCGAGGCCGATCGATTGGCAGCGGATGCTCGCCAGATTGCGGAGAATTACGGCGTGCGGCGGCCAAGCTGTCGCCAGTCGGTCTCGGTCAGAGTGATGCCATAGTGGAGAGCGGCGGCGCGAATGTTGGCCCAGGCCAGCTCGCGATCCGCCTCGCTCACGCCCTCGACCTGGTCGAAGCGAGCGGCGGCGTCGCGCACATGGCTTGCGCTCGTCAACGGCTCCTTGCGTTGCGCTGGGAAGGCGAAGGCTGAGGCCGGCAGGGCCTCGCGAGTCGCGGCATCGAGCTGTCCGGCCGGTTCGTCGTGGGGTTGCCAAGTCGCTTGGCTCATGTGGGCTCCGTCCTTGCTGAAACGCGAGAACCGATGCTCTCAGATCGGCGGGGTGCCCGGCGCCTTGCGCGCCCGACTTGAGAGCGATTAACGCGGCGCCGGCTCGGGAGTGCGCAGCAGGAACTGCATTGTGGCCTCGACCAGTTGCTCGAGCGAAGCCTGGCCGCGCGCCCGATACCACTGCACGGTCCAGTTCATCGCGCCAAACATCAGCAGGCGGTCGAGCGCCGTAGGTCGGGCCCAATCGCCGCTGGCTTGGAGGTCGGCGAGAACCTTGTCCCACACGTCTTCGTAGCGCTGGGTCAGCCCGGCGACAGTGCGCACCGCGTCGGCATCGAGCGAGCGCCATTCATAAAGCGTGACCGGGACGAAATCGTTGCCAGGCATCACCAAGGTGGCGAGGTGAGCGGCGACGAGCTTGCGGAAACGCTCGCGCGGCGCCAGGTCCTCGGTCGCAATCGCCTCGATGTCGGCGGTGGCCTTGGCCAGACCTTCGCTCATCACCGCGAGCAGGATCTCCTGCTTGCTTTTGAAGTGATAGAACCAACTGCCCGACTGGATTCCGACCGCTGCCGCGATGTCGCGCACCGAGGTGCGTTCGTAGCCCTGGGTACGAAACAGCCGGGCGCTGGCGGCCACGATCTCGTGGCGCAGACCGCTTTCGTCGCCCGCGGGCGGACGGCCGCGCCGGCGCGCGGACTTGGTCGCTGTTTTTGCCGCCGCGGCGCTCGCCTGGTTCTTTCCGGATCTGCTTGCGCTCGTCACCGCCTGCGTCCTTCCTTGGATGTCGCACCGGATTCTAGGTTTGCGTAATTTACAAAGCAAACGCTTGATTTACTTTTCGGCGGGATCTAGAGTGAGGGCGAACGGGGATAAACCCTCAGGAGACGTCAGTGTTGTTCACGCCCGAGCACGAGGAACTGAAGCGCACCGTCACTCGTTTTGTCGAAAACGAGATCAACCCCTTCATTGATGAATGGGAGGCGGCGCAGATCTACCCCGCCCACCAGGTGTTGAAGCGCATGGGCCAACTCGATCTGCTCGGCCTCAACAAGCCCACGCAATACGGCGGGCTCGAACTCGATCACAGCTTCTCGGTGGCGATGGCCGAGGCCCTCGGCCACTGCAAGGCGGGCGGTGTGCCGATGTCGATCGGTGTGCACACCGACATGGCGACCCCGGCCTTGGCCAGGTTCGGTTCGGACGAGCTGTGCCAGGAATTCCTGGTGCCGGCGATCAAGGGCGAGTACCTCGCCTGCCTGGGCGTGAGCGAACCCGCGGCCGGGTCGGACGTGGCCGGCATCAAGACCACCGCACGCAAGGACGGCGACGACTACATCATCCGCGGCACCAAGATGTGGATCACCAACGGCACGCAGGCCGACTTCATGTGTTGCCTGGTCAACACCAGCGAGGGCAAGCCGCACCGGAACAAGAGCCTGATCGTCGTCCCGATGAAGGCCAAGGGCGTGTCGGTGGCCAAGAAGATCGAAAAGATCGGCATGTTCAGTTCCGACACCGCGCAGATCTTTCTCGACGATGTTCGAGTGCCGCAGCGCTACCTGATCGGCGACGAAGGCCAGGGCTTCACCTACCAGATGCTGCAGTTCCAGGAAGAGCGCCTGTGGGGCGCGGCCAACTCGGTGACGATGATGGAGAACCTGATCAAGGAAACCGTCGCCTACACCCGCGAGCGGCAGATCTTTGGTGCGAGCGTTCTCGACAATCAGGTGGTGCATTACACGCTCGCCGAACTGCAGACCGAAGTCGAGGCCCTGCGTTCTCTGGTCCATCGCGCCACCGAGATGTTCGTCAACGGCGACGACGCGACTCAACTGGCCTCGATGGCCAAACTCAAAAGTGGACGCCTCTCGCGCGAGGTGACCGACAAGTGTCTGCAGTACTGGGGCGGCATGGGTTACACCTGGGACAACCCGATTTCCCGCGCCTACCGCGACAGCCGCCTGGTCTCGATCGGCGGCGGCGCCGACGAGGTGATGCTCGCCATCATCTGCAAGCTCATGGGCACCTTGCCCAAGAAGCCGGCTTGAGAGGTGGGCATGAGCGACAAAGCGATCCTCACCTGTGCACTCACGGGCGTTCTGACCAACCCTGCCCAGCATCCGGTTCCGGTCACGGCGGCGCAGATGGCGGTCGAGGCGCGCCGCGCGTTCGAGGCCGGGGCTTCGATCATGCACGTGCACTTTCGCGATCAGGACGAGGGCTTCGGGCATCTGCCGAGCTGGGACCCGGAGGTGGCGCGCGCCATCGTCGAGGCGATCCGGGCGGCCTGCCCCGGCGTGCTCATCAACCAGAGCACGGGTGTGATCGGCGACGACATCACCGGCCCCATCGCCTGTCTGCACGCGGTTCGCCCCGAAATCGCCGCCTGCAATGCCGGCAGCCTCAACTACCTCAAGGTCAAGGCCGACGGGTCGTGGGCCTGGCCGCCGATGATGTTCGACAACACGGTCGACAAGGTCGCCGCCTTTCTGGCCGCGATGGAGGTCGTCGGCGCGGCGCCCGAGTTCGAGTGTTTCGACACCGGCATCGTCCGTTGTGTCGGCATGTACGTGGCCAACGGCATGTATTCAGGTCCGCTTGACTACAACTTCGTGATGGGGGTCGAGTCCGGCATGCCGGCCGACCCGGAACTGCTGCCGATCCTGGCGCGCCTGACCCTGCCCGGCTCTCACTGGCAGGTCACCGGGATCGGCCGCGCCAATGTCTGGCCGCTGCATCAGCGGGCGGCGGACCTGGGCGGGATGCTGCGCACCGGGCTCGAAGACACTTTCTATCTTTCCGATGGCAGCAAGGCGACGAGCAACGGCGAGTTGATCGAGGCTCTTGCCGCTTGCGCGCGCCGCGCCGGGCGCGCGATCGCGAGCCCCGCCGAGGCGCGCGAGATCCTGGGGTGTGTCGGAGCTGGTGCGTGATGCTCGTTACCCGCCAGCACGGGCCTTTGGCCGAGATCGTTCTGAATCGGCCCGACAAACACAACGCGCTCTCCAACGAACTTGCGCGCGGGCTCAACGCCGCCTTCGAGAGCGTCCGCAGCGACGACCGAACCAGCGCCGTGCTCCTGCGTGGCGAAGGCCGCAGCTTCTGCTCGGGGGGCGATATCGAGCAGTTTGCCCGGATGGATGAGATGGGTCTGCCCGAGTTGCACGCCGAAGGCCGCGCCTCGGTCGATCTGTTTGGCTGGGGGCGGCGCCTGGGCAAGCCGCTGATCGCTGCGGTGCATGGCGCTGTCATGGGCGGGGGACTGGGCCTGGTCGCCATGGCCGATGTCGTGGTCGCCGCGCGCGGCACCCGATTCGCGGCGAGCGAGATCCGGATCGGCCTTTTCCCCTTCGTGATCGTGCCGGCGCTGATCGATGCGCTGGGTTACCGGCGTGCGCTCGAGCTCTCGCTCTCGGGGCGCAACTTCAGCGCCGACGAAGCGCAAGCCTGGGGCCTCGCGCAACACGTGGTCGACGAGGCGGAACTCGCCGATCGCGCCCTGGCGATTGCGGGCGAGATCGCCAACAGAAGCCCGGTGGCTCTGCGTCTGGGGCTCGAGGCGTTTCGCGCCGCTCGCGGCCAGCACGGAGCGGACGTGATCGAAGTGATGAACGCGTTCCGCAACGTGGTCTTAAAAAGCGCCGACATGAAAGAAGGGGCGATGGCCTTTTTCGAAAAGCGCGCGCCGCAGTGGAGCGGCCGCTAGGCCCGCATCCGCCCTCACAATTTCAGGAGTA
>JAEZVV010000012.1 GCA_023443095.1 Pseudomonadota bacterium
TGATTGACCAGAAGAAGTGCATTGGCTGCAAGCTGTGCGCGACCGCGTGTCCGTACGGGGCGCCGCAGTTCGACGAGAAGGCGGGCAAGATGAGCAAGTGCGACGCCTGCGTGGATCGTCTGGCCGAGGGCAAGCTGCCGAGCTGCGTGGAGAGCTGTCCGCAGCGGGCGCTCGATTTTGGCGACATCAAGGAGCTGGAGAAGAAGTACGGCAAGAGCGCGGCGATCGCGCCGCTGCCGTCGCCTGCGAAGACCAAGCCGGCGCTGATTGTGAAGGCGCCGCGCAAGGCCCGTCCGGTGGGCGACAAGAGCGGCACGGTCTACGCGTAAGCGTCGGCTGGCTTAGCTAGCAAAGGGGCGTCGCCGCAGGGCGGCGCCCCTTTTTTCATGCCCGTTTGCGTGCCGGCCTTGCCAAGTGGAGAGCCGCAGGGTGGTGGGAGCGACTGCCCGTGGGGTCGATTCCGGTCGGTCGGCTTAGTTCAGGCGCCTGGCTACGCCACCCTGCTCTACATTGCCGCCATCTCGCGGAGGCTCCCATGCTCAAGACTTACACCGGCAGTTGCCATTGCGGCGCGGTCCGGTTCGAAGCCGATCTCGACTTGACCCAGAATACGTACAGGTGCAACTGCAGCATCTGCAGAAGGAGCCGCTTCTGGCCCGCGGTGGCAAAGGCCGACGGGTTCCGCCTGCTGGCTGGTGCTGAGCTGCTTACCGAGTACCGCTTCAACTCGCAGAAGAACCAGCACTTCTTCTGCCAGGTCTGCGGCGTTCGCAGTTTCGGCATCGGCAATGACACGCCGATAGGGAAGATGGTCGGCGTGAACCTGGGCTGCCTGGAGGGAGTGTCGGAAGAGGAGCTCTCCAAGCTGCCGATTATTTACGTCGACGGCCTGCATGACCGCTGGGCCGAACGCCCCGAGTTTTTTGCTCATCTGTAGCTGCGCCAGGATGCAGCACGGCGGGTTCAGCCGGCGCTGCGCCCGGGCGAGAGTGCGGCGGGGTCGACGCCGGCGGCTACCAGAGCCTCGGGCAGCGGCGTTCGACGCAGCAGCGCGGCGCACAACATGCCGACCGCGGGCGAGCTCTGCACGCCGTAGCCGCCCAGGCCGGCGGCCCAGAAAAAGCCGGGGACGACGGGGTCGTAGCCGAGCATGGGTTCGCCGTCCGGGGCAAAGCTGCGCAACCCGGCCCAGGTGTGGGTAGGGCGGCGGATCTCGAGTGTGGTCGCCGATTCGATGCGATAGATGCCGGTGGCGACGTCGAGTTCTTCGGGGACCACGTCGTGCGGCGGCACCGGGTCGGCGTTGGCGGGCGTGCCCAGCAGCTGGCCGGCGTCGGGCTTGAAATACCAGGATTCGTCGACCGCGATCACCGCCGGCCAGGCGCGCACGTCCATGCCTTCGGGCGGACGGAAAAGGAAGGCGCTGCGGCGGCGCGGTTCGATGTCGAGCGGCGCGGCGCCCGCGAGTTCGGCCACCGGATCGGCCCAGGCGCCAGCGGCGTCGACCACCACCCGGGCCGCAAAGCGGCGGCCGTCTTCGGTGCTTATCTGCCAGCCGGAGTCCTCGCGTTCGAGCCGCGCCACCCGGGCCCGGGTTTCGAGTTCGGCGCCGGCTTCGCGCGCGCCGCGCAGGAAACCCTGGAGCAGGCCGTCGACGTCGATGTCGAAAGCGTTGGCGTCAAACACGGCGACGGCGCTGGCTTCGGGGCGCAGGACCGGCACCATGGCGAGCGCTTCCGCGGGTTCGACCCGGCGCACCGCGCCGCCTTCGGCAGCCAACGTGGTGAGCAGTTCGCGGGCCTCGGCCTCGAGTTCGGCCGGGCCGACGAACAGGCAGCCGCGCGGCGTGAGCAGCGGGTTGCTCGCAAAGCCGGCGGGCGGCGCGTCGAAGAAGTTGCGGCTGGCGCGGGTAAGGGCGCGCACGGCCGTCGGGCCGTAACTGGGTTCGTAGAGCGCGGCCGCCCGGCCGGTGGTGTGGTAGCCCGGCGCGGTTTCGGCTTCGAGGATGAGGACGCGGGCGTGGGGAGCGAGCTGGTAGGCGATGGTCGCGCCGACGATGCCGGCACCGACGATGGCAAAGTCGAACGGGGCCGCGTTGATGTGGCGGGAATCAGAGGTCATGGCGGAAACGGGGCAGGAGGAGCCAGCCGGCGCTGGCCGCGGTAGGGTGCGGGCCACTATAACGCGCGTCGCGGGCCGCTCCGCCTGCTAATCTTTCTCTTCCCCAACTGCGCGCCCTGCGGCGCTGTCGCTCCGTGATAGGCATCGTCATCATCGCCCATGCTCCGTTCGCCTCCGCGCTGCGCGACTGTGCGAAACATGTCTACAGCTGCGACGCGGGCGCCTACGAGCGTTTGCGCGTGCTCGACGTGTTGCCCGATGCCGCCCCGGCGGCAACGCTCGAGCAAGCGCGTGCCCTGGTGAGCGAAGCGGCGGGCGACGGCGGCACGCTGGTTCTCACCGACGCTTTCGGCGCCACGCCGGGCAACGTGGCGCAGCAGCTTGCCGACGGCGGCCGGACCGCGGTGGTGGCCGGCGTCAACCTGCCGATGCTGCTGCGGGCGCTGTGTTACCGCGGCGGCAAGCTGTCCGAGGTCGAGGCCAAGGCCGTGGCAGGCGGGCACCAGGGCATCGTTCAAGTGCTGGCCACTCCGGTCCAGCATCAGGGTTACCGACCTCAAGGCAATGATCAGCAAAGACTTCACCATCAGCAATAAGCTCGGTTTGCACGCGCGGCCGTCTGCGCAGGTGACCCAGGTTGCCAGCCGCTTCACTTCCGAAATTCACATCGCCAAAGGGCCCCGGCGTGTCAACGCCAAGTCGATCATGGGCGTCATGATGTTGGCGGCCAGTTGCGGATCGGTGGTCACCATCGACGCCGACGGCGCGGACGAAGCCGATGCGCTGACAGCGCTGGGGCAGTTGATCGATTCGGGCTTCGGCGAAGCCGAATAGTCGGGAGAGGGCGGATGAGCGAGGCGGCAAGACGGGTGCTGACGGGGATCGTGGTGTCGCGCGGGATCGCGATCGGGCGGGCCCACCTGCTGGCACCTTCTGAACTCGATGTCCGCCAATACCGCATCGAGCGGAGCGACGTGCCGCACGAAACCGCCCGCCTGACCACCGCGTTTTCCGAAGTGCGGGAGGAGCTCGAATCGCTGGCGGCCGGCATCGGCGCCGATGCGCCGGGCGAGGTCGCCGCCTTCCTCGAGCTGCACCGCCTGATCCTCGATGACGAAACCCTGGCGCAAGGCCCGCGCGAGCTGATCCGCAACCGCCTGATCAACGCCGAATGGGCGCTCACGATCCAGCTCGAAGAGGTCTGCCGCGCGTTCGAGGCGATCGACGACGACTATCTGCGCGAGCGTTCGACCGACATCCGGCAGGTGGTCGAACGCGTGTTGCGGCGCCTGGCCGGCGCGCGTCCGGCGGCGCACCTGGTGCCGAAGGGGCGCAACGAAGGCGAGAAGCTGGTGCTGATCGCGCACGAGCTGGCGCCGGCCGACATCCTGCACCTGAAGGACCGCCCGGACATCCTGCTCGCCGGCCTGATCACCGAACTCGGCGGCCCGACCTCGCACACCGCGATCCTGGCGCGCTCTCTCGGTCTGCCGGCGCTGGTCGGCGTGGCCGGCGTGCGCGACGGCGTGAGCGAAGGCGACGAGGTGGTGATCGACGCCGACGCCGGTGCGCTGGTTGTCCACCCCGGCGCCGATGAACTGGTGTCGTTCCGCCGCCGCCTGCGCATCCAGGCCGAGATCCGCACCCGGCTCAGGAAGCTGAAGGGCAAGATCGGCCGCACCACCGACGGCGTCGCGATCGACCTGCTCGCCAACATCGAGATGCCCGAAGATGCGCGCGACGCGCTCGAGGCCGGCGCCGACGGCATCGGCCTGTTCCGCTCCGAGTTCCTGTTCATGAACCGCGACGACCTGCCCAGCGAAGATGAGCAGTTCGAGGCCTACGCCCGCGTCGCCCGCGCCATGAAGGGCAAGCCGGTGGTGATCCGCACGCTCGACATCGGCGCCGACAAGTTGCTCACGCGCGAGGCGCGCGCCAGCCTCGGCATCGACGCCGGCGAACCAAGCGCCGAATCGAACCCGGCGCTCGGCCTGCGTGCGATCCGCTATTGCCTGCAATACCCCGAGCTCTTCCTGACCCAGCTGCGGGCGATCCTGCGCGCCTCGAGCGTGGGCAGCGTCAAGATCCTGATCCCGATGCTGGCCCATGTGCACGAGATCGAACAGACCCTGGGCCTGATCGTCCGCGCCAGGACCGAACTCAAGGAGCGCAAGCTCAAATACGACGCCCGGGTCCAGGTCGGCGGCATGATCGAAGTGCCGGCGGCGGCGCTCTCCTTGCCGGCTTTCGTCAAGCGGCTCAAGTTCCTGTCGATCGGCACCAACGACCTGATCCAATACACGCTCGCGATCGACCGCGCCGACAGCAGCGTCGCCCACCTCTACGACCACCTCCACCCGGCGGTGCTGCGGCTGATCAACAACACCATCAAGTCGGGCACGCGGGCCCACGTGCCGGTGGCGGTGTGCGGCGAACTCGCGGGCGAGCTGTCGGTGACGCCGCTGCTGCTGGGCATGGGTCTGCGGCATTTCTCGATGAACCCGGCGCAGATCCCCGCGGTCAAGGAACGCATCATGGAATTGTCGGTCGCCGACTCGCGCCGTTTCGCCGGCCGCGTGATGCGGACCTGGGACGCGGCCGAGGTGCGCCGCCTGATCGACCGCTCGAACGAACGCCCGGCCGCGGTTTGACAGCCCGCCCCGCGGGCGGCTACCTTGTGGCCTTAAGCGCCGATTTGCCGACCAGCTTGCGGGCGCGGGGTTATCCCCAAAATGCCGCTAAAGGGTCCCGTGGTTCGTCCACGGCCATGCAACCCGACCCGGCGCCGCCGTGTCGGGTTTTTTGTTGTCGGGATGCCATGAATTTCAAGCCGGGTTCCATCGGGATCGTCTCGCCGCAGTTGCTGCGCTTTGACGCGCCGCTGCCGCTGGCCGCTGGCAGCGCCTTCGGTCCCTACGAGTTGAAGATCGAGACCTATGGCGAGCTCAACGCCGCCAAGGACAACGCCGTGCTGGTCTGCCACGCGCTTAACGCCTCGCACCACGTGGCCGGGGTCGACGCCGAGACCGGCGACGTGGGCTGGTGGGACAACATGATCGGGCCGGGCAAGCCGGTCGACACCAACCGCTTCTTCGTCATCGGCATCAACAACCTGGGTTCGTGTTTCGGCTCGACCGGGCCGATGTCGATCGATCCCGCCACCGGCGCCCCCTGGGGCGCGCGTTTCCCGCTGGTGACGGTCGAAGACTGGGTCGACGCCCAGGCGCGGGTGGCCGACGCGCTCGGCATTGACCGCTTCGCCGCCGTGATGGGGGGATCGCTTGGCGGCATGCAGGCGCTCGCCTGGAGCATCCGCTACCCCGAGCGGCTCGCGCATTGCGTGGTGATCGCCAGCGCGCCCAAGCTCAGCGCGCAGAACATCGCGTTCAACGAAGTGGCGCGCACCGCGATCCGCACCGACCCCGATTTCCACGACGGCGACTTCTATGCCCACGGCGTGGTGCCCAAGCGCGGCCTGACGGTGGCGCGCATGATCGGCCACATCACCTACCTGTCGGGCGAGGACATGGCGAGAAAGTTCGGCCGCGCTCGCCGCGGCTCCGAAGGCCACGAGGACTGGGGCTTCAACTACGAGGTCGAGTTCGAGGTCGAGAGCTACCTGCGCTACCAGGGCGACAAGTTCAGCGGCTACTTCGACGCCAACACCTACCTGCTGATCACGCGCGCGCTCGACTACTTCGACCCGGCGCGCTCGCACGGCGGCGACCTGGCCGCCGCGCTCGCCCCCGCCACCGCCAAGTTCCTGCTGGCGAGCTTCACGACCGACTGGCGCTTCGACCCCACCCGCAGCCGCGAGATCGTCGAAGCGCTGATGGCCAACGGCCGCGACCTCGCTTACGCCGAGATCGACGCACCGCACGGGCACGACGCCTTCCTGCTCGAGGATCCGCGCTACCACGCGGTGGTGCGCAACTACTTCAACAACATCGCCAAGGAGATCGGGGCATGAGCGCGCTGGTCCATCCGGCCGCCTTGCGCGCCGACCTTCGATACATCTCGGACTGGATCGCGCCGGAATCCCGCGTGCTCGACCTCGGCTGCGGCGACGGCGCCCTGCTCGCCCACCTGCGCGACGCCAAGCGCTGCCACGGCTACGGCGTCGAGTTCGACGACACCCAGGTCGCGCAATGCGTGGCGGCGGGCGTCAACGTGGTGCAGCAGAACCTCGACGCCGGGCTGCGCCTGTTCCGTGACGACATGTTCGACACCGTCGTGCTCAGCCAGACCCTGCAGGCGATGCTCGACGCCGAGTCGATCCTGACCGAGATGGCGCGGGTGGCGCGCCAGGGCATCGTCAGCTTTCCCAACTTCGGCTACTGGAAGCACCCCCTGGCGCTGCTCGCGGGCCGGATGCCGGTTACGCCCGACATTCCCTACCAGTGGTACGACACCCCCAACATCCACCTGTGCACGCTCAAGGACTTCGAGATCCTGGCCGCCCGCGTGGGACTGAGGGTGACCGACCGGGTGGTGCTGGCGGGCGGGCAGCCGGTGCGCTTTGCGCCGGCGCTGCGCGCCACGCTGGCGCTCTACCGCTTCGAGCGGCGTTAGGGGCAGTGCCGGTGTGCGTGGCCGCAGCAAAACGCCGACAATGGCGGCCATGAACTCCGCACGCCCCACCCGCCCCATGTCGCCGGTCGAGCTGGCCGAACTCGACGAAATGCTTGCGTCCGTGCCCGAACCGTTCGAGCCGATGGACGCCGCCACCCTCGACGGCTTTCTGACCGCCCTGCTGCTGATGCCGGTCGAGCCGCCGTTCGGCGACTGGCTGCCGCTGGTGTTCGACGCCGAAGGCCGGCCTGGGGCCGTGCCCGACGACCGCAGCCCCCTCGCCGACCTGCCCGACCTGGTGCTGCGCCGCTACCGCGACCTCGACGCCATGCTCGAGGCCCGCAACCCGATCGACCCGGTGGTGTTCGAACTCGAAGACGAACGCGGCCGGCCGCTCGGCGGCGTGGCCGGAGTGGCGGCGCTCGAACCGTTTGCGCTCGGTTTCCTCGACGCCGCCCAGCGCTGGCAGGGCCTGCTCGACAGCGACAACGAGGACCTTGCCGCCGCCCTGGTCGGCATCCTGCGCCACCTGCCCGAAGAGTCGCTGGGCGACCTGCTCGATACCCGCTACGAGCTCGATGTCGAAGCGCCGCTCGCCAATCTCGACAAGGCGATCGAAGACCTCAGCACCTGCGTTGCCGAAATCGCGGCGATCACCCGCGGCCTCACGCTC
>JAEZVV010000015.1 GCA_023443095.1 Pseudomonadota bacterium
AACATCGATCCCATGTTTCGCTTCCCCTCGTTCGGCTGTCTGGCGCGGCGTGCGGCCTGGCTGTTGTGCGGCTTGCTGACGGTCGCCGCCGTCGATGCGCCGGCTCAACTGCCCGGCTTGCCTGGCCTCAAACCCCAGACCGGCAAGCCGGCGCAGCAGGCTAGCCCGGCGCCCGATCCGGCCAGCGCCGACCGGCGCCTGCGGGAGCGCGCCGCCGCTCTGGCCGCCGAAATCGCCCAGCTCGAAGCGCCGGGCGGCCTGAGCCAGGGCGCGCCGCCGGGGACACCCGAGGCGCAACTGGCGGCGCGGCTGTCGGTCGTCCAGTTCACCGCCAACGCGGTCAACCAGAACCTCGAGTTCCTGCGCCGGCTCGATGTGCTGAGCCGTTCTCGCGACGAGTTGCAGGAGCGGCTCTCGACCTGGAGCGGACTCGAGGAGCCGCCGCCGTATTCGATCCGTTTCATCGACAACCTGCGCGCCGAGCAGCTCGGAGCCGTCCAGCGCATCAAAGCGCTCGAGCTTCAGCGCAAGACCGCGCTCGAACTCGCCAACCGTGCGGTCGATCAGATCAAGGCGGCCGAAGTGGCGCTGCGGCAGGCGCAGGAGCGGCTCGAGTTGGCCGGCGAAGGACCGGACGCGGCGCGCCTGGGCTGGCAGCGGCAGCTCGCCAGCCTGAGGCTGCGGGCGGTGCAGGCGACGGCGGGCCGCACCGACGCCGAACTCAAGGTGATCGACCTCAATCTGGCCGCGGCCAAGCTGCAGGCCGAACTGGCCAGCCGCCGCTTCGAGGCCGCGGTCGGCGCCGTTCGCTTCGACGAAGCCGACCTCAAGGCGATCCGCTCCCAACTCGACGAACAAGACGCCGAGTTGGATCGCAGCGAAAAACGCTTCCTCGCCGCCGCGGCCGACAAAGGGCGGGCGCTGGAGCGGGCGCGCGCCGCCCTCGAGCGGACCCGCAGCCAGCCACTCAAGGGCGAGTCGGCTACCGACGCCGCGGCGCGCATCCGCGCGGCGGAACGCCAGGTGGATCTGCGCCAGGTCGAGGTCAACACCGCCGGACAGAGAGTCGATCTCAGCAACCAGGAAAAGGATCTGCTGCAGCTGCGCCGAGCCATCTGGGAGGCGCGTTACGCGCTCGCCCAGGACCGCAGCGCGGGCGCCTTGCTCAAGGCGCGCGCCCTGCTCAAGCAGATCAACAACGGCATCACGATTGCGCGCGAGTACTACTCGCAGCAGCGCGACGAGGTGAAGCGCCGCCTCGACGAGGTCGACCAGCGCCTCAAGAGCGTCGACCTCGGCGCCGACGACAAGGCCTATCTGACGGCGCTGCGAGGCAGCTACGTCACCCTGCTCGAGGACCTCGACCACAGCGCGGCCGCGGTCGAAACCGCCGCCGCCCTCAATGCCCGCTATGCCGAAGACATCGAGGGAGCGCGCCCGACGATCACGCTGGCCGACCGCGTCAGCGACAGCGCCGCCTGGCTGCAGAACGGCGCCCAGAGCCTGCTGAGTGCCGAACTGCTGGCGATCGAAGACACGATCGAGGTCGACGGGCAGAAGATCAGCGGCACCCGCTCGATCACTGTGGGCAAGGTGCTGGCGGCGATCTTCATACTGGTGGTTGGTTATTACCTGGTGAAGCTGGTCCTGGCGCTGGGCACGCGAGTCGCGGTGAGCCGGTTCAAGGCCGACCCCAACTACGCCAAGCTGTTTTCGCGCTGGATGCGCTGGCTGGCTCTGGTGCTGCTGGTGATCACGGCGCTGGTAGTGGTCAAGATCCCCCTCACCGTGTTCGCCTTCCTGGGCGGGGCGATTGCGATCGGCTTTGGCTTCGGCACCCAGAATCTGATCAAGAACCTGATCAGCGGCCTGATGGTCCTGGGCGAGCGCCCGTTTCGCCTGGGCGACTACATCATCGTCGGCGACAAGGCCGGCACGGTCACCAGCATCGATCTGCGTTCGACCACCATCGTCGACACCGACGGCATCGAGACCCTGATCCCGAACTCGACCTTCATCGAGCAGAACGTCACCAACTGGACCTATACCAGCAAGCAGGTGCGGTATTCGATCACGGTCGGTGTCGCTTACGGTTCGCCCGTGCGGCAGGTGATGGAGATCCTGCGCGACGTCGCTGATCGCCACGGCCAGGTCCTGCGCACGCCGGCGCCCGAGGTACTGTTTGTCAACTTCGGCGCCGACTCGCTCGACTTCACCCTGCATTACTGGCTCGACCTAGCCCACTCCACCGGACGGCTGGTGGCGAGCGACCTGCGCGCCATGATCGATTCGGCCTTCAACGCGGCCGGGCTGGTGATCGCGTTCCCGCAGCGCGACGTCCACCTCGACGTGAGCCAGCCGATCCCGGTGCGGGTGGTCGGCGCCGAGGCGCCGCCGCCCGCGACCGCACCGGCCGCCAGCGGCGACGCTCCGGCGGCCCTCAGCTGAGGCCGGCGAGGCAGACGTATTTGAGGGTCAGAAAGTCGTCGATGCCGTATTTCGACCCTTCGCGGCCGAAGCCCGATTGCTTGACGCCGCCGAAGGGCGCGACTTCGGTCGAGAGGATGCCGGTATTGACCCCGACCATGCCGTATTCGAGCTGTTCGGACACCCGCACCACGCGGCCAAGGTCGCGCGAGTAGAAATACGCTGCCAGGCCGAACTCGGTCGCGTTGGCCGCCGCCAGGACCTCGGCTTCGGTGCGGAAGCGGAACACCGGCGCCACCGGGCCGAAAGTCTCCTCCCGTGCCACGCGCATCTCGGCGCTGACGTCGGCCAGCACCGTCGGCGGGTAGAAGCTGCGGCCAAGCGCGTGCCGGGTGCCACCGGTCAGGACCCGGGCGCCGTGGGCGACGGCGTCGGCGACATGCGATTCGACCTTGGCCAGCGCGGCGGCGTCGATCAGAGGGCCCTGCTGCACGCCGGGGAGCAGGCCGTTGCCGACCTTGATCGAAGCGGCGCGCGCCGCGAGTTTCTGCACGAAGGTCTCGTAGACCGATTCGTGGGCGTAGAAGCGGTTGGTGCAGACGCAGGTCTGGCCGGCGTTGCGGTACTTGGACGCAAGAGCGCCCTCGACGGCGGCGTCGAGATCGGCATCGTCGAAAACGATGAAAGGCGCGTTGCCGCCCAGTTCCATCGACAGCTTCTTGAGCGTCGGCGCACATTGCTGCATCAGGATGCGGCCGACCTCGGTCGAACCGGTGAAAGAGAGCTTCTTCACGACGGGAGAAGCACACAGGACCCGGCTGACCGCGATCGACCGGGCCGCGTCGGCCGGAACGATGTTGATCACACCGGGCGGAAAACCGGCGCGGCGTGCCAGCTCGGCCAGCGCCAGCGCCGACAGCGGCGTCTGTTCGGCCGGCTTGATCACGACGGTGCAGCCGGCCGCCAGGGCCGGAGCGACCTTGCGCGTGATCATCGCGTTGGGGAAGTTCCACGGCGTGATCGCGGCGCACACCCCCACCGCCTCCTTGAGCACGAGGATGCGCCGATCGGGCTGGGTCGCGGGAATGGTGTCGCCATAGACGCGTTTGGCTTCTTCGGCAAACCACTCGATGAAACTCGCGCCGTAGGCGATCTCGCCTCGCGCCTCGGCGAGCGGCTTGCCCTGCTCGGCCGTCATCAGCTG
The DNA here is from genome assembly GCA_023443095.1 of Pseudomonadota bacterium. Taxonomy (GTDB): domain Bacteria; phylum Pseudomonadota; class Gammaproteobacteria; order Burkholderiales; family Burkholderiaceae_F; genus JAEZVV01. The sequence goes on from JAEZVV010000015.1 coordinate 3,632, forward strand.
GGCCAGATCGTCCTGCGCCGCCAGGATCAGATCGAACCAGCGCCGCAGGACGGCCGATCGCTCTTTGGCGAGCTTGGTGCGCCAGCCGGGCAAGGCGCGTTCGGCCGCGGCTATCGCGGCCTGGGCATCGGCCTCGTCGCTATTGGCGACGTCGGCCAGGTGCTGGCCGCTGGCCGGATCGACGACGGGAAAGATCGCGCCGCTGGCTGCCGGACGGAACTCGCCGTCGATGAAGGCCCGGGTGGCCAACAGTCCGGGATCTTTCAGGGGGGGGAGGGGGGCTGACATGGCTTTCTCCGTCGGTGACGCGTGGCAGCATACCGAGCTTGTCGCTTGTCTACACTTGACGGCCAAGTTCACCGTATTCGCTACCTGCTCATGCAGTTCGACCGCCTTCCACCGGCTTTGCGCGACTGGTTCCGTGAAACCATCGCCCGCGGCACTTCGCGTGCGGCCGCCCTCGACGCTCTGATCGGCGCCGGCTACCAGCGCAGCTACGCTGAGGAAGCGGTGGTCTGCGCCTGGAACCGGATCGGGCCGCCCCCGGTGGCGGCGAGCGATCTGCGCATCGTCGATCCTTCGGTCGTGGCCAACGACGACGCTTTGCCGCAAGCCCTGACGGCAGCCGGCGGCGCAACCACACCCAACCGCATTGCGGTCGACGGTCGCGAGATCGAGGTTCGGTTTGCCCTGAAATCGCCGAGGGTGGTCCTGTTCGGGAACCTGCTGTCGGCGTCGGAGTGCGACGAATTGATCGAACAGTCGCGCGGCAAACTCGAACGATCGAGCGTGGTCAACGCCGCCACCGGCGCTTACGACATCCACCCGCACCGCACCAGCCTGGGTGCCCATTTCCGCCGCGGCGAAAACGGGTTGATCCGCCGCATCGAGCAGCGCATCTCGACCTTGCTCGACTTTCCGGTTGTCCACGGCGAGCCGATCCAGGTCCTGCACTACCGGCCCGGTGCCGAATACCGGCCGCATTTCGATTATTTCGATCCTGCTCAGCCCGGCAGCGACAAGGTCCTGGCCATGGGCGGGCAACGCGTTGCCACCCTGGTGATGTACCTGAATGACTGTGCGGCGGGCGGCGCCACCGTGTTCCCTCAGCTCGGCCTGGAGGTGATGCCGCAGCGCGGGTCGGCCCTGTATTTCGCCTACACCGCGACCGACGGCGCGCTCGATGCCCGTTCGCTGCACGGCGGTGCGCCGGTTCTGGCGGGGGAGAAATGGGTGGCTACCAAATGGCTGCGCGAGTTCGAATACGTCGGCCCCAGCGCCTGAGGCCCGTCGGCCCGCTTTGAGGCGGGGGCAACGCTCCGTGCGGCGCGGCGCCGATACAGTGCGTGCGCGGCATGTGCCGCGCACGTGCTTGTGCACGCAGGAGCTCCGAATGAAAAGACCTCTTCTTGCCCTCGCCTTGCTCGCGCTGTCCGGCACCGTTCCTTACGCTGTGGCGCAGCCCCAGACGATGCCGATCACGGCCGATGCCGATGCCGAGCAGATCGATACCAAGATTCTTGCGGTCGACGCTCCCAATCGCCTCGTCACCATCGAAACCCCGAGCGGGCCGACCGTGATCCACGTGAGCGACAAGGTGAAGAACCTGGCCCAGGTGAAGGCGGGCGATACCTTGCGCATCACCTACAACCTGGCTGTGGCGACCGCGATCAAGCGCGGCGGTACGCCGATCCGCAGCAATGTGCAGGCGCAGAGCGGCGGCCAGGTCGCGCAAAAAGGCGCGGTGATCGCGGGTGCCGGCATGACCGAAGACATGATCACGGCCAACGTCACCGCCGTCGATGCGGCCAAGAACCGGATCACGGTGCAGGGCCCGGCCGGGCGCATCGTCAGTCTGAAGCTGCAGGAGCCCGGTCTGGCGGCGCAGATCAAGGTCGGCGATCAGCTCGAGGTCGCTTACCGCCTGGCGATGGCAGTGCAGGTCCTGCCGGGAACGAAGCGCTAAGAAGGCTGCTTGTTCGCCGCCGGCCCCGGCAGAACTGGGGCCGACTCCTTGAGGGGCAGCGCTACTCGTCCCGCCCGCCGGCGCTGACGCGGCTGCGCAGCTCGGTCTCGGCGAGCTCGGGCGCGCAGCGCTCGATAAAACGGTAGCCGAAGTCGCGCAGGAAATGCCCGCGGCGCACACCGATGTAGGTGGTGTTGACCGGGAACAGGTGGGCGCCGTCGAGGAAGGCGAGGCCGGTGTCGCGCGCTGGCGCCCATGCCACGGGGGCCACGATACCCACGCCCAGCCCGAGCTCGACATAGGTCTTGATCACGTCGCTGTCGAGCGCCGACAGGACGATGTCGGGGCTGAGGCCGGCAGCCGCGAAGCTGGCGTCGATGCGGGCCCGGCCGGCAAAACCGTGGTGGTAGGTGACGATGGGCCAGGCCGCCAGTGCAGCGAGCGTCAAGGGCGCACGGGTGAGCGGGTGCTCGCGCGGCAGAAGCACGCCGTGATGCCATTGGTAGAAGGCGAAGGCGGCGATGTCTTCGTGGTCGGCTAGCGCTTCGGTGGCGATGCCGATGTCGGCCTCGCCGTTCTGCAGCATGGCGACGATCTCGGGCGGACTCGCCTGGTGCAGGACCAGGTGGACCTTGGGAAAGGCGAGCTTGAACGCGGCCACCGCGGGCGGCAGCGCATAACGCGCCTGGGTGTGGGTGGTGGCGATCACCAGTTCGCCGCTGTCGCGGCGGGCGAAGTGTTCGCCCAGATGCCGGATGCCTTTGACGTCGGCCAGGATCCGCTCGACGATGGGCACCAGCTCCTTGCCGGGTTCAGTCATGCCGAGCAGCCGCTTGCCCCTGCGCACGAACAGGTCGACCCCGAGTTCGTCTTCCAGGTCCTTGATGTGTTTGCTCACGCCCGACTGCGAGGTGTAGAGGGCATTGGCGACCTCGGTCAGGTTGCAGTTGCGGCGTGCGGTCTCGCGGATGATCCGCAGTTGCTGGAAGTTCATCTCAGTCCTGGATCCACGGCAGGCCGCGATGGCGCCAGCCGTCGATGGCACCGCGCTGCTGAAGCGGATTGCGCCGGCCTTCGAAACCTTCGAGCACGTTGAATACCTGGCGCCAGCCCGCGGCCGTGGCCGCCGCCGCGGCGTGGTGAGAGCGCACTGCGCTGCGGCACAAAAGCATCAGGGTGTCGCCCGGCGCGGCCTGTTCTTTGAGCTCGGCCAGGAAGTCCGTCACGGCAGGCCGGTCGGCGCCGCGCCACTCGACGTGTTGAACGCCCGGGACCCGCCCGACGTAGCAAAGCTCGGCGGCCGTGCGGACGTCGACCAGGCTGGCGGCTCCGCGCGAAAAAAGCGTCCAGGCTTCGCTGGGCGTGAGCGCGCCGGCGTAAGCCCCGGCCGCCTGCTCTTGGCGGGTGCGCGCCAACTCGAGGATGGTGTCGCTGGAAGCCTGGCCCTGTTGATGGTCGACCGCGGCGAGTTTCACCTGGCCTCCGCTGCCGCCTCGGCGGCGAACACCCGCAGGCGGCGCGGCTGGACCAGGACCCGGCTGCCGGAGGTGAGAGCGAGCGCGTCGTAACGTTCGCGCGGCAGCTCGACTTCGATCAGTTCGTGGTTGCTTTCGCGTTCGAGTTCGACCAGCACCTGGGCGCCGCGCACGTAGCGCCGCGCCACTCGGGCTTCCATCCCGGAGTCGTCCGGCGACCAGGGCGCCAGGTCGAGCTCGTGCGGGCGAGCGTAGGCGACGGCGGCCCCGGTCTGCTCGCGGTTGGACAGGGGTGTATGCAGGCCGTCGCCGCGGAAGCTTCCGCCCGCGGCGTGGCCGTGGAAGCGGTTGGCGCTGCCGAGAAAGCCGTAGACGAAAGCGTTCGCAGGGTGGCTGTAGACCTCGTCGGGCGAACCCACCTGCTCGATCTTGCCGCGGTTCATCAGGACCACGCGGTCGGCCACTTCGAGCGCTTCTTCCTGGTCGTGGGTGACGAACACGCTGGTGACATGCAGCTCGTCGTGCAGGCGGCGCAGCCAGCGGCGCAGTTCCTTGCGCACTTGAGCATCCAGGGCGCCGAAAGGTTCGTCGAGCAGCAGGACCTTGGGTTCGACCGCGAGCGCCCGCGCCAGGGCGATGCGCTGGCGCTGCCCGCCCGAGAGTTGCGCCGGGTAGCGGTCGGCGAGCCAGTCGAGCTGGACCAGTTGGAGGAGCTGGTGCACCTTCGCCGCGATCGCGTTTTCGCTCGGCCGAGTTTTGCGCGGCTTGACGCGCAGGCCGAAAGCGACGTTGTCGAACACCGTCATGTGGCGGAACAAGGCGTAGTGCTGGAAGACGAAACCGACCTGGCGCTCGCGCGCGGAAAGATCGGTGGTGTCGGCGCCGTGGAACAGGACTTCGCCCTGGTCGGCGCTCTCGAGGCCGGCGATGATCCGCAGCAGCGTGGTCTTGCCGCAGCCCGAGGGGCCGAGCAGGGCGACCAGTTCGCCGGTCGGCACTTCGAGATTGATGTCTTGGAGGGCGACGAACTGGCCGAAACGTTTGCCGATGTGGCGGACTTCGATGCTCATGGTCGATTTCTCAGGCGGTGGCGGGGGAGCCGCTCTCCGGCAGGTAAGGTCTTTCGGGGGCGAGGGCCGGGTTGGTGGCAGTCGCGGCCTGCGCGGCTTCGGCGCGCAGTTCGACCCAGGTCTTGATCGCGAGTGTCACCAGAGCCAGCAGTGCGAGCAGGGAGGCGACCGCAAACGCGCCGACGAAGTTGTATTCGTTGTAGAGGATCTCGACGTGCAAGGGCATGGTGTTGGTGAGCCCGCGGATATGGCCGCTCACCACCGATACCGCGCCGAACTCGCCCATCGCGCGCGCGTTGCACAGGATCACGCCGTAGATCAGGCCCCACTTGATGATGGGCAGGGTCACCCGCCAGAAGGTCTGCCAGCCCGAGGCGCCGAGCGTGATCGCGGCTTCTTCCTGGTCGCGCCCTTGCGACTGCATCAGCGGTATCAGTTCGCGGGCGACGAAGGGAAAGGTCACGAACACGGTGGCGAGCACGATGCCGGGCACGGCGAAAATGATCTTGATGCCGTGGTCGGACAGCCAAGGTCCGAACCAGCCCTGGGCGCCGAAGACCAGGACGTAGATCAGACCCACCACCACCGGCGAGATCGAAAAGGGCAGGTCGATCAGGGTGGTGAGCAACCGCTTGCCGCGAAAGTCGAACTTGGCGATCGCCCAGGCGGCAGCGACGCCGAAAACCACGTTGAACGGCACGGCGATCGCCGCCACCAGCAGGGTCAGGCGGATCGATGCCAGGGCGTCGGGTTCGAGCACCGCCTGACCGTAGGCCTCTAAGCCCTTGCGCAGCGCCTCGAAAAACACGGTGACCAGCGGCAACAGCACCAGCAGGGTGAGCAGCAACAGGGCAGTGGCGATCAGGGCACGCCGAACCACCGGGCTTTCGGTGGTGGTGCGGCGGGATGCGGAAGTCGAACTCATCTCAAACTCCCTGTCCGCTGCGCCGCTCGCTCCAGGCTTGCAGCAGGTTGATGGCAAACAGCATCAGGAAGCTGACGATCAGCATCATGCAGGCGATCGCGGTCGCGCCCGTGTAGTCGTATTGCTCGAGCTTGGTGATGATGATGAGTGGGGTGATCTCGGAGACCATGGGCATGTTGCCGGCGATGAAAATGACCGAGCCGTATTCGCCGATCGCTCGCGCCAGCGCCAGGGCGAAACCGGTCAGCAGGGCGGGCAGGATCGCGGGCAGGATCACGAAGCGGAAGGTCTGCCAGCGCGAGGCGCCGAGGCAGGAGGCCGCTTCCTCAAGTTCGCGCTCGAGCTCCTGCAGCACCGGCTGCACCGTGCGCACCACGAAGGGCAGGCCGATGAAGATCAGCGCCACGACGATGCCCAGCGGCGTGAAGGCGACCTTGATGCCGAGCGGCTCGAGGATCGAACCGATCCAGCCGTTGTTGGCGTAAAGCGCGGTGAGAGCGATGCCGGCGACGGCGGTGGGAAGCGCGAACGGCAGGTCGACGATGGCGTCGAAGAAGCGCCGGCCGGGAAAGTCGTAGCGCACCAACACCCAGGCGATCAAGAGGCCGGCAAAAACGTTGAACAAGGCCGCGATCAGCGAGGCGCCGAAGGTGAGCCGGTACGAAGCCAGCACTCGTGGCGCGGTGGTGATCTCGACGAACTGCGTCAAGCTCAGCGAACTGGTCTTGAGCACCAGGGCGGCGAGCGGGATCAAGACGATCAGACTCAGATAGACCAGGGTGTAGCCGAGCGACAGGCCGAAGCCCGGCAGAACCGGGCTGCGGCGGCTTGGTCGCGGCAAAGGCAGGGCGAGAGCGCTCATGGCATCGAGACGCGTATCACTTCGCCGCGCCCACCAGCTTGTCGTAAAGACCGCCGTCGTCGAAATGAGTCTTTTGCGCGGACTGCCAGCCGCCGAAAACTTCGTCGATGGTGAAGAACTTCAGGGGCGGAAACTGCGACTGGTATTGCGCGAGCACCTTGGGGTCGCGCGGGCGCAGGTAGTTCTTGGCGGCGATTTCCTGGCCTTCGCGCGAGTAGAGGAAGTCGAGGTAGGCCTGGGCCGCGGCGCGCGTGCCTTTTTTGTCGACCACCTTGTCGACGATCGCCACTGGCGGCTCGACCAGCACCGACAGCGAGGGGTAGACCACCTCGAAGTTGCCGCGGCCGAACTCCTTGGCGATCAGATCGGCTTCGTTTTCGAAGGTCACCAGCACGTCGCCGATGTTGCGCTGGATGAAGGTGCTGGTCGCGGCCCGTCCGCCGGCGTCGAGCACGGGAACGTTGGCAAACAGCTTGCTCACGTAGCTGCGGGCGGCGGCCTCGTTACCGCCGGGCTGCTTCAAGGCCCAGGCCCAGCCGTTGAGATAGGTGTAGCGGCCGTTGCCCGAGGTCTTGGGGTTGGGAATGATCACCTTGATATCGCCGCGGACGAGGTCGCCCCAGTCCTTGATGGCCTTGGGGTTGCCCTTGCGCACGATGAACACGGTGGCGGAGGTGAAAGGGGCGCTGTTGCCGGGAAGCCGCTTGGCCCAGTCGGCCGGGATCAGCTGGCCGCGGCTGGCCAGGATGTCGATGTCATTGCTCTGGTTCATGGTGATGACATCGGCGGCCAGGCCGTCGACCACTGAGCGCGCCTGCTTGCTCGAGCCGCCGTGCGACATCTGGATCGTCAGGTCGCGCCCGGTCTGCTCCTTGTAGCGCTTGGCAAAGGCCGGGTTGATGTCCTTGTAGAAATCGCGCATCACGTCGTAGCTGACGTTGAGCAGGGTTTGCGCGTGGGCGGCGGGGGCGGCTAGGGTCAGGCTCGCGGCGAGCGCCAGCAGGAAGCGGGAAGTGCGGGGAAACATCGTCGTCCAATCCGATTGCGCCAAGGGCGGGAGCAGACAGGGTAGGGACGCCGGCCTTCGAACGGAAATACCGATTTCTGCAGTGCTTATCACTTTGGCTCAGTTGGGTGCTTGGGCGGCTTGGACGGCGTTGCGGGCCGCGCCGCCGGCTTGCCAGTAATTAATCGCACGTTTAAATTGAGCCCATGCCCGTCACCCGACGTCCCGCTGCTCGCCAGCGCGGCCGGCCGCTGCTGGCCGACGCTCACAATGCGCGCGAAGCCCTGCTCGACGCGGCGGTGGCCCGTTTTGCCGAACTCGGCGTAGCCGCCAGTTCGACCAGCGCCATCGCGCGCTCGGCCGGCCTCACGCCGGCGATGGTCCATTACTACTTCGGCAGCCGCGACGCCTTGATCGACGCCGTGATCGAAGAGCGCCTCGCGCGTTTCATACGGCAGGTCTTCTCCGATCCGGTGGCCGAGGTTCCGGCGGGACTGCGGGTTGCGAGCATCGTCGACCGCATCTTCGACGGCGTGGCCCAGATGCCCTGGGTGCCTTCGATCTGGATCCGAGAGATCGTCAGCGACGGCGGTTTGCTGCGCGAACGCATGTTGCGCCACCTGCCGCGCAAGGCGATCGCCGATCTGGCCGCCCGCATCGCTGAGGCGCGCGTCCGCGGCGAGGTGGGCGCCGGGGTCGAGCCCGCGCTGGCCTTTATTTCGATCATGGGCCTTGCCATGTTCCCGCTGGCGACCCAGTCCTTGTGGCGCCACCTGCCCGGCGCCGCCCGCATCGGCCCCGCGCAGTTGCGGGCCCACGCGCTGGCGGTGCTGGGCGGCGGCCTCGCTCCTCCACCTCCTCAACCGCGCTGAACCGAGGCCGTCATGAAGCTCCTGCTGCGTTACGTCACGCTGAGTCTGGTCGGCCTGCTGACCGCCTGCAGCGACCGTCCGGGCGCCGACTTCCAGGGTTATGTCGAGGGCGACTTCGTCTACGTCGCCAGCGCCGTCGCCGGCCAGCTCGACCAGCTGCTGGTCGCCCGCGGCGACGAGGTCAAACCGCAGGCGCCGCTGTTCCGGCTCGATGGCGTCGAGGTTGCCGCCGCGCGGCGAGCGGCCGAAGAGGAACTCGCCAGTGCGTCGGCGCGCCTGGCCGATCTGCAAAAAGGCAAGCGCCCGCGCGAAGTCGACGTGGTGATCGCCCAGCTCAACCAGGCCAAGGCCGATGCCGAGCAGGCGGCGATCCGCTTCGCGCGCGACCAGCAGCAGGTCGATACCGGAGCGATTTCGCGCCAGCTCTACGACGAGGACCGCGCGCTCGCCAGCGTCACCGCGTCCCGCGTCAAGCAGTTCGAGGCCGAGCTAGCCGTCGCCCGTCTGCCGGCACGGAGCGACCAGATCAAGGCGCAAGCCGCCCAGGTGGAAGTCGCCCGCGCGGCGCTGGAGCAGGCGCTGTGGCGCTTCGGCCAGGCGCAGCCGACCGCGCCGCAGGCCGCGCGCGTGGTCGACACCTTGTTCCGACCGGGCGAATGGGTCGCGGCCGGGAAACCCGTGGTCAAGCTGCTGCCGCCGGGCGAGATCAAGCTGCGTTTCTTCGTGCCGGAGACCCGCCTGGGCGAGTTGCGCGTGGGGCAGGCGCTCGCGGTCAGCTGCGACGGCTGCGGCGCGCCGGTGGCGGCCACCTTGAGCTTCATCTCGCCAGTGGCCGAATACACGCCACCGGTGATCTACAGCAACGAGACCCGCGCCAAGCTCGTCTTCATGGTCGAGGCCCGGCCCGCGCCCGAGCAGGCGACCCGCCTGCATCCCGGCCAGCCGGTCAGCGTGGCCCTGCAGCCGAACTGAGGCGGCGATGAACGCGGCGGTGATCGACGTCCAGGGCCTCAACAAGAACTTCGGCGACAAACACGTCGTCAAGGACTTGTCGCTGCGGGTCGAACGCGGCGAGATCTTCGGCTTTCTGGGCCCCAACGGCAGCGGCAAGACCACCTCGATCCGGCTGATGTGTGGCCTGCTCACGCCCGACTCCGGCAGCGGCACCTGCCTCGGTTACGACATCCGCAGCGACGCCGACCGCATCAAGCGGGAAGTCGGCTACATGACCCAGCGCTTCTCGTTCTGGGACGACCTGACGATCCGCGAGAACCTCGATTTCACTGCCCGCATGTATCACATGCCCGAGCGCAAGACCGCGGTCGACCGCGCGCTCGAGGGACTGGGCCTGAGTTCTCGCGCCGGCCAGCTGACGGGAACGCTGTCGGGCGGCTGGAAGCAGAGGCTGGCGCTGGCCGCCTGCATGTTGCACCAGCCGCGGCTGCTGCTGCTCGACGAACCCACTGCCGGGGTCGACCCCAAGGCGCGGCGCGAATTCTGGGAAGAGCTGCACCGGCTGGCTGCGACCGGGGTCTCGGTGCTGGTGAGTACGCATTACATGGACGAGGCCGAGCGCTGCCACAAGCTTGCCTACATTGCCTACGGCCGCCTGCTGGCGCAGGGAACGGCGGCGGAAGTGATAGCGGCGCAGGGCTTGGCCACGTTCGAAGTGCGCGGGGACGATCTGGCGAGCCTCGCCACTCGCCTGGCGGCGGCGCCGGGGGTGATCAACGTGGCGGCGTTTGGCGAGACCCTGCACGTCGCCGGCGAAGACGGCGATCTGCTCGCGGCCACCCTGGCTCGATTGAGCGCGGCCGAGGGCTTTCGTTTCGCGCCGGTGGCGACCAGCCTTGAAGACGTCTTCATCCACCTGATCGAGCGCGCGACCGACAACTGGGGAGCGGCGCCGTGAGGATGCTCGATTTTTCGTGGTCGCGCTGGTGGGCCATGCTGCAAAAGGAGTTCCTGCAGCTGCGGCGCGACCGCGTCACCTTTGCCATGATCGTCGGCATCCCCATCATCCAGCTCACCCTGTTCGGCTACGCGATCAACACCGATCCGCGCCACCTGCCCACCGCCATTGTCAGCGCCGACCACAGCGAGTTCAGCCGCAGCTTCATCGCCGGGCTGCAGAGCTCGAGCTATTTCCGGGCCCTGCCCGAACCCATAGACGAAGCGGCAGCGGCACAGGCGCTGGCCGAGGGGGAAGTGAGCTTCGTAATCAACATCCCGCCCGACTTCTCGCGCCGCCTTGCGCGCGGCGAACGGCCGGCGCTTCTGGTCGAGGCCGATGCTGCCGATCCGATGGCTGCCGGCAGCGCGCTCGCCGCGCTCGACGGCATCGGCCGCGCGGCGCTGGCGAAGGATCTCCAGGGGTCGCTCGCCGACCTCGCGGCCACGCCCGCCCCGTTCGAGATCCAGATCCACCGCCTCTACAACCCCGAGGCGATCACCCAGTACAACATCGTTCCCGGTCTGATGGGGGTGATCCTCACCATGACCCTGGTGATGATGACGGCGTTGGCGATCACCCGCGAACGCGAACGCGGCACGATGGAGAACCTGCTGGCGATGCCGGTCACTCCGCTCGAAGTGATGACCGGCAAGATCGTCCCCTACATCGTGATCGGCCTGGTCCAGGCCAGCATCATCCTGCTTGCGGCGCGGCTGGTGTTCGACGTGCCGTTCCAGGGCAACCTCGCCACGCTTTACCTGGCGGCGCTGCTTTTCATCGCCTGCAACCTGAGCGTAGGCATCACCATGTCATCGCTTGCCGCCAACCAGCTGCAGGCGATGCAGTTCACGATTTTCTACTTCCTGCCCAACATCCTGCTTTCGGGTTTCATGTTCCCTTTCCAGGGCATGCCGGGCTGGGCGCAGGTCATCGGCAACGTGCTGCCGCTCACGTATTTCAACCGGGTGGTGCGCGGCATTCTGCTGAAGGGCAACGGCTGGGCCGAACTCTGGCCCAGCCTGTGGCCGATGCTGCTGTTCCTGCTGGTGGTGATGGTGGTGGCAGTGCGCTTCTACCGCCGCACGCTCGACTGATCGTTCAGATCTGCGCTCGGCGGCGGGCGCTGGCCTGGCGCAGCGCCAGGCCAGCGAGCACGACCAGCATGGCGTCGACTGCGACCGCTGCGTAAGGCATGGCCAACTCGAACAGAGTGGGGTTGAACAAGACGCAGTCGCCGCTGGCGTAATACACGTCGGGCAGCAGCTGGGCCAGCGGCAGCTCGTTGATCGTGAGCATCAGCCGCGCCGAGCAGCTCATGCCCGGGACGATGTTCAGATACGCCTGGTAGAGGCCGGCCATCGTTGCCCCCAGGGCGACCACACCGGCCGTTACCGCCAGACCGCCGCGCCACAGCGGGGCGCTGCCCAGCCGCGCTGCCACCAGGAGCAGGGCGACGGTGGTCATCGCCAGGCGCTGGATGATGCACAGCGCGCAGGGCGAATACCCGCCGATGTGTTGGAACAGAAGCGCGCCGCCGATCGACAACACGACCAGGGCCAGCGCGGCTTCGGCGGGTGCGGCGGCGATGCGGCGGGCGATGGAATTCAGGAAAGTCATGATGCGTTGTGCGCTCGGGCTCTGCCCCGGGCCTCCCCAAAAGAAAATGCCAGCACCACGTGCTGGCATTCATGGTAGTCCAGAGCGACGGCTTACCAGGCGGTGATCATGCCGCCCTTGAACTGGGTCTGGACGAACTTCTTGACCTCGTCGCTTTGGTAGGCCTTGACCAGCTTGGCGACCCAGGGTTTGCCCTTGTCGGCCTCGCGCACCGCGATGATGTTGGCGTAGGGGCCCTTGGCGCTTTCGGTGGCGATGCCGTCGCGCACCGGGTCGAGGCCGGCGGGGCTGGCGTAGCTGCCGTTGATCGCGGCAGCGTCGAGGTCGGCGAGCGAGCGCACGAGTTGGGCGGCATCGAGTTCGACCAGCTTGATCTTCTTGGGGTTGTCGGCGATGTCGAGCGGGGTGGCTTTAAGCCCGGCGTCGGCCTTCAGCTTGATCACGCCTTGCGACTGCAGCAGCAGCAGGGCGCGGCCGCCGTTGGTCGGATCGTTCGGGATGCCGATGCGGGCGCCGTTCTTGAGTTCGGCAAACGACTTCAGCTTGCGCGAGTAGAAGGTGAGCGGGAAGGTGATGGTCTGCGCCACCGAGGCCAGCTTGTAGCCGCGGTCCTTGTTCTGCGCTTCCAGGTAAGGCAGGTGCTGGTAGCTGTTGGCGTCGAGGTCGCCGGCGGCGAGTGCAGCGTTGGGCTGGACGAAGTCGCTGAACTCGATCACCTGGATCTTCAGGCCGTCGCGTTCCGCGATTTTCTTCACCACTTCCATCACCTGGGCGTGGGGACCGGCGGTGACGCCCATCTTGATCGGCTTGTCCTGCGCCAGAGCCGGCAGAGCCAAAACGGTGGAGAACGAAGCGGCGGCGAAGGCGCCAAGCAGGGTACGACGTTGCATGCAAGAACTCCTACGAGAAAGCGGGAAAAAAGTCAGCGATGCGACATGCGTCGCACGACGGCGTCGCCCAGGCTCTGGACCGCCTGGACAAATACGATCAGGACGAGCACGACCATCAGCATCACTTCCGGCATGAAGCGCTGGTAGCCGTAGCGGATGCCCATGTCGCCCAGGCCGCCGCCGCCGATCGCGCCGGCCATCGCCGAATAACCGACCAGGCTCACCAGCGAAATCGTCAGCCCGGCGACGATGCCGGGCAGGGCTTCGGGCAGCAGGACCTTGGTGACGATCTGGGCATGGGTCGCACCCATCGCCTGCGCGGCTTCGACCAGGCCGCGATCGACTTCGCGCAGGGCGGTCTCGACCAGGCGAGCGATAAAGGGAGCGGCAGCGATGGTGAGCGGAACAATCGCCGCCGCAGTGCCGATCGACGAACCCGCGATCAGGCGGGTGAAAGGAATCACCGCCACCAGCAGGATGATGAAAGGCACGGAACGAACGGCGTTGATGACCACCCCCAGCACCCGGTTGAACACCGGGTGCGGCAGGATGCCTTGCGGCGTGGTCAGGTGCAGCGCGATCCCCAGCGGGATGCCGAAGAGGGCGCCGATGCCGCCGCTCACCGCGACCATCAGCAGGGTCTCGAGGAAGGAGTCGGCCAGCATGGCCAGGAGTTCAGAGGACATGGTTGAGCTCCTCGACGGTCACGCCGTTATTGCGCAGATAGGCCAGCGCGCCGGCGAGCGCCTCGTTGTCGGCCTGGGCCAGGATGGTGAGCGAGCCGAAGGCTTGCCCCTGAACCTCGTCGACCTGGCCGTGCAGGATGTTGAAATCGATGCCGAAGCGCCGCACCGTTTCCGACAGGATCGGACGGTCGACTCCTTCGCCGACGAAAGCCAGGCGCAGCAGGTGGTCGGGGCGGGCGTTGCCGTCGCGGCCCTCGACGCGGGCGCGCACGCGTTCGACCACGCTCGAGGGCAGCTCGTGCGCGATCACGTCGCCGATCATCGAACGGGTGATCAGCTGCTGCGGCTGGCGGAAGACTTCGAGCACGGGGCCGGATTCGATGATGCGGCCGGCGTCCATCACCGCGACCCGGTCGCAGATCTGCTTGACCACCTGCATTTCGTGGGTGATCAGGACCACCGTCAGGCCGAGCTCGGCATTGATGCGCTTGAGCAGTTCGAGCGTCGAGCGCGTGGTCTCTGGGTCGAGCGCCGAGGTGGCTTCGTCCGACAGCAGCACCTTGGGCTGGTTGGCCAGGGCGCGGGCGATGCCCACGCGCTGCTTCTGTCCGCCCGAGAGCTGGTTGGGGTATTTGTCGCGGTGGGCCGACAGGCCCACCAGGTCCAGCAGCGGCTCGACCGTGCTGCGGATGGTCTCTTTCGGCGTTCCCACCAGCTCGAGCGGCAGGGCGACGTTGTCGAACACCGAGCGCGAGGACAGCAGGTTGAAGTGCTGGAAGATCATGCCGATCTCGCGCCGTGCGGCGCGCAGCGCGTCCGGCGCGAGCGCGGTCAGCTCCTGCCCGGCCACGAAGACCCGGCCACGGGTAGGGCGCGTCAGCAGGTTAAGGGTTCGTACCAGGGTGCTCTTGCCAGCGCCGCTGCGTCCGATGATGCCGAAGATCTCTCCGGCCTGGATGGATAGCGAAACGTCCTTGACAGCTTCGACCCGACCCCCGCCAGGAGTGGAGAACTCCTGGGTAATGCCTTGCAACTCGATCATGGAACTGCGTTTGCGGCCGTTGGCGCCATCGCGTGGCCGTATGCCATCAAAAGAGGAGCGAGTTTAAGCGTTCCGGGGGACGGGTCTAAACAGGGAATGGTGATTTGCTTATCGGATTCCGGTCTATGGCGCATCGGCCCGAGCCAGCGCGTAGCCTTGCAGCAAGTCAGCGTTCACTGCCATCGCCATCGCCACGCCGCCGGCGTCGCCCAGCCGGGTCCCGATCAGTTTGACGCCTTCGTCCTGCCAACGCCTCAGGGCCGTGCTGGCGAAGTCGATTTCGCTGCTCGGAGTGAACTTGAAGTAGTCGGGCAGGATGTCGAGCGCCGCGACGGCGGCCAGGGTCGTGCGGGTCGGCCCCAGCCCCAGGTCGAGCGCGACGCCGAAGCCGCGCGAGCGAAAGCCGCGGATCACGTCGCGCACCAGGGCCACGGGTTCGGCCGGATCGAAACGCAGTTCCAGAACGACCCGCTCGGGGCGCTCGCCGAGCAGGGCGATGATGCGGCGAAAGCTCAGGCCGAAATCGGCCTTGACCACCTCGGGCAGCGCCGGGTGGACGTTTAGGAAGAGCTTTTCGCCGCGGGCGAAGCCGGCGGCGAAGTTGGCCACGTGCAAGGCCCGGCACAAACGATCGAGTCTGACCACGTCGGCCGGGTCGGCCGCGTTGGCAAACAGGTTCCAGGGCGAAAGCGCCGGGCGGCTCGCGCTCGCCACCCGAACATAGGCTTCGCTGGCCACGCGGCGCTTGTCCTGCGCGACCACGATCGGCTGGAACACGCTGGTGAGCGCGAGCGAATGGAAGCAGGCGAGAGCCGCGCCGTTTTCGCCGGTGACGAGTTGATGCGGCGCGAGCATGGCGCTGATCGCGGCGCGCGCCGGGCCGAGGCGGTCTCGGGGGAGAAGTTCGGTGTCCATCATTTTCCTTGCGCGATCGAATCGAATACACCGCCGTCGCCGAAGTGTTTCGGCTGGGCCCGGCTCCAGCCGCCAAAGACCTGGTCGATGGTGACGAGTTCGATCTTGGGGAAGCGGCTCGCGTGCCGGGCCGCCACGGCCGGGTCGACCGGCCGGTAGTGGTGGCGGGCGATAACGTCCTGCGCGGCCGGGGTGTAGAGGAAGTCGAGGTAGGCCTGCGCGGTGGCCCGGGTGCCGTGTTTGTCGGCATTGCGGTCGACGATGGCCACGGGCGGCTCGGCCAGGATCGACAGCGAAGGTGCGACCACCTCGAACTTGTCGGGGCCGAGTTCGCGCAAGGCGAGCAGAGCTTCGTTTTCCCACGCGATCAGGACATCGCCGATACCGCGTTCGGTGAAGGTGGTGGTCGAGCCGCGCGCGCCGGTATCAAGCACCGGGACATTTTTGTAGAGCTGGGCCACGAACTCGCGTGCACGCGCCTCGTCGCCCTGGTTCTTCTGGAGTCCGTAGGCCCAGGCGGCCAGGTAGTTCCAGCGCGCCCCGCCCGAGGTCTTGGGGTTGGGGGTGATCACCTTCACGTCGGGGCGAACCAGGTCGTTCCAGTCGCGGATCGCTTTGGGATTGCCCTTGCGTACCAGGAACACGATGGTCGAGGTGTAGGGCGAGCTGTTGCGCGGCAGGCGCTTCTGCCAGTCGGGCGGCAGAAGTTTGGTCTTGGCCGCGATTTCGTCGATGTCGTAGGCGAGCGCCAGCGTCACGACATCGGCTTCCAGCCCGTCGATCACCGAGCGTGCCTGCTTGCCCGAGCCGCCGTGCGACTGCTTGATCGCCACCGCCTGGCCGGTCTTGGCCTGCCAGGCGGCGGAAAAATGTTTGTTGAGGTCTTGATACAGCTCCCGCGTCGGATCGTAAGAGACGTTGAGCAGGCTGATCGCCGGGGCTTGAGCCAGGAGCGGGGCTGCCCAGGCGGCCGCGCTCAAGGCGGCGATCTGACCCAGGGTGCGGCGGCGGGCGGAGCGATGGCTGGACATGGAAAGGGGCGGAGAGTTGAGCCGGCCACCATTGTTTTCGGCGCCGCCCCCGCTGTGAACGACGAAATATCGCAATCGATAGCGGCCGCCGGAATATCGGCCGGGCTTATGCGCTTTGCTGCTATCGATCTGATCTTTTCTTGCTTGGTGGCCGGGCGTTGCCCCGCCAGACTTCGCCTTCCGTTTCGACCCTGCCGCTGTTATGTACCGCTACGACTCGATCGACCGCCGTCTTGTATTCGAGCGCGTGGCCGAATACCGCGACCAGACCCGCCGCTACCTGGCCGGGCAGCTGGGCGAAGACGAGTTCCGCCAGCTGCGCCTGCGCAACGGGCTCTACATTCAGCGCCACGCGCCGATGCTGAGGGTGGCGGTGCCTTACGGCCTGCTGTCGGCCGAGCAGCTGCGGGCGTTGGCCCGGATCGCCCGCGAGCACGACCGCGGCTATGTCCACATCACCACGCGCCAGAACCTGCAGTTCAACTGGATCAAGCTCGAAGAGACGCCCGACATCCTGGAGCAACTTGCTGGAGTCGAGATGCACGCGATCCAGACCAGCGGCAATTGCGTGCGCAACATCACGAGCGACGAGTTCGCCGGCATCGCCCCCGACGAGATCGTCGACCCGCGCGCCTTCGCCGAGATCCTGCGGCAGTGGTCGACTTTCCATCCCGAGTTCAACTTCCTGCCGCGCAAGTTCAAGATCGCCATCAGCGGCGCGCTTGAGGACCGGGCCGCGCTCGCCTTCCACGACATTGGCCTGCAGCTTGTGTGTGATGCCGGCGGGGCGATCGGGTTCCGCGTCCTAGTCGGCGGCGGCATGGGCCGCACCCCGATGGTGGGGCAGGTGCTGCGCGAAAGCCTGCCGTGGCAGGACATCCTGGCTTACGTCGAAGCGATCCTGCGGGTCTACAACCGCCACGGCCGCCGCGACAATCTTTACAAGGCGCGCATCAAGATCCTGGTCAAGGCGCTCGGGATCGAGGAGTTCGCGCGCCAGGTCGAGGCCGAGTTCGCCCTGGCCGAAGGCGGCCCGGCGCGCCTGACCCAGGCCGAGCTCGATCGCATGTTGGGCCACTTCCCCCTGCCCGCTTACGAAGACCTGGCCGACACCGACCCGGCGCCGGGCGCCGGGTCGGCGCTGGCTCGCTGGCTGGTCCGCAATGTGCGCTCCCACCGCGTGCCGGGCTACCGCGCGGTCGTGCTTTCGGCCAAACCCACGGGCGGGGCGCCGGGCGATGTCAGCGCCGGGCAGCTCGAGGCCGTGGCGGACTGGGCCGAGGTTTACGGCTTCGGCGAGGTGCGTCTGTCGCACGAGCAGAACCTGATCCTGCCCGACGTGCGCGTCGATCAACTGCCAGCCCTGTGGCAAGCGGCGAAGGCCGCCGGCCTGGCCACTCCCAACATCGGCCTGCTCACCGACATCATCGCCTGCCCCGGCGGCGATTTCTGCGCCCTGGCCAACGCCAAGTCGATCCCGATCGCCCAGGCGATCCAGGAGCGTTTCGACAATCTGGACTACCTGCACGACATCGGCGAGATCGACCTCAACATCTCGGGCTGCATCAACTCCTGCGGCCATCATCACGTCGGCCATATCGGCATCCTGGGTGTCGACAAGGACGGTTCCGAGTGGTACCAGGTCTCGCTCGGTGGCGCCGACGGCTCGGCTGCCGGCCATGGACGCGTCGCGGTCGGCCGGATCGTCGGTCCCTCGTTTGCCGCGGCCGAGATGCCCGAGGTGATCACACGGCTGATCGCCACCTACATCGAGCTGCGCGACGAGAGCGAACGTTTCGTCGACACCGTGGCCCGGGTCGGGCTCGAGCCTTTCAGGCTCAGGCTCTACCGCGACCGGGCCGAGCCGGTTCTGGCGGCCCGGGCCGACGAGGTGCCGGCATGACCCCGCGCCTGCTTGCGACCAACGGCTTATGGCTGAGCGATACCTGGTCCGTCGAACGCGAGGCCGGGGCCGCGCCGGCCGGGCTTGCGGTCCTGCTGCCGCTCGAAACCTGGCTGGCCGCCGCGCCTTCGCCTTCTCGCTCGGTGTGGCTGGCGCCGCACGACCAACTCGACGCCCTGGCCGGCCGGCTCGACGGCCTGGCCCTGATCGGGATCGAGTTTCCCAAGTTCACCGACGGCCGCGGCTACACGCTGGCCCACGGGCTGCGCACCCGGCTCGGCTACACGGGCGAGCTGAGGGCGATCGGCGACGTTCTGATCGACCAGCTTTTCCTGTTGCGGCGGGTCGGCTTCAGCCAGTTCGCCTTGCGCGCCGACCAGGATCCGGAAGCCGCCGTGGCCGCCTTGTCGCGGTATTCGGACGCCTACCAGGGCTCGGTCGACCAACCGCTGCCGGCCTTCCGCCGCGGGCCTAGGGCCGCGACCGGAGTCGCGGCATGAGCGCCCTGTGGCAGGCCGATCCGGCGTTCGATCCGGCCCGGCTCGACCGCCTCGAATCCGAACTGCGGCAGCGCCTCGTTGACATCGCCGCGGCCCATCCGCGCGTCGCGCTCGCCTCGAGCCTGTCGGCGGAAGACATGCTGGTGCTCGACGCGATCCGCCGCGCTGAGGTTCCGATCGGGGCCTTCGTGATCGACACCGGCCGCCTGCACGCTGAAACGCTGGATCTGCTCGCTCTGGCCGGGCAGCGTTACGGCGGGATCGAGGTGTTCCGCCCGCGTGCCGACGCCGTTTCCGACTACGTGGTGCGCCACGGTTGCAACGCGTTTTACGACAGCACCGATCTGCGCCGCGCCTGCTGCGCCATGCGCAAAGTCGAGCCGCTGGCGCGCGCGCTCGAAGGCCGCGACGCCTGGATCACCGGCCAGCGCCGGGTCCAGGACGCCGGCCGCGCGGGCTTGCGCTTCGAGGAATTCGACAGCCGCCACGGTCTGCCCAAGTTCAACCCGCTCGCCGACTGGCCCGACGCGGCGGTGTGGGCCTGCGTCGAGCGGCGCGGTATCCCCGTCAACGCCTTGCACGGCCGCGGTTATCCGTCCATCGGTTGCGAGCCCTGCACCCGCGCCGTTCGTGCGCATGAAGACATCCGTGCCGGCCGCTGGTGGTGGGAAGACGGCCAGCACAAGGAATGCGGGCTGCATCCGGCCGCCGTCGCGCCTGTCACCGAATCAGGACGCCGATCATGAAACCCAGCCTTGTACTCGCCCGCCGCCTCGACCACCTCGACTGGCTAGAAGCCGAGGCGATCACCATCTTGCGCGAGGTGGCGGCGCAGTGCGCGCGGCCGGCTCTGCTTTTCTCCGGCGGCAAGGACAGCTGCGTCGTGCTGCGCCTGGCGGAAAAGGCCTTCCGCCCCGGCCGCCTACCTTTCCCCCTGCTGCATGTCGATACCGGCCACAACTTTCCGGAAGTGATTGCCTTTCGCGACGAGACCGCGGCGCGACTGGGAGAGACCTTGATCGTCCGTTCGGTCGAGGATTCGATGATCCGCGGCACGGTCCGGCTGCGGAACGAGAACGAATCGCGCAATGCTGCGCAGTCGGTCACCCTGCTCGAAGCGGTAGCGGAGTTCGGCTTCGACGCCCTGATCGGCGGCGCCCGCCGCGACGAAGAAAAAGCGCGCGCCAAGGAACGGGTGTTTTCGTTCCGCGACGCCTTCGGCCAGTGGGACCCGAAGAACCAGCGGCCCGAGCTGTGGGACCTCTACAACGCCAGCGTGCATCCCGGCGAACACCTGCGCGTGTTTCCGATCAGCAACTGGACCGAAATCGACGTCTGGCAATACATCGCCCGCGAATCGCTGCCGCTGCCCAGCCTGTATTTCTCGCATCCGCGCGAGGTAGTGCGGCGGCGTGGCCTGCTGGTTCCGGTCACCGCCATCACCCCGCCGCGCGCAGGGGAAACGGTGGAAGAGGCCCGGGTCCGGTTCCGCACCGTGGGCGACATCAGCTGCACCTGCCCGGTCGAAAGCCGGGCGAGCGATGTCGAACACATCATCCGCGAGACCGCGGCGGCCGAACAGACCGAACGCGGCGCCACACGCATGGACGACTTGAGCTCGGAAGCCTCGATGGAGCGACGCAAGCGCGAGGGGTACTTCTGAAAACGGATCGGGCCGGCGCGCCGCAGCGCGCTGAAAGACAAGGAGGTCGGCGCGAGCGCCGGCCGTGGAGAGCGGAGATGAACGCAGATTTGAGAATCGAAGCCGACAGCCTGGGCGACCGTGGCGTGTTGCGCTTCATCACGGCGGGCAGCGTCGACGACGGCAAAAGCACCTTGATCGGGCGGCTGCTGTACGACTGCAAGAGCATCTTGTCGGACCAGCTGGCGGCGATCGAGCGGGCGGGCAGCCGGCGGGCGGTCAACTCGCAGGCGCTCGATCTGTCCCTGCTCACCGACGGGCTCGAGGCCGAGCGCGAACAAGGCATCACGATCGACGTCGCCTACCGCTACTTCGCCACCGCGCGGCGCAAGTTCATCATCGCCGACACCCCGGGCCACGAGCAATACACCCGCAACATGGTCACCGGCGCGAGCACGGCCGACGCGGCCGTGATCCTGGTCGACGCCACTCGGGTGGCCGACGGCCGCCTGCTGGCGCAGACCCGGCGCCACAGCGCGCTCGCCCGCCTGCTCGGAATCCGCCACCTGGTGGTGGCGGTCAACAAGATGGACGCGCTGGCTTATGACCGCTCCCGCTACGACCGGATCGTGCAGGCCTACGGCGAGCTTGCCGAGCGGCTCGGCATCGAGAGTTTCACGCCGATCCCGCTGTCGGCGCTGGCGGGCGACAACGTGGTGGTCCGCAGCGAAAACACGCCCTGGTACGCGGGACCGACTTTGCTCGAATGGCTGGAGGGTGTTCCCGACGAACTTGACGACGAGTCTCGCTCAGTCGCACCGCTGCGGCTGGCGGTGCAGTGGATCGTCCGCGGCTACGCCCCTGCGGCCGGCGGCGCCCGCGGTTACGCCGGCCGCATCGCCGCCGGCAGCGTGAGTCCAGGCGACCGCGTGAGGGTCCTGCCCGGCGGCGAGTCGGCAACCGTGAGTGCAGTTCTGCTTCCTTCGGGCGAGAGCGGAGGCGCGGGAGCGGGGCAGGCGGTGGTGCTGCGGCTAGACCGCGAGCTCGATATCTCGCGCGGCGACTGGCTGGTGAGCGCCGAGGATCCGCCGCAGCTCGCGCGCGAGTTGTGGGCCGACCTCGCCTGGCTCGACGGCGAACCGCTGGCGCCGCAACGCAAGCTCTGGTTGCGCCACGGCACCCGGCTGATTGCCGCGCGCGTCAAGCGGATCGAATCGGTGCTCGACCTCGAATCGGCCGCGTGGCGACCGGGCGAGGCGGGCCAGACCCTGTCGACCAACGCGATCGCCCGGGTCGCGCTCGAGGTCCAGCAGCCACTCGCTTTCGATGCTTACGATTTCATCCGTGCGAGCGGAGCCTTGGTGCTGATCGACGCCAGCCGCCACCAGACCGTGGCGGCCGGCATGATCCGCGGCGCGGTGGCGGCATGAAACCGCACGTGGTCTTCGTCGGCGCCGGGCCGGGCGACCCCGATCTGCTGACGGTCAAGGCGGTGCGTGCCCTGGCCGCGGCCGAGGTGGTTCTGCACGACGCCCTGGTGGGTGAGGACATGCTCGCGCTGGCAACCGGCGCCAGGTTGATCCCGGTGGGGAAACGCGCCGGGCGGGTGTCGACCGAGCAGGGTTTCATCAATCGCGCCCTGGTCGAGGCGGCGCGCCAGCATCGGTGCGTGGTGCGCCTGAAGGGTGGCGACCCGGCGGTGTTCGCCCGGCTCGAGGAAGAAACGGCGGCCTTGCGCGAGGCCGGCATCAGCTACGAGGTGGTTCCCGGCATCAGTGCGGCGATGGCGGCTGCGGCCGAGCTTGGCATCTCGCTCACCCGGCGCGGCCTGTCGCGTTCGCTCACCCTGATGACGTCGCGAGCGGCCGACGGTCTGGCCGAACCGAGCTGGGCCGAGGGGCCGAGCCGCGACGAAGGAACGCTGGCGATCTACATGGCCGGCCAGAAAATCGGTGCCACCGCCCGCGGACTGCTGGCGGCAGGGCGGGCGCCGGCGACGCCAATGGTGGTGATGGAGAACGTCTCCCGTCCCGATTCGCGCCGCTGGACCGGCAGGCTGGTCGACGCCGCCCTGCTGCCGGTCGAGATCGGCGCCGGCCCGGTGCTGCTGCTGGTGGGCGAGGCCTTGGCCGGACTGATCGAACCGCGCCGCGCCGTTGAGCCTTTCGCGCTGGCAGCGGCGGACTGAGCCGGCGAGGCTAGGGCTTCAGCTCCGGTTCCAGCCCGCGGCAGGCTTGGAGCCGAGCATGGCTCCGTGCGGCGCGACGCTCGAGTACCGGGCCACGCCGAGGTCGTCGCTGCGGATCTCGGGGGACCGGCCCGAGATCAGGTCGGCGAGCACGCGCGCCGAGCCGCAGGCCATGGTCCAGCCCAGCGTGCCGTGGCCGGTATTGAGGTAGAGGTTGGCGAGCGGGCTGGCGCCCACGATCGGGGTTCCGTCGGGTGTCATCGGCCGCAATCCGGTCCAGAAACTCGCCTGGGCCGTGTCGCCAGCGCCGGGGAAAAGATCGCCCAGGCAGAGCTCTAGCGTCTGGCGGCGACGCTCGCGCAGTTGCAGGTCGAAGCCGCGCAGTTCGGCCATTCCGCCCACCCGGATCCGCTGCTCGAAGCGGGTGAGCGCCACTTTGTAAGTCTCGTCGAGCACGGTCGACACCGGCGCTTTTGTCGCGTCGACGATGGGGACCGTAATCGAATAACCCTTGACCGGATAGACCGGAAGCTTGACCAGGCCGGCGAGCATCGCGGTTGAGTACGAACCCAGCGCGACCACGTAGGCGTCGGCCTGCAGCGAGCGTCCGCCCGCCTGGATCGCGGCGATGCGCCCCCCCGCGACCTGGATCCGCTCGAGTTCGACGCCGAAGCGGAAATCGACCCCTAGGGCCTGCGCCATCTGCGCGAGCCGCCCGGTGAACAGGTGGCAGTCGCCGGTCTCGTCGCCGGGCAGGCGCAGGCCGCCGGTGAGGCGGTGGCTGGAAGCGGCGAGCGCGGGTTCGGCCCGCGCAAGCTGATCCGGTCCCAGCACTTCGTAGGTCACGCCGGCGTCCTTGAGCACGGCGACGTCCTTGGCCACACCGTCGAGCTGGGCCTGGGTGCGAAAAACCTGGAGCGTGCCGCCGCTTCGTTCTTCGTAGGTCAGGCCGGTGTCGGCGCGCAGCTGCTGCAGACAGCTGCGGCTGTATTCGGCCAGCCGTACCATGCGCGCCTTGTTGGTCGCGTAGCGAGTCGGGTGGCAGTGGCTCAGCATCTGCAGCATCCAGCGCAGCTGGGCCAGGCTGCCGTCGAGCCCGATCGCCAGCGGCGCATGGCGCTGGAGCATCCAGGACAAGGCCTTCACCGGCACGCCCGGCGCGGCCCAGGGCGCGGCGTAGCCGGGCGAGACCTGGCCTGCGTTGGCGTAGCTGGTCTCGAGCCCGGGCCCGGGCTGGCGGTCGATCACGGTCACCTCGTGGCCGCTGCGTGCCAGGTAGTAGGCGCTGCTGGTGCCGATGACGCCACTGCCGAGAACGATGATTTTCATGGGCTGGGAGTTCCGTGAGGGGGAGGGCCGTCCAGGTAAAGGCGCTGATAACGCGGGCCGAGCTGGGTGAGGATTTCGTAGGCGTTGGTGCCGGCTTCGGCGGCCACGGCATTGATGTCGTGGCCGGCCCCGATCACCTCGAGCAGAGTTCCCGGCAACAGCAGAGCGGGCGGAACGGCCGAGGCGTCGACCGTGATCGTGTCCATCGAGACGCGCCCGACCACGGGCAGTTCGTGGCTCTCGAGCCGCAGCCGGCCACGGTTGCCGAGGCTGCGCAGGTAGCCGTCCGCGTAACCGATGGACACCGTGGCGATGCGCGCCGGGCCGGGCGAGCGCCAGGCGTGGTTGTAGCCCACGCCTTCGCCGCAGCCGAGCTCACGCCACTGCAGCAGCCGCGCCTGCAGCCGGATCACGCCGCGCATCGGGTTGGGAGCGCCCCGGACCGGGGCGATGCCGTAGAGCGCAGCGCCGGGGCGGACCAGGTCGAAATGGAAGTCTCGGCCGAGGAAGATGCCCGAGGAGTTGGCCAGGCTGGCGGCACACGGCGCAAGCCGCGCGTGCCGTTGCGCAAAGCGCTGCCATTGCTCGCGGTTGAGCGGGTTGTCGGATTCTTCGGCGCTGACCAGGTGGCTCAGGCCCAGGCGCAGGTCTATGCCCTCGAGCCGAGCCGGCTGCTCCACCAGCCAGCCCAGCTCGGATTCGGCCAGTCCGAGCCGCGCCATGCCGGTGTCGAACTGGAGGGCAGCGGCGAGCTTCTCGCCGCGCTCGCGAGCCAGCGCCTGCCAACGTTCGACCTGGTCCAGGCTGTTCAGCACCGGCACCAGGCGGTGCTCGAGGCAATCGGCTTCGGCCCCCGGCAGCGGGCCGTGCAGGACATAAACGGTGGCGTCAGCGGCCAGGGTCGGCCGCAGGGCGACGCCCTCGTCGACCAGGGCGACGAAGAACTGGCGACAGCCTGCCGCGTACAGAGCGCGCGCCACCGGCGCTGCGCCCAGGCCGTAAGCGTCGGCCTTGACCACCGCGGCGCAGGTCGCAGGCGCGACCCGTTGCGCCAGGCTGAGCCAGTTGGCGGCGATCGCCGCCAGGTCGATCTCCAGGACCGCGGCGGCGTCGGCCATCTCAGCCGTGACTGGGGAAGGTGAAGACCGCTTTCTCGCGCAGAGCCGACGAAGGCCAGCGCTGGGTGATGGTCTTGCGCCGCGTATAAAAGCGCACGCCGTCGGGGCCGTAGGCGGCAAGGTCGCCGAAGAGGGATCGCTTCCAGCCGCCGAAGCTCTGGTAGGCCACCGGCACCGGCAGCGGCACGTTGACGCCGACCATGCCGACCTGGATCCGGTCGGTGAAATGGCGCGCGGCCTCGCCGTCGCGGGTGAAGATGCAGGTGCCGTTGCCGTATTCGTGAGCGTCGATCAGGGTCATCGCTTCGGCGAGCGACTCGACCCGCACGATCGCGAGCACCGGGCCGAAGATCTCTTCCTGGTAGATACGCATCGTTGGGCTGACGCGGTCGAACAAGCAGCCGCCGAGGAAGAAGCCCGACTCGTGGCCGGGAACCTGGACGCCGCGTCCGTCGACCACCAGGCTTGCGCCTTCGGCCAGGCCAAGCTCGACGTAACTCTGGACCTTGTCGCGGTGCGCGCCGGTCACGAGCGGCCCCATGTCGTTGCTGGCATCGGTGCCGGGGCCAACTTTCATCGCGGCGAGCGCGGTCGCAAGGCGAGCCGCGAGTGCGTCGCCGACTTCGTCGCCCACCGCGACCACGACCGGGATCGCCATGCAGCGCTCGCCGCAGGAACCGTAGGCCGCGCCCATCAGCGCCGAAACCGCATTGTCGAGGTCGGCGTCGTGCATCACCACCGCGTGGTTCTTGGCGCCGCCCAAGGCCTGCACGCGTTTGCCGTGCGCGCTGCCCTTGGCGTAGATGGCTTCGGCGATGGGCGTCGAGCCGACAAAACTCACCGCCTGCACCCCAGGGCTCTCGAGCAGGGTGTCGACCGCGACCCGATCGCCGTTGACCACGTTGAGCACGCCAGCCGGCAGCCCGGCCTCAAGCGCGAGCTGGGCGACGAACAGGGTCGACGAGGGCGTTTTCTCCGAGGGCTTGAGCACGAAGGTATTGCCGCACACCACGGCGAGCGGCCACATCCACAGCGGCACCATGACCGGGAAGTTGAAGGGGGTGATGCCGGCGACCACGCCGAGCGGCTGGAACTCGCTCCAGGAATCGATCCCGGGGGCGACGCTTTTGCTGTGCTGGCCCTTGAGCAGCTCGGGCGCGTAGCAGGCGAATTCGACGTTTTCGATCCCGCGCTGCAGCTCTCCCATCGCGTCCGAGAGCACCTTGCCGTGTTCGGTGGTGATCAGCGCGCAGATGCGGTCGGCGTTTTCCTCGAGCAGCTGCTTGAAGCGGAACAACACCCGCGCGCGTTTGGCTGGAGGGGTGTCGCGCCAGGCGGGGAAAGCGGCCTGCGCCGCGGCGATCGCGGACTGAGTGGTGGCCGCCGAGGCGAGCGCGACATGTTTGCTTACCGCGCCCGTGGCCGGGTCGTAGACCGGCTGGGTGCGGCTCGCGTCGGCGACGGCCTGGCCGTCGATGAAGTGGCCGACGGTATTCATGGAGAGGTTCGGATCGAGGGGCATGGTGTCAATCCTGGGCTTTGAGCGACTCGCCCAGCGCGTTGATCAGGCTGTCGATTTCAGCACGGGTGGCGACAAAGGGCGGCGCGAGCTGGATCGAGTCGCCGCCGAAGCGCACGTAGAAGCCCAGGTCCCAGCAGCGCAGCGCGATTTCGAAGGGACGGCGCGCCGGTTCGCCCGGCATCGCGGCGATGGTCAGGCCGGCGGCAAGGCCGAAATTGCGGATGTCGGTGACGTGCGGCGAGCCCTTGAGGCTGTGGACCGCGGCTTCGAAATACGGTGCCAGCGCTCGGACCTGATCGATCGCGTTTTCCTGCTCGAACAGGGCTAGCGCGGCCAGGCCCGCGGCGCAAGCGCCGGGATGGGCCGAGTAGGTGTAGCCGTGCGGAAACTCGACCGCGTAGTCGGGGCCGCCGGCGGCCATGAAGGCCTGATAGATCTCGTCGCGGACCACCACGCCGCCCATGGGGAAGGCGCCGTTGGTGATCTGCTTGGCGAAGTTGAGCAGGTCGGGGGTGACGCCGAAAACTTCGGCGCCGGTCCAGCCGCCGGCGCGGCCGAAACCGGTGATCACCTCGTCGAAGATCAGCAGGATGTTGTTCTGGGTGCAGATCTCGCGCAGGCGCTTCAGGTAACCGACTGGCGGGATCACGACGCCGGCCGATCCCGAGAAGGGCTCGACGATCACGGCGGCGATGGTGCTGGCGTCGTGCAGGGTGATCAGGTCGATCAGTTCGTCGGCCAGGTGGGCGCCGTGCTCGGGCATGCCGCGGGAAAAGGCGTTGGCCGCGAGCTGGGTATGAGGAAGGTGGTCGGCGGCGATGCCTTCGCCGAAGAGCTTGCGGTTGGCGGCGATGCCGCCGACGCTGATGCCGCCGAAGTTGACGCCGTGATACCCCTTGGCGCGGCCGATGAAGCGGGTCTTGCTGGCCTGGCCCTTGAGCCGCCAGTAGGCGCGAGCCATCTTGAGCGAGGTGTCGGCCGCCTCCGAGCCCGAGCCGACGAAGAACACGTGCTCGAGCCCGGCCGGCATATGGGCGACGATGCGTTCGGCAAGCTGGAACGAAAGCGGCTGGCCGAACTGGAAGGCGGGCGAATAGTCGAGCGTGCCCAACTGGCGCCCGACGGCTTCGGCGATCTCGGCCCGGCCGTGACCCAGGCCACAGCTCCATAAGCCGGAGAGTCCGTCAAAGATCTTGCGGCCGCGCTCGTCGCGGTAATAACAGCCTTTGGCCTCGACCAGGATGCGCGGATCCTGCTTGAACTGGCGGTTGCCGGTAAACGGCATCCAGTGGGCGTTCAACTGCGCGGCGGTGATGGCGGAGCGGGTCGGGGCGCGGTCGTCCATGGCGGTCTCACGAGGGCGGTGGAAGGCGATTCTCGGGTTTACACTGGTTTCAATAAACCCGGGGCTTTCGCAGCTCACTGGCATGGGAATGAAACTTTCATGGTGAAAAAAGCCCTGCTGGGCGAAGTTGGCGACACCGAGGTCCGTTTGCTGCGGATCTTCAAGGCAGTGGTCGAAAGCGGTGGGCTGTCGGCGGCCGAACTCGAGC
Organism: Pseudomonadota bacterium; assembly: GCA_023443095.1. Taxonomy (GTDB): domain Bacteria; phylum Pseudomonadota; class Gammaproteobacteria; order Burkholderiales; family Burkholderiaceae_F; genus JAEZVV01. The sequence continues at coordinate 31,698 of JAEZVV010000015.1, forward strand.
TCAATATCGGCCGCTCGACCGTGAGCCGCCACCTCAAGGATCTGGAAGACCGGCTGGGGCTGGTCTTGTGCCGGCGCGGCCGCGCGGGTTTTGCCCTGAGCGTCGACGGCCAGCGGGTTTATGAAGGGGCGCTGCGGTTGCTTGAGGCGATCGACGGTTTCCGCACCGACGTGAGCAATCTTCACTCTGACCTAGTGGGCAACCTGAGGCTGGGCCTCTTCGACAAGACCGCCACCAATCCGCAGGCGCATCTCGGCCGCGCGGTGCGCGATTTCCGCCGCGCCGCGCCCGAGGTGAAGATCGACGTCACGGTCGGTACCCTGAACAGCATCGAGTCGGCCGTGATCGACGGGCGCTTGAACGTGGGCATCGTGCCCGACCATCGGCGTTCGGACAGCCTGGAGTACCACGCGCTTTTCGGTGAGCGGATGAACCTCTACTGCGGGGCTCAGCACCCCTTGTTTGCCGCCGACCACTCGGCGCTCGGCTGGGACGAACTGCAGGACTACGACTACGTGGGGCTGGCCTTCCATTCCCCCAACATGGAAGCGACCCACCGCTTCCAGTTGCGGCGCCAGGCCTCGGTCACTGACCAGGAGGCGATCGCGACCCTGGTGTTGTCGGGCTGCTACCTCGGTTTTTTGCCGGACCATTACGCCGAAGTTTTCGTGAGCGCAGGCCGGATGCGGCGGGTCGAACACGCCGAGTGCCGCTACGACGTCGACTTTATGGCGATCGTGCGCCGCTCGCCCGAGCCTTCGCGGGTGGCGCAGGCCTTTCTCAATGCTCTGATGGCGGCGCATGGTCGCTGAGCGCTAGTCTCAGTCGAGCAGAGACTTCAGATAGAACGGGCCGCGGCTTCGGTGTTGTGAGCGGCCTGCATATGCTGAGCATTGCGCTATAGCTGGCGGCCGCCGGTGTGAGGGCCAGAGCGATTCGGCGGCTTGAGTGTTGGCGACAGGGCGGTCGGTGCAGAGAAAACGCAGCAAAACAAAAAGGCCTTCCGAAGAAGGCCTTTTTGCTTACCGCTTGAATTCTGGTAGGGGCAGTAGGATTCGAACCTACGACCTACGGATTAAGAGTCCGCTGCTCTACCAACTGAGCTATACCCCCAAACTATCGCCGATTCCGTTGCTCTGGTGGGTCGTGCAGGATTCGAACCTGCGACCAACGGATTAAAAGTCCGCTGCTCTACCGACTGAGCTAACGACCCCTTTCGCCTGGCGGCCGCGCATCAGCTGATGAGCGTTCGGAATCGAGAAGGCGAATTATGCCGAGGCTCGGCGCGGCGGTCAAACCGAAGTCCACTGGGGTTCGCCCTGATGCTCGCCGTCGGCGAGAACATGGCGGAACTCGACCCGCACCAAGAGTCCTGGCAGCAAGGGATCTTTCGAGTGTGGGCTGGACTCGAGGTTGATGCGGGCTTCGTGTTGTTCGACGATCTCATGCACGATCGCCAGGCCCAGACCGCTGCCGTCGACATTGGTTCCCAGCACGCGATAAAAACGCTCGAAGACGAGGGCCCGTTCGGCTTCGGGGATGCCGGGGCCGCTGTCTTCCACTTCCAGCACCACCGCTTCACCGGCGATGACCCGCACCGTGACCGTGCCGCCGCGTGGGGTGTAGCGCAGGGCGTTGTCGACCAGGTTCTTGAGCAGTTCTCCGATCTGCAGCGGGCCGCCGACGATGCGCACGATCTCGTCCGGCGCTTCCAGCCCGAGGTCGATGCTGCGGGCCAGCGCCATCGGTACCCAGTCGTGCATGCGTTCGCGCACCAGAGCGCCGAGGTCGATCACTTCGAAGGCGCCGGGATCCTGGCCCTGGTGTTCGGCGCGAGCGAGCGTGAGCAACTGATCAATAAGGTGAGCGGCGCGGGTCGAGGCTTCGCCGATCTGGCGCAGCGAGCGCTTGAGTTGCTCCGGGTCGCGTTCGCGTTGCGCCAGTTCGGCCTGGGTGCGCAGGCCGGCGAGCGGGGTCTTCATCTGGTGCGCGGCATCGGTCATGAAACGCTTCTGGGTCTCGATGCTGCCGGCCAGGCGCGCGAGCAGTTCGTTGAACGACACCACCAGCGGGCTGAGCTCCTCGGGCGCGGCGCGAGGGTCGATCGGCGAGAGATCGTCGGGGCGGCGCGCGCTGATCCGGCGCCGCAGGGTTTCGAGCGGCTGCAGACCGCGGCTGAGGCCGAACCACACCAGAAGGACCGCCAGCGGCAGAACGATGAACTGCGGCACGATCACGCCGCGAATGATCTCGTTGGCGAGCTGAGAGCGTTTCTCCAGGGTCTCGGCGACCTCCACCAGCACGTAGCGGGGCTGGCCGGCAACCCGCAGCTCGACCCAGGTGTAGGCGATGCGGATGTCGGTGCCGTGCAGCTGGTCGGAACGGAACTGCACCGGTCCGGCGTGTGGAGTTTCTTCCTCGGGCGGGATCGGCAGATCGCGGTCGCCCGCGATCCACTCGCCCCTCAGCCCTAACACCAGGTAATACACCTGGTCGGCGACGTCGGCCCGCAAGACCTCGCGCGCAGGCATAGGCAGGTCGAGCACGACCTGGTTGCGGTCGAACTTGACGTGGTCGGCGAGCACGGTGACGGCGTCGCCGAGGTTGCGGTCGAAAGGCGCATCGGCAACCGACTGCGCGACCACGTAAGTGAAGGTCACACTGATCGGCCACACGATCAGCAGCGGCGCGAGCATCCAGTCGAGGATCTCGCCAAACAGCGAGCGTTGCTCGTCGGGCGCGCGCAGCAGGAGGCGTTGGCGGGGCGAGGGGCGCGGCGCGGCGGGCGGCGCTTCGCGTTCGCTATCGGACGGGCGCAGCTCACGCAGGCGCGCTCGCAGCGCGTCGCCGTGGCCGCGCGCTTGCGGGTCGAGCGAAGCGGGGCGTCTGGGGGTAGGCATGTCAGGCGCCTGCGAAACTGAGTTTCCTGGAGCGGCTGCCCGCAGGAGGCGATCCGCGCATCCTAGCCGGTACCGCTTACCGCTTCAGGAGCGTTGGCGGCGGGTGGCTCGGGCGGTCGTTCGAGGCAGTAGCCGAGGCCGCGCACCGTGACAATGCGAACGCCGCCGGCTTCGAGCTTGCGCCGCAGGCGGTGGACGTAGACCTCGATGGCATTGTTGCTGACTTCGTCGCCCCATTCGCACAGGTGGTTGACCAGTTGGTCCTTGCTCACCAGGCGGCCGGCGCGTTTGAGCAATACCTCTAATAAGCCGAGTTCGCGCGCCGAGAGTTCCAGGGCCTGGTCGCCGAGAAATGCAACGTGGCCCGCAGTATCGAGCGTGAGCGGGCCGACCCGCAGCAGGTTCTGTGCGCCACCGGCCGCACGGCGGGTGAGTGCGCGCACCCGGGCTTCGAGTTCCGACAGGGCAAAAGGCTTGGCCATGTAGTCGTCGGCGCCGAGGTCGAGTCCGCGCACCCGGCTGTCGACATCGTCGGCAGCCGTCAGGATCAGGACCGGCAGCGGCGAGTTGCGCGCGCGCAGGCGGCGCAGGACTTCGAGCCCGGGCATGCGGGGCAGGCCGAGGTCGAGGATCAGCAGGTCGAACGACTGGACGGAGAGGGCCGAATCGGCGGCGGCGCCGTCGGTGACGACATCCACCGCGTAAGCCGCGGCGCGCAGCGAGCGAGACAGGCCATCGGCCAGGACGGCATCGTCCTCGGCAATCAGGATTCGCATGTGTAGCTTGTTATCCTTGTTCCCTAGCCGGCGCAGTCTAGGCGCGCGCTGAAACCGGCCGCAAGCGATCGATCAAACGGGCTTGACGACATCACTGTATGAATCTACAGTTATCTGTAAATACATACAGTGTCTGCGTTGGGCCCGAACGAACGCGATGGAGGCGGCGATGGACGATTCAAGGAGTGTGGTGGTGGCGGATATCAAGGAACGGCAAAAAGCCCTGGCAGCGGCGCTCTCGCAGATCGAGAAGCAGTTCGGCAAGGGCTCGATCATGCGCCTGGCCGACGGCGAGGTGGTCGAGGACATCCAGGTCGTCTCCACCGGCTCGCTGGGTCTTGACCTAGCCCTGGGCGTGGGCGGCTTGCCGCGCGGCCGGGTGGTCGAGATCTACGGTCCAGAGTCGTCGGGCAAGACCACCCTCACGCTGCAGGTCATTGCCGAGATGCAAAAAATCGGCGGCACCTGCGCCTTCATCGACGCCGAACACGCGCTCGATTCGCAATACGCGCAGAAGCTCGGCGTCAACCTGCAGGAGCTGCTGATCTCGCAGCCCGACACCGGCGAGCAGGCGCTCGAGATCACCGACGCCCTGGTGCGCTCGGGCTCGGTCGACCTGATCGTGATCGACTCGGTCGCCGCCTTGACGCCTAAGGCCGAAATCGAAGGCGAGATGGGCGATTCGCTGCCCGGTCTGCAGGCCCGCCTGATGAGCCAGGCGCTGCGCAAGCTGACCGCCACCATCAAGCGCACCAATTGCATGGTCATCTTCATCAACCAGATCCGGATGAAGATCGGCGTCATGTTCGGCAACCCCGAGACCACCACCGGCGGCAACGCACTCAAGTTCTACGCCTCGGTGCGCCTGGATATCCGCCGCACCGGCTCGATCAAGAAGGCCGACGAAGTAATCGGTTCCGAAACCAAGGTCAAGGTCGTCAAGAACAAGGTGGCCCCCCCCTTCAAGCAGGCTGAGTTCGACATTCTTTACGGCGAGGGCATCTCGCGCGAAGGCGAAGTGCTTGACCTTGGTGCCGAACTCAACATCGTCGACAAGTCGGGTGCTTGGTACAGCTATAACGGCGACCGCATCGGCCAGGGCAAGGACAACGCTCGCGAGTGGTTGCGCGGCAATCCGGCGGTGGCGCTCGAGATCGAGAACCGCATCCGCGAAGCCAAGGGCATCAAGATGCGCGGTGAGGCCGCCGCGGCCAAGGAGTGAAGGCAGCCGGGGCGCGAGCCGCTGCGCCCCGCAGCCTGATGTCGCGCGCTGTGGCCATGCTGGCACGGCGCGAACACAGCCGGGCCGAGCTGGCGCGCAAGCTGGCGCCTTATCTGGAGCCGGAGCAGGAGCGCGCTGAACTCGACCGGGTGCTCGACGAACTCGAGCGGCGCCAGCTTCTGTCCGACGAGCGCTACGCTGGCGCGCTGGTCCGCACCCGTAGCGCCCGCTACGGAGACGCCCGCCTCAAGCAGGAACTCAAGGCGAGCGGCGTTGGCGCGGCCGAGGTGGCCTCGGCGATCGAATCGCTGCATGGCACCGAGCTCGAACGTGCGCGCGCTGTCTGGCGGCGCCGTTATTCCGAGCTGCCGACCGACCGCGAAGATCGGGCGCGGCAAGCGCGTTTTCTTCAGGCGCGCGGCTTTTCGCTCGATACCATCCGCCGGGTTCTCGGCGGTTACGTTGGCGACGACGATCAGTAACTCGGGAGGGCGGTGCCGCCTGCCTGCGGCCGTGGTCGGCCGAAGCGGTTCGGTCTGAAGGGTGGCTGCGCCGGCGTTTCTGGCACTGCTGCGTCGTTAGCTTCTGATCGGGTTTCCCCTTGTGTTAGAGTTCGGAAACGGGCCGCTGTCGTCCTTTGCGGCCCATTTTCTTGAGCCTGGAATGTCCTCCTGCCGCCACGCGCCCACTTGTTCGATCAAGCTCGTGCGCATGTCCGTGAAGAGGAGCTTCGGGGACTCGAGGCCGTGCTGATCGACACCCAGTCTCGCGACTTTCCGCTGGCCACCGGCTGCGGTCTGCCGGCGAGCCGGTCCATGACATGTTTCTGACGTTGACCATCGCTTCCCGCCCGCAGTTCCTCGATGCTGTGGGGCAGTCGGATCGCGTTTCCAATCCTGGCATTTGCGATGGCTACGCTGACTCTTGCAGCCAGTGGACCGGGCTCAAGCTAGCCCGGGAGCTACGGCCCCGTGTGTGCGCACGTCCGCGCAGAGTCCTGGCCGACGCTCAACTGCGCCGAATGAACGTCTGCTCGCCGCCGAGCGGCAACGGCCTTTTCTTCGATCGCTGCCATGCCCTGCGCAGCGCCCTGCTTCTACCCCGCTGGTTCTGCGGCCCCGCCCAAAAGGCGACGACCGTCGACCCCGTGACCGACTGACCGAACACTCGCAACGACAGAGAGTCGCTCCATGAAGATTCATGAGTACCAAGGCAAGGAACTGCTCGCCAAATTCGGCGTGCCGGTGCCGCGTGGCATTCCCGCTTTCTCGGTGGACGAAGCCGTCGCCGCAGCCAATACCCTGGGTGGCCCCGTGTGGGTGGTCAAGGCACAGATCCATGCCGGAGGTCGCGGCAAGGGGGGCGGCGTCAAGCTCGCTCGCTCGATCGACGAGGTGCGCGAGCTGGCCGGTCAGATTCTTGGCATGCAACTCATCACCCACCAGACCGGCCCGCAAGGCCAGAAGGTGCGTCGCCTCCTGATCGAAGAAGGCGCCGACATCAAGAAAGAACTTTACGTCGGCATGGTAGTGGACCGCACGACGCAGCGCGTGGCCTTGATGGCTTCGAGCGAAGGTGGCATGGACATCGAGGAAGTTGCCGCCCATACCCCCGAGAAGATCATCAAGGTTTTCGTCGATCCGGCGGTCGGACTCGCCGATGCCGACGCCGACGAGGTCGCGCGCAAGATCGGCGTTCCCGAAGCCAGCGTGCCCCAGGCGCGTGCTGTGTTCCAGGCGCTCTACAAGGCCTTCTGGGACACCGACGCGTCGCTTGCCGAAATCAATCCGCTGATTCTCACCGGTGCGGGCCAGGTCGTCGCCCTCGACGCCAAGCTCAACTTCGACAGCAACGCGCTTTTCCGTCATCCCGAGATCGTCGCCATGCGCGACCTCGACGAAGAGGATCCGGCCGAAATCGAGGCCAGCAAGTTCGACCTCAGCTACATCCAACTGGATGGCGACATCGGCTGTCTGGTCAACGGCGCGGGCCTGGCCATGGCGACCATGGACACGATCAAACTCTATGGCGGCAGTCCTGCCAACTTCCTCGACGTCGGCGGTGGCGCCACCGCCGAGAAAGTGACCGAAGCCTTCAAGATCATGCTCAAGAACCCAGGGCTCAAGGCCATCCTGGTCAATATCTTCGGCGGCATCATGAAATGCGACACCATCGCCGAAGGTGTGATCGCTGCCTGCAAGGCGGTCAACCTCAAGGTGCCGCTGGTGGTCCGCATGAAGGGCACCAACGAAGAACTGGGCAAGACGATGCTGGCCGAGTCCGGCCTGCCGATCATCTCTGCCGACACCATGGCCGAAGCCGCCGAGAAGGTCGTGGCCGCGGCGCAAAGCCGGTAAGCCGCGCGCACGAAAGAGAAAAGACCATGAGCATCCTGATCAACAAGAACTCCCGCGTCATCACGCAAGGCATCACCGGCAAGACCGGCCAGTTCCACACCCGCATGTGCCGCGAGTACGCCAACGGGGCCGAATGTTTCGTCGCCGGCGTCAACCCCAAGAAGGCGGGCGAGGACTTCGAGGGTATTCCGATTTTCGCCACCGTCTCCGACGCCAAGGCGCAGACCGGGGCCAACGTGTCGGTGATCTATGTGCCGCCGGCAGGCGCGGCTGCGGCGATCTGGGAAGCGGTCGAGGCCGAACTCGACCTCGTCATCTGCATCACCGAAGGCATCCCGGTGCGCGACATGATGGAAGTGCGCGACCGCATGAAGAAGGCCGGCAGCAAGACCCTGCTGCTCGGCCCGAACTGCCCCGGCACCATCACCCCAGGGGAAATCAAGATCGGCATCATGCCGGGCCACATCCACATGCCCGGTCGGATCGGCGTAGTCTCGCGCTCGGGCACACTGACTTATGAGGCCGTGGCCCAGCTTACCGAGCTGGGTCTGGGGCAGAGCAGCGCCGTGGGCATCGGCGGCGACCCGGTCAACGGTTTGAAGCATCTCGACGTGCTCAAGCTCTTCAACGAAGACCCGGGCACCGACGCCGTGGTCATGATCGGAGAGATCGGCGGCTCCGACGAAGAAGCGGCGGCCGAATGGGCGCGCGATAACATGAGCAAACCCGTAGTCGGCTTCATCGCCGGAGTCACTGCGCCGGAGGGCAAGCGCATGGGGCACGCCGGTGCCATCATCAGCGGCGGCAAGGGCACGGCCCAGGAAAAACTCTCGGTCATGGAAGCCTGCGGCATCCGGACGACCAAGAATCCCTCGGAGCTGGGCAAGCTGCTGAAAAGTGTCTTGAAGTAAGCTTGTCGCACCGTCGGCTGCGCCCTGGGCGCGGCTTTGACCTGACGCCCGGCATGACCGGGCGTTTGCTTTCATAATTTCCGCTCAAGCTGGTTTGAGCGGCTCGAATCTGGAGATTTCTGGTGGAAATGATGTTGGACTGGCTGGCCGCGATCCATTGGACCTCGGTGCTGCAGATCATCCTGATCGACATCCTGCTCGGCGGCGACAACGCCGTCGTGATCGCCCTGGCCTGCCGTAACCTGCCGGCCAAGCAGCGCGCCAAGGGGATTTTCTGGGGAGCGGCGGGCGCCATCGTGCTGCGCGTCATCCTCATCACCTTCGCCGTGGCCCTGCTCGACCTGCCCTTCCTCAAGATGGTGGGCGGTGCACTCCTGATCTGGATCGGCGTCAAGCTGATCGCCCCGCCGGAAGAAGACGGTCACGAAAACCTGGCCGCGAGCGACAAGCTGTGGTCGGCAGTCAAGACCATCATCGTCGCCGACTTGGTGATGAGCCTTGACAACGTGATTGCTATCGCCGGAGCGGCTGAGCAGGCGCCGGCCGATCACCGCACGGCGCTGATCGTCTTCGGCCTGCTGGTCTCGGTGCCCTTCATTGTTTACGGCAGCCAGCTCGTGCTCAAGATGCTCGACCGTTTCCCCGTGATCGTGCTGGGCGGCGGCGCGCTGCTGGGCTGGATTGCCGGATCGCTGATGGTGGGCGACCCCGTCGCCGCGCCCTACGTACCGGCCGACGCCTGGGTCAGATGGGCGGCCGGGGTGGCGGGCGCAGTGCTGGTGGTGGTGATCGCCAAGTGGGTGTCGTGGCGGCGTTCGGCGCCGACCGGCGCCGCATGACGAATCTGCTGCCACTGGGTTAGGCTGGGCTTATGACGCTGCGCTTCGATACTGCCCTTCTCACCGACACCGGCCGGGTCCGCCCTCTCAACGAGGATGCGCTCGGCGTCGACCCGGCCGCCCGCCTTTTTGTTCTGGCCGACGGCCTGGGCGGCTACAACGCGGGTGAAATCGCGAGCGCGATGGCGGTGAGTTCGATCCTGGTTCGGCTCGGCAACTACCAAGCGGGTGCCGAACGAGACGGGGCGGCGTTCGACGCCAACAGGGCCCTGTTTGAGGCCATCACCGGCATCAACGCCGACATTTACAACGCCGCGGCCAACAGCACCGCCTACGCCGGCATGGCCACCACCCTGGTGGTGGCCTGGCTGATCGAGCGCCGCTTGTGGGTGGCGCATGCGGGCGACTCCCGCCTTTACCGCCTGCGCGGTGATCGGCTCGAGCAGATCACGCGCGATCACTCGTTCAGCCAGGAACTGTTCGACGCCGGCATGGTGAGCGCCGAAGAAGCGCGCGCCCTGCCGGCCAAGAACCTGGTCACCCGGGCGCTCGGGGCCGACGCCGAACTCGAACCTGAGATCCACGCCTACGACGCCCTGCCGGGCGATCTGTTGCTTTTGTGTTCGGACGGTTTGTCGGAAATGATCGGTCACTACGAAATCGCCGCGTTGCTCGCCACGGCCCGCGACGACATCCATGGCGCTGCGCGGCGTCTGGTCAACATGGCGAACGAAGCGGGCGGACGCGACAACGTGTCGGTGCTGATCGTTCGGCTCGCTGCTGACGATGTTGTTTGAAGTCAGCGCGTGTGACGCAATGGATGGTCAGCTGTAGTCCGCGCTGGCAGAATCGGCCGCACTCAGGCGAGTTCTGAGAATTCAAGGGGAAAGAAATGCCCAGGTTGGTATTGAGTCTGGACGGCGTGGTGCTCCGGGAGATCGGGCTCACGAAAGACCGGACCACGATCGGACGGCGCTCGCATAACGATGTCGTGATCGACAACCTGGCGGTCAGCGGCGAACACGCCGTGGCTTATACCAGCGGCCGCGACATCTATCTTGAAGACCTGGGGTCGACCAACGGCACCACGGTCAACGGTCAGCCGATCAAGCGACACCTGCTGCAGACCGGCGATGTGATCGAGATCGGCAAGTACCGGCTCAAGTTCATCGGCGCCGGCGAGGTGCCGGCCGAAGCCGGCATCGACATCGACACCAGCCAGCCGCTACGCCGCGAGTTCTACGGCCCCGGCCCCGCCACCATCCAGGTGCGCACGCCGGGCGCAGCGCCGGGGGCGGAAGTGCCCGGCGCCCTGGTCCGCATTCTGTCGGGAGCCAACCAGGGACGCGAACTGCAACTGGTCAAGGCGCTGACCACGATCGGCCGCCCCGGTCACCAGGTGGCGGTCATTACGCGCCGCCCGACCGGGTATTTCATCGCCCACGTCGAAGGCGACATCTTCCCCAGCGTCAACGGCGCCAACATCGGTTCGGCGGCGCAGCCGCTGCGCCATGGCGACGTGCTCGAGTTGGCCGGAGTGAAGATGGAGTTCGTCAATCCGCCTGCCAAGTGAGCGGCCCGGCTGGATCCAGGCCGCCTGAGGGCGGCTTTTTTTATTGACGCAGCTAGTCATGGCGGTGGGCTGTGGCTCGCATGGTGAGCAAGGGTTTTGCCATCCCGCCACCTCACGTCCGCTTTATGTCAGTCTTGCCTGACATTTTTTGTCAGTTATAACTGACGGTTTTGGTCACTTCTGACGAATCGCGCCCGTGAAAACCCGGAAAATCGCGCCAAACCGCCCTCCATCAGGCTGGCACGTTCCTTGAGTGTGTAAAGCCATCCCGGACGCATCCGGGCCGACCATCCCCACAGGAGAATTACATGAAGCGTCAAATCGCTCGCGTTCAGAAGGGTTTCACCCTGATCGAACTGATGATCGTGGTTGCCATCATCGGCATCCTTGCTGCCATCGCCATTCCGCAGTACCAGGACTACGTGACCCGTGCGCGCTGGTCGGACAACCTTTCGGGCGTGGCTGCTCTCAAGACGGCCGTCGCTGAGTGCTTGCAAAATCGCGCCGGTGCCACTGCTGATTGTGACTCGGTTGCTGATCTGAACACCAACGGCTTCTGGCCGTCGACGACCGCTCCGACGATCAAGTACCCGGCGGCTTCTAACCCCGTCACGTTGAGCGGCAACGGCACGACCGGTAATGGTGGACAGGTCGCGATTGTGCTGGTCGGTGACGCACAGGTCGGTGGTTGTACCGTGACTATTCGTGGCACGATTGGCGATGGCAACATTCAATGGGTGCCGGGACATACGGCCGCCACCGGTTGCACGCGCGGCTCGACGGGCGTGAACGCCGGCACCTAACGGTACCCAACGGCGTCCAATAGATAACACAGAGGGGCGACTTCGGTCGCCCCTCTGTGCTTTTGTGACGCGGAGCGCAACCTCAACGCGCGGGCAACCCCGAGGTTGGCCAGTGCCGCCAGTACAGACCCTGTTGCCAGAGTCGGGGGGCAAGCCAAGTCTGTTCGTCGGTGTCTTGGAATGCGTTGATCTCGGTGTTTTGCCTCGGAAAATCCTGGGCGGCGGTCCAGGCGGTAACTAATGCGGCCAGCGAGATCAAAACGGCAGCCACCGGTAGCCGCATCTGCCATCCTGGGAGGCCCGGCGTGGACATGGTGCCAATCACCAAGCCAAACACAATCGCCAAGGCGCTTTGGCTCACCGGCATGATGAAGTTGCCGTCAACCAGTCCGTAGATCATGGCCACCACGGTTGCCATATAGGCGCCGGCCGCCAGCCAGGCGTTGTCAGCACGGGCGATCAACACCGCACGCCGGCCGCGTACGATCAGCAGGGCCAACGCGACGACCACCAGGCCGAGCCCCAGCCAGCCGATTTCGGCGAGCCACTGCATCACCCAGTTGTGCGGGTGGGCCGCGCCCAGACGCTCGAGCGCCGCGTAATGCATGGGGCCGATGCCCAGCCAGGGCTGGGTCAACATCGCCTTCCAGGCGGCAAGCCACAGCGGCCAGCGGCCGCTGGTGTGGTCGAGTTGGCCCAAGTGAGTCGCGTCGGTGGCGGTGGGCCAGCCCATCGACTGAGGCAGCCATTCGAAACTCGCGAGGTAGAGCAGCAGGCCGAGGGCGAAACTGGCGGTCAGAGCTAAGGCCATTCGCCGGATTCGGCCCCAGCCGAGCAAGACCCACAGTGCTGGCAGCGCGAGCCCGAAGGAGAAGAAAACCGCCCGTGTTCCCAGTCCCAGGTTGGCGGTCCACAGGCCGACCATCAGGGCGAAGGCAGTCATCCGCCAACGTCGTCCGAGCGTGTCGCTGGCGCTGGCTGCTGCTAGCAAGGGGATGAGTAGCGCATACAAGGCCGAAGCAAAACGCCGGTTGGCAAAGCCGACCGTCAGCGTGTCGAAATCGAGCGGCATGCCGACCGCGATCGCCGAGGCGTAACGCACCGCCATCGCAAATTCCTGCGTGAAAGCAATGGCGATGGCACCCAGCAACACGCCGCGCGCCGCCATCGACGATGCGATCCGAACCCATACCGCAAACAGCATCGCGAGGCCGAACAGACCCAGGAAAAGGCCAATCTCCAGCGCTGCCATGGCAGGGAATCGGGAGCGAAAAGTCGACAGAGAAGCGACGGCTAGGATGCCCCAGACGGGCCAAACCAACCCCGGCACTTGAGATCGCACCGTTGGTATCGCCATCAGCGCTGCAAGAGTCAGTGCAGTGACCGCGAGCAGCACGGTCTGAATCAGGCGCTGCTCGTCGTGCCAGCTGGCGTCGAAGCCGAAACCGGTCGAGGTTCCAAAAACAAAGTAGATCAGCCAAAGCCCGGCGGTGACGGCGATCAGCAGGGCGGGCCTGGCGTAGGGGCTGCTGTCAGCGGAAGTGGTGCGAATCATGGGTATCGAGGCGCGAAGGGCCATCGAGCAGTCTGGCGGCAGTTGCGCGGACCGGCTATGCCGGGAATCGGGATGGACTCAGCGCTCCTGGGCATCGACTGCCTCGATGATCCCTCCCCCCAAACACACCTCGCCGTCATACAGCACCGCGCTCTG
>JAEZVV010000179.1 GCA_023443095.1 Pseudomonadota bacterium
TAATTTGCGTCTTTCCGCGATGTTTTTGCGCCGGCCTTGTCGCCGGCGCGCCGCTTTCCTTATGCCCCTGCCGTTTACCCGCATCGACCTCGCTCGCGCCCGCATCACGCTTATGCGCGACGGACGCTGGGCCAACGCGCGTGTCACCCGGGTCGAGATCGACGGTCGCGAGTGGACCTTGAAGGACTTCGGCGACCGTTCCTGGCTGGTGCGCAACACCATCGGCCGCTTTCTGCTGGGCCGGGAACTGCGAGCGCTGGAGCGGCTGGCCGGCATCGCCGGCGTTCCGGACCAGGCCTTCCGGGTCGACGGGCATGCGATCGCCGCTCGTTTCGTCCCTGGCAAGATCCTCGCCAAGCTCGAGCCAGCCCAGGTCACGCCCGAGTTCCTGGAGCAGCTCGAGACCCTGCTGCGCGAGGTCCATGCGCGCCGCATCGTGCACCTCGATACCCGCGGAGCCAGCAACCTTCTGATGATGCCCAATGGCGCGCCCGGCATCATCGACTTCCAGGCCAGCCTGTCGACCCGCTGGATGCCGGCCGGTCTGCGCCGCCTGCTCGAGGATTTCGACCTCTCCGGGGTCTACAAGAAATGGGCGGCGTGGCAGCCGCAGGCGATGGGGGAAGCCCGTCGCGCCGAATTCGAACGGATCAACCGCCTGCGCCGCTTCTGGGTGCTGCGCGGCTACTTTGGACTGAAGAAGCAACACCGCCCGGGCGCTCACGGCCCGGGCCACTGAAAGGCAGACGATGAAGGAAACCTCAAGCGGCTTGTTCCACCACCCCGGCCTGCGCCGCTTCCTGGTGAAGATGCGCGCGCCGATAGTTGTGCTGGCGGTGATCCTGCTGGCGCAGTTCGTGCGCAGCGACTGGCTGCTGGCCGGGTTCGTCGTTTCGATGATCGGCGAGTTCATCCAGCTCTGGTGTTTCGCTTCGCTCGACAAGAATTCCACGCTGACCGCGCGCGGCCCCTACACCATGGTGCGCAACCCGATGTACCTGGGGCGCTTCTTCATCATCCTGGGCTTTCTGATGCTGCTCGGCCAGTGGTGGCTGCTCGCCCTCTACGCCGTGGTCTACTGGCTCTACATGGACGCCCGGGTTCAGCGCGAAGAGGCGCATCTCAAGCCCATCTTCGGCGCTTCGTACGAGGAGTACTGCCGCACGGTGCGCCGTTTCGTGCCCGGCCTTCCCAAGACCGGCCAGCCAGTGGCGTATTGGAACTGGCAGCTTTTCAAGAACAACAACGCAGCCTTCAACCTGCTCGCCACCCTGGTGGTGTGGGCGCTGGTCGCGCTCTGGACGATCTACGGCGTGGCCTGGGTCAAGGGCTGAGCCTGTAGGGCGATACGAAAGAAAGGGGCGCTGCGGCGCCCCTTTCTCGTGTGGTCAGGACGGCTTTAGACGAGCAGGTCGGCCACCTCGGGGTGGCGAGTGGCCCATACCCTCACGTAGCTGCACAGCGGATGGATCTTCAAGTGCTGGGCGCGTGCGTAGTCGAACGCGGCGGCCACCAGCTGGCTGGCAATGCCGCGGCCTTCGAGAGCGCGCGGAACGCCGGTGTGGTGCATCAGCAGGACATCACCGTTGCGCTGGTAGGCGGCTTCGCACAGCAGTCCCTCGACCGTGGTCTCAAAGCGGTGGGCGGCAGGGTTGTGTTCGACGACGATGGCGCTGTTCATGGCGAGTTCGATGCTCGAGGGTCGGGGTTCGGCATGCGGCCGGTCGATCGGCTGCGGCGGCAGGGGTGGCCATTGTAGGGGAGCTTGGTGTGGGGGATGCGGGTTGTCCCGCGCTTGGGTCGGCCGCGGAACGGTCGCTTCCCGGCGGCCGACGGCGATTCCCGACATCAGAGGCCGGCCTCGAATCGGCTCGGGGGCCTGGAAAATCCCGTAATCTCCGCTCCCCGCCGCGCGATGGCGCGGCATCACAGGCTGCCGCATGTCTTTCAAGCGTTCTGTCTCGCGCCCGCCGCTGTCGTGGCTGGCTCGTCTCTTCCCGGGCCGCTTCGCTCTGGCCGGCTGGGTCCTCGTGATGTTTCTTGCCGCCAGCCAGTTCACCCGGCTCGGCTTGTTGCTCTTCAACGGCGACGGGGCGCTTTTCTCGCCGTCCACCCTGGTGCCGGCCCTGGTTGTGGGTACGGTCTACGACCTTGCGGCCGGCGCCTGGTGGATGCTGCCGTTTGCGCTTCTCGCCTGGCTCTGGCCCGATGGCGCCCGCTCGCGGCGCGTTCTGGCGGTTGCGGCCTTCGGGCTGGCGGGCCTGGCGGCCTTCGGCCTGGCCTTCACCAGTGCGGCCGAGTTCGTGTTCTGGAACGAGTTCAGTTCACGTTTCAACTTCATTGCGGTCGACTACCTGATCTACACCCGGGAAGTGATCGGCAACATCCGCGAGTCGTATTCGCTGGCGCCGATGTTCGCCAGCGTGGCAGCGCTGGCGGCCGTGCTGCTCGCCTCCGTGGCACGAGGCCTGTGGCGGGCGACGGCGCAGGCGCAGATGGGTTTCGGCCGGCGGGCGGCGGTGTTCGCCGGCTTCGTCCTGTTTGCCGCCGCGGGGTTCGGGCTGGTGAAGGGCAGCTTCAAGGAAACTTTCACCGATCACGTCGAAGCGCAACAGATCGCCGGCAACGGGCCCTGGGAGTTCTTCCACGCCTTTCGCAGCAACCAGATCGACTACGACCGCTTCTATTCGACGATAGGCCTGCCGGCGGCGTATGCCGAGGTGCGCAGCGAGTTCGAACACGGCGGCGCCGTCCCGCATTTCACCGGCAATGCGGCATTGCCGATCGAGCGCCAGGTGAGCGGCCGCGGCCCGATGAAAACGATGAACGTGGTCATGATTTCCGTGGAATCGCTGTCGGCCGACTACCTGGGCGTGTTTGGCAATACCAAAGGCCTCACGCCCCGGCTCGACGCCCTGGCCGCCGAGGGTTTGCTGTTCACCAAGCTCTACGCCACCGGCACCCGCACCGTGCGCGGGCTGGAGGCGCTGTCGCTGTCCTTGCCACCCACGCCCGGCCACTCGGTGGTCAAGCGCCCCAACAACGAGAACCTCCACACTCTCGGCGAAGTGTTCGCCGAGAAGGGCTACGAGCCGCTCTACCTCTACGGCGGCTATGGCTATTTCGACAACATGCAGACCTTTTTCGGCGGCAACGGTTATACGGTGGTCGACCGCACCGCGATTCCCGCAGCCGACATCCATTACGAAAACATCTGGGGCGTGGCCGACGAAGACCTCTACACCCTGGCCTTGCGCGAACTCGACCAGCGTCATGCCGCAGCCAAGCCCTTCTTCGCCCACGTGATGACGACGACCAACCATCGGCCCTACACCTACCCGGCGGGGAGGATCGACATCCCGCCCGCGACCGGCGCCGACGGCGCGGTCAAATACACCGACTGGGCGATTGGCGACTTCATCGACCGCGCCCGTAGCAAGCCCTGGTTCGCCAACACCTTGTTCGTGATCGTGGCCGACCACTGCGCCGCGGCGCGCGGCAAGACCGACCTTCCGCTGGACCGTTTCCACATTCCCATGATCATCTACGCGCCCGGACAGGTGGCGCCGGGCCGGGTCGAAACCATCGCCTCGCAGATCGACGTTGCGCCGACGGTGCTGGCGCTGCTCAACACCAGCTACACCTCGCGCTTTTTCGGCCAGGACATCCTTACCGAAGGCAAGGTCCACCAGCGCGCCCTGCTCGCCAACTACCAGACCGTGGGTTATTACGAGTCGGGCAAGATCGTCGAACTGCGTCCGCAGCGGCGGGTGCGGGTGCTCGACGCAGCCAGCGGCCACGAACTGCCCCTCGAAGGCGAGGCGGCGCATCTGGCGCGAGAGGCGGTCGGTTATTACGAGGCGGCCTCCTCCGCGCTCAAGACCGGCGCCTTGCGCCAGCATTGAGCCGGTGCCGTGGCCCGGGCCAGTCGGCCGGCGGCCAAGGGTTAACTCTGTGGCCGTGGCC
>JAEZVV010000185.1 GCA_023443095.1 Pseudomonadota bacterium
GCGCAGGAGTCAGCGTAAGAGCCACAAAACCCGAGATCGCCACCGAAATCGCAATCGTGATCGCAAACTGCTTGTAGAGCTGACCCGAGGTTCCGGGCAGGAAAGCGGCCGGCACGAAAACCGCGGCCAGCACCAGCACCACGGCCACCACGGGCCCGGTCACCTCGTTCATCGCCTTGATCGTCGCGTCCTTGGCCGACATCATGCCGTCGGCCATGTTCCGCTCGACGTTTTCCACCACCACGATCGCGTCGTCGACCACCAGCCCGATCGCCAGCACCATGCCGAACAGCGTGAGCAGGTTGATCGAGAAGTTCAGCGCATACATGCCGACGAAGGTACCGAGCAAGGCGACGAAAATCGCCGTCACCGCGATCACGGTGGCGCGGAAGTTCTGCAGGAACAGGTAGATCACCGCGATTACCAGCAGGACCGCCTCGAACAGAGTCTTGACCACTTCGTCGATCGACAGCCGGACGAAGTCAGTGGTGTCGAGCGCGATCGCGTATTCCATGCCCTCGGGGAAACTGTCCTTCATGTCCACGAGCGACTTGCGGATCGCCGTCGACACATCGAGTGCGTTGGCCCCCGGCTGCAGATAGATCGCGATGAAGGTGGCCGGCGTGCTGTTGAGGGTGGCGTCGGTGAGGTAGGACTGCAGCCCGACGTCGACCCGAGCCACGTCTTTCAAACGGACGATCGCGCTGCCGTCCTGGCTTGCGCGCAGGATGATGCTCTCGTACTGGCGCGGCTCGGTGAAGGGCTCCTGGGTCACCACCGGGAAGGTCTGCTGCACCGCCTTGCCGGTCGGTTGCTGCCCCAGCTGGCCGGCCGAGAACAGCTTGTTCTGGCTGCTCACTGCGTTCTGGATGTCGCCGGTCGTGACCTTGAGCGAAGCCATGCGGTCCGGATTCATCCAGATCCGCATCGCCTGGTCCGCCACCCCCAGCACCGAGGCCTGGCCGGCACCCGGCACGCGCTTGAGGGCATCGAGCACGTAGACGTTGGCGTAGTTGGCGATGTATTCCGGGCTGTAGCGCTCGCCCTTGCCGTAGACGCCGACGATCATCAGGATCGACGACGACTTCTTTTCCACCTGCAGGCCGTTCTGGGTCACTGCCGCCGGCAACTGCGGCAGCGCGATGTTGACCCGGTTCTGCACCTGGACCTGGGCGATGTCGGGGTCGGTGTCGAGAGAGAAATACACGGTGATCGACATCTGACCGTTGGACGAGCTGCTCGAGGTCATGTAGAGCATGTTGTCGACGCCGTTGATCTGCGACTCGATCGGAGCCGCCACGGCTTCGGCCACCGTCTTCGAGTCGGCGCCCGGATAACTCGCGCTGACCGTGACCTGGACCGGGCTCATGTTCGGGTACTGCTCGATCGGCAGCGAATACAGCGCCACCAGGCCCGCCAGGCAGATCACGATCGAAACAACGATGGCGAAAATCGGCCGTTCGATAAAGAACTTGGAGAACATGGCGCCTCCGCCTACTTGGCCGCCGCGGCGACGATGCGAATCTCGACCCGGCGCGCAGCGGCGTCATCGCCCCCGACCACCTGTACCGGCTTGATCAGGCGGATCCGCTGCGACGCCACGCCGGCGTCCTCCAGCACCTCGCGCACGACCCGTGCACGGCGCTTGGCGAGTTCGGCGTTGGCCTGCGCCGTGCCGCTCGAATCAACGAAACCGCTCAATTCCAGATCCTGGTTACCGCCCTTGATCTGGGCCGCCAGACCGGCCAGCGCCGTCTTGTCGGCCGGAGTCAGCGCCGCCGAGCCGCTCGCAAAATTGACCACCTGCACCGGGGCCGAAGCGCTGGCCGCAGCCGGCGCCGCTTGCGCTGCGACCGGAGCGGCGCCCGCGCCGGCCGCCGGCGCACTGCCTTCCGCCTTCGTCGCCGCTGCGGCCGGACTTGCGGCCGGCTTGGCCAGCACCGGCGCTCCGGGAGCGAGCGTCATCACGCCATCGACCACCACTTCTTCGCCCGCCTGCAGGCCGTCGGTAATGAACCAGTCGTCGCCGTACCAGTCGCCGACCTGCACTGGGCGGTATTCGGCCTTGCCGTCCTTGACCACCCACACGAAGTGGCTCTTTGCGCCCTGCTGAACTGCTCGCTGCGGCAGGAGGATCGCATTGGGCCGAACCGCGCCCTTCATCTTCACGCGCACAAACTGGTTCGGGCGCAGCTGGCCATTGGGGTTGTTGACGCTCGCCCGCAGCTGGAAGGTCCCGGTCTGGGGATTGAAGTTCGGCGCGGCAAACGTGATGCGGCCGGTATGGGGAAAAGGTGTGCCGTCGACCAGCAGGATCTCGATCTCGTACCGGTCGTCCTTGGGCACGCGCAGCCGGCCCTGCCTGACCTGATCGGTGAGGGCCTGGTTCTCGTTTTCGGAAATGCTGAAGTTCACCCACATCGGCGACAAGACATACACCGTGGTGAGCAGGCTGTTGCTGGGGTTGATGTAGGTGCCGTCGGCCTGCTGCGCCGAGCCGGCAAGCCCGGTCACCGGCGAGGTGATGGTGGCGTAAGACAGGTTGAGCTTGGCGGTTTCCAGCTGGGCCTTGGCCTGCTCGACCTGGGCCTGGGTGGTGAGAAAGGTGCCGGTAGCGTCGTCGAGATCTTTCTGCGAGAGCGCGTTGAGCTGGGTCAGCGGCTTGATGCGGTCGAGGTTGGCGCGCGCCGTGGCATACGCCGCCTGGTTCGAGGCCAGTGCCGCCTGCGCCTGGTCGACCTGGGTCTTGAACGGCTTCTGGTCCATCACGAACAGGGTCTGGCCTTCGCGCACCAGGCCGCCTTCGGTATAGACGCGGCGATCCAAGAAGCCCGTGACCCGCGCCTGGATGTTCACCTGGCGCGAACTCTCGGTCTGAGCGACATATTCGAAATCGACCGGCACGTCGCGCGGCTGGGCCAGCACGGTGCTGACCTGGGCGGGTGGGCGGCCGGCAGACCCAGCGTCCTTCTTGCCGCAGCCGGCTGCCGCCAGCAAAACCACCAGAGACAAAGCGAGCGCGCTCGCCGTTCTGCCGAAGCCCTGTGTCATCGTCCCGCCCCTTCAGTCATTCGTGAACTCTCGCCAGCCGCTGCAGCGGCCGACCCGACTCCGCCCCCATCGGCGGCAGGCGCCGCCGGCGGGTTCTCCCGAATGGGTTCGATTCTGACTCCGTCAGGAACTATTAACTCCTACACACTTGACGTCGATCCAACACCGTCGACGCCCAAGTTGAGGTGGGGCAAGTTAATCCGCGGTCAGAGCTTGTTCAAGATCGGCCATCAGGTCCCGCGGCGATTCCAGCCCCACCGACAATCGGATCAGCCCCTCGCCCACACCGGCGCGGGCGCGGGCCTCGGGGCTGAGGCGTCCGTGCGTGGTGCTCGCCGGATGGGTGATGGTGGTGCGAGTGTCGCCAAGGTTGGCCGTGATCGACATCAGCCGCACCCCGTCGATCAGGCGCCAAGCGCGTTGGCGCAACTCGGCCTCGCCGCTGCCGGCCAGCTCGAAGCAGACGATCGCCCCCGGCAACTGCTGCTGACGCTGAGCGAGTGCATGCTGCGGATGCGAGGGCAGGCCGGGATAATGGACCTTCGAGATTGCGGGATGCGATTCGAGCCAACGTGCAATCGCCAATGCGTTTTCGCTCTGTGCCCGCATGCGCAGCGGCAAGGTCTCGAGCCCCTTGAGCAGGACCCAGGCATTGAAGGGGGAGAGGCTCATGCCGGCGGTGCGCAGGATGGGCAAAGCCTGATCGCGGATGAAGCTGCGCGACCCTGCGACCACGCCCCCCATCACCCGTCCCTGACCGTCGAGGTACTTGGTCGCCGAATGCACCACCACATCCGCGCCCAAGGCGAGCGGCCGCTGGGCCACGGGCGAACAGAAGCAGTTGTCGATCACCGTCACCGCCCCGTTCTCCCGGCCGAGCTGGGACAAGGCGGCGATGTCGACCAGTTCGGTCAAGGGATTCGAGGGGGTCTCGGCAAACAGCAGCCGGGTGTTGGGGCGAAGCTGTGCGCGCCAGGCCTCGATCCCGGTGCCTTCGACAAAACTCACCTCGATGCCGAAGCGCGGCAGCAGGTTGGTAAATAGCTGGACCGTCGCGCCAAAGGCGTTGGCGGCACAGATCGCGTGGTCTCCCGCCCGCAGTACAGCGGTGACGGCAGTGAAGATCGCCGCCATGCCGGTGGCCGCAGCGAGCGCGTCCTCGGCGCCTTCGAGCGCAGCCAGGCGCGACTCGAACATGCGTACGGTCGGGTTGCCCACGCGCGAATAGGTGTAGCCCTCGTCGGCGTTGGCGAACCGAGCCGCCGCCTGGGCTGCGGACTTGAAGGTAAAACTCGAGGTGAGGAAAAGCGCTTCGCTGTGTTCGCCGAACTCGCTGCGTAGCGTGCCGGCGCGCACGGCCAGGGTGTCGAAGTCGAAGTGGTCAGCCATAAAAAAACCCGCCAGCGTGGGCGGGTTGCAAGCACAGGCTTGAACTCGCTTTAGCCGCATTTGTTACGCGCCCGCAAGCAGAGTGCAAATCGGCGCAAGGAGTTCATGCTAGGGGGCTAGGCCCCCTGCGGTCAAGTTCAGGCTTCGGCCGGCGCGATTCCAAGTGAGAGCTGCGAGCGCTGCATGTCGTCGGCCGCGACCGGGTTCTTGCGTTCGGCCTCGATCCGCGCGAGGTAGTCGGGCGTGATGTCGCCGGTGACGTAATCGCCGTCGAAACAAGAGGCTTCGAAACGTTCGATCGCCGGGTTCATGTCGCGCAGCGCCGACTTCAGGTCTTCGACGCGCTGGTAGATCAGAGCATCGGCGCCGATCTCCTGGCGGATCTCCTCGATCGCTCGGCCGTTGCCGGCGATCAGCTCGGACGAGGTCGGCATGTCGATGCCGTAGACGTTGGGATAACGCACGGGCGGCGCGGCCGAGGCCACGTAGACCTTGTTCGCGCCGGCATCGCGCGCCATGCGAACGATCTCCGAAATCGTGGTGCCGCGCACGATTGAATCGTCGACCAGCAACACGTTTTTGCCCTTGAACTCGACCCCCATCGCGTTGAGCTTCTGGCGCACCGTCTTCTTGCGCACCGCCTGACCCGGCATGATGAAAGTGCGGCCGACATAGCGGTTCTTGATGAAGCCCTCGCGGTACTCGAGACCCAGCTTGCGTGCGAGTTGCATCGCCGCCGGCCGGGCCGAATCGGGAATCGGTATCACGACGTCGATGTCTTCGACCGCGATCTCGGCCCGCACCTGCTCGGCCAGGTACTCACCCAGGCGCAAGCGGGCGTCGTAGACAGAAACGCCGTCGATGATCGAATCCGGCCGCGCCAGGTACACGAACTCGAAGGCGCAGGGATTGAGTCTCGACTTCGCAGCGCACTGCCGACTCGAGAAGCGGCCCTGGGTGTCGACGAAAATCGCTTCGCCCGGTTCGATATCGCGCAGGAAACGGAAACCCAGGCCTTCGAGCGCCACCGATTCCGAGGCCACCAGGTAGTCGGTGCCGGCTTCAGTCTCGTGAATGCCCAGGCACAGCGGGCGGATTCCGTGAGGGTCGCGGAACGCGAGCATGCCGTAGCCGGAGATCTGCGCCACCACCGAATACGAACCGCGCGCGCGGCGGTGCACCCCGGCAACGGCGCGGAAGATCGCCGCGTCGTCGAGCAAGCCGCCGCTGGCGGCCAGCTGCAGTTCGTGCGCCAGCACGTTGAGCAGCACCTCGGAGTCCGACGTAGTGTTGATGTGGCGGCGGTCGATCCGGAACAGTTCGTCCTTGAGCGCCGGCGCATTGGTCAGGTTGCCGTTGTGGACCAGGATCACGCCGAAGGGCGCGTTCACGTAGAAGGGCTGGGCCTCCTCCGAGTTGGTCGCCGAACCCTGGGTCGGGTAGCGCACCTGACCTATCCCCATGGTGCCGGGCAGGGACCGCATGTTGCGGGTGCGGAATACATCGCGCACCAAGCCCATGGCCTTGTGCATGTGGAAGGTCCGGCCGTTGGCGGTGGCGATGCCGGCGGCGTCCTGACCGCGATGCTGCAGCAGCAGCAGGGCGTCGTACAGAAGCTGGTTGACGGGGCCGGTCGAAGCCAGGCCTACGATGCCGCACATAGGTTTCTCCAGTTTCAGGCTCAGGCAGCGCGCGACTGTAGCCGCGCAATCGGCTCGGGCAGCCAGGGCAGGACCCATTGGACCCCCGCCTCGATCTGCGGCAGCACGAGCGAATCGCGCCACCAGCCTTGCGCGGGTGCGCTGCTGAGACCTGCAAAAAACACCAGCGCGGCGATCACGACCACGCCGCGCACTAATCCGAACACTCCGCCCAGAATTCGATCTTCCACCGACAGGCGGGCTGCAACCATCAGGGATCGCAACAAGGCGCCAACCAGAGCGGCGCCGATCAGGCTTGCGATCACGATCAAGACCGCCGCCAGCAGGGTTCTCACCAGAGGGCCCAGCGATTCCAGCGGCAGCCAGGCGCCCAGCGGCGCTGCAAAATGAAGCGCAAGGAACACCGCCACCGCCCATCCGGCCAGCGCCAGCAGCTCCCGCACCATGCCGCGCCCCAGGCCGACCAGGGTGGACAAGGCCACCAGGCCCACGATCAACCAGTCCAGCTCGTTCACGTCAGAGCGCAATCACGTTGGAGCTCTTGACACCCATCAGGCCCAGCTTGGCGCGCGCCGCTTCAGCGTCGTCGCGCGAGGCGTAGGGTCCGGCCCGGACGCGCCAGCGCGCGCCGTCCTTGATTTCGACCTTCTCGACGTAAGCGGTAACCCCGCCCTTCTTGAGCTTGTCGGCCAGTTCGCGTGCCGACGACTCGTTGGCCGACGCCGCCACCTGGACCGTGAAGCGGCCGGCCTTCGCGGCCGATTTTTCGGCCGGCTTTTCGGTCGGCTTTTCGATGGCTTTTTCAGCCGGTTTTTCGGCCGATTTAGCGGCCACCGGCTTCTCGGCGGCCTTGCGGGTTTCCGCCTTAGCCGCCTCGGCCTTCGCCTCGGCCGGAGACTGGTCGGGCGGCGGCGTCAGCGGTGCGCTGTCGGGCGCAGGCACGGGCGGCAAGGCCAGTTTGGGATTGAAGCGGGTCTTTTCCGACGGAATGTCGATCGGAATATTGTCGGGCACGGGCTTGGGTTCGGAATCCAGCACCAGCGGCGCCACGACTACGACGGCCAGCAGCAGGGCGGCGGCGCCGATCAGGCGGCGGCGTGCTTTGACGCGGGCAGCAGCGGCCGGGTCGGGGCGCTCGTCCGCGTCGTCGGCCATATCGGGAACCGTCGGGGCAGCGTCGGCCGCGGTTTTGTTCCGGCGCCAGAAAGCGAACCCCATTGAGTCTCCTGCCCTAGTTCGAACCGCGACGCGCCTGTCGCTGCAAGGCAAGAGCCTGCATGGCGGCGGCCACGGTAAGGAATGATCCGAAAGCGAGGATTCTATCAGCGGGCTCGGCCGCCCCCTGGGCCGCAACGAGAGCAGCGTCGACGTCGCGATGGAGGGTGATCGCAGCCGGCGCCACCCCGGCCGCGAGCAGGATCTGGGCGATCGACTCCGCGCTGGCGCCGCGCGGCCCCGGCAGGCTCGCCACATGCCAGTGATCGATGCGCGAGCCGAGCTTGGCCACGACGGCCGCGATGTCCTTGTCGGACAACATGCCGAACACGGCATGGGTCACCGGGTGGTAGGCCATCGCATCGAGGTTCTGCGCCAGCACCGCCGCCGCGTGCGGGTTGTGCGCAACGTCGAGGATGAGGGTCGGCTGGCCGGGCAGGATCTGGAAGCGGCCCGGAATCTCGACCTTGAGCAGGCCTTCGCGCACCGCGGCCTGCGACACCGGCAGGCGGGCGCCGATCGCCTCGAGCGCTGCCAACGCCCCCGCGGCGTTGAGCAGCTGGTTGGCTCCGCGCAGGGCCGGGTAAGGCAGGGCCGCGCGGCGCTGGGTCCGCCCCGCGTAGGCCCATTGCTGCTTGTCGCCGGAATAGTTGAAGTCGTGCCCGAACAGCCAAAGATCGGCGCCGATCTCGCGCGCGTAATCCCGCAGCGACGCGGGAGGCTGAGGATCGGCGCAGATCGCTGGCCGACCGGTGCGGAAGATGTGCGCTTTCTCGAAGCCGATCGCCTCTCGCGTATGGCCGAGGTAGTCGACGTGGTCGAGGTCGACCGAGGTGATGATGGCGACGTCGGCGTCGATCGCGTTGATGGCGTCGAGCCGTCCGCCCAGACCGATCTCGAGCACGACTGCGTCGAGCCTGGCCTGCTGGAAGAGCCGCAGGATCGCCAAGGCCGTGAACTCGAAATAGCTCAGCGTGAGTTCGCCGCGGGCAGTCTCGACAGCGGCGAACTGCTCGACCAGCGCCGCATCACTCGCCTCGGCACCATCGAGGCGGGCGCGCTCGTTGAATCGCAGCAGGTGCGGCGAAGTATGCAGGCCGACGCGGTAGCCGGCCGCCCGCAGGATGGACTCGAGCATTGAGCAGGTCGAACCCTTGCCGTTGGTGCCTCCCACCACGAACACCGGGCAGTCGAAGCGAATGCCGAGGCGTTTGACCATCTCGGTCATGCGCGCCAGGCCCATGTCGATCGGTTTGGCGTGCAGGCCTTCGATATGGGCGAGCCAGCTCTCGAGAGTCTTCAATTCGTACATCGTCAAAAAAGCCGCCCGCGGGCGGCTGGGGTGAGGCGGCTCAGGCCAGTGCGTCGCTGGGCTGCTTGAGCAGCAAGGCCAGCAGTTCGGCGATTTCGTCGCGCATCTCGCGCCGGTCGACGATCATGTCGACCGCGCCCTTGCTCACCAGGAACTCGGCGCGCTGGAAACCCTCGGGCAGCTTTTCGCGCACGGTCTGTTCGATCACGCGCGGCCCGGCAAAACCGATCAGCGCCTTGGGTTCGGCGATCACCACGTCGCCCATGAAGGCGAAACTCGCCGACACCCCGCCCATGGTCGGGTCGGTCAGCACCGAGATGAAGGGCAGCTTGGCCTCGGCCAGCTGGGCGATCATCGCAGTGGTCTTGGCCATCTGCATCAAGGACAGCAGGCCTTCCTGCATACGCGCGCCGCCGGTGGCGGTGAAACAGATAAAAGGCACTTTCTGCTCGAGCGCGGCCGACACGCCGCGGGCGAAACGCTCGCCCACCACCGACCCCATCGAGCCGCCCATGAACTCGAACTCGAAGGCCGCCGCCACCACCGGCAGCGAGCGGATCGAGCCGCCCATCACGACCAGGGCGTCGGTCTCGCCGGTATCGGCCATCGCCGCCTGCAGACGGTCCGGGTACTTCTTGCTGTCTTTGAACTTGAGGGCATCGACCGGCAGGATCTCCTGCCCGATCTCGTAGCGGCCGCCGGCGTCGAGCAGGGCGTCGAGCCGCGCCCGTGCGCGGATCCGCATGTGGTGCCCACACTTGGGGCAGACGTTCTGGGTGCGCTCGAGTTCGGCGGCGTAGAGCACCGACTCGCAGCCCGGGCACTTGGTCCAGACCCCTTCGGGAATGCTCTTGCGGGAGCTGCCCTCCGCGCGTTTGATGCGCGGGGGAAGAATCTTCTCGATCCAGCTCATAGTGTTGTCTCCTTCGTCTTGTTCTGGCTGCGGGCGTCGAGCGCGCTGCGGATCTCCTGCAGCAGCGCCTGGACCCGGTGCACCCCGGCCTCGCCCGGGTGGCTTTCGAGTTCCTGGATCAGGCGGCTGCCGATCACCACCGCGTCGGCGACTTCCGCCACCGCGCAGGCGCTGGCGGCATCGCGAATGCCGAAGCCCACGCCCACCGGCACCCGAGTGTGCGCCCGAATCAGCGGCAGCTTGGCGGCGACGCTGGCCACGTCGAGCGTGGCGGCGCCGGTAATGCCCTTGAGGCTGACGTAATACAGGTAACCCGAGGCATGGCGGGCGACCGCTTCGATCCGCTCGTCGGTCGAAGTCGGAGCCAGCAGAAAGATCGGAGCCATCCCGCCCGCTTTCATCAGAGCTGCGAACGCCTGGCACTCCTCGGGCGGGTAGTCGACCACCAGCACGCCGTCGACCCCGACCCGCTGCGCTTCGCGGGCAAAGACCTCGATCCCTAGACGCTCGATCGGGTTGGCATACCCCATCAGCACCACCGGGGTCTGAGTATCGGTGCGGCGGAACTCCTCGACCATCGCCAGCACCTGGCGCAGGCCGACACCGAGAGCAATCGCCCGCTCGGCGGCACGCTGGATCACCGGACCATCGGCCATCGGATCGGAGAACGGTACGCCGAGCTCGATCACGTCGGCGCCGGCGCGCGCGAGCGCGTGCATCAAGGGCACCGTCAGCGCAGGCGCGGGATCTCCCGCGCAGATGTAGGGAATCAGACCGGTGCGGCCTTCGGCCTTGAGGCGAGCGAATCTTTGCTCGATGCGCGACATCAGAGAGCTTCCTTCATGCGATCGGCAACGATGTGCAGATCCTTGTCGCCGCGGCCCGAGAGATTGACCAGCAGGATCTGGTCGCGCGGCAAGGTCGGCGCCAGCTTGGCGGCATAAGCCAGGGCGTGGCTCGATTCCAGCGCGGGAATGATGCCTTCGATCCGGCACAGCGAATGGAAGGCGGCGAGCGCTTCGGCATCGGTCGCGCCCACGTATTGCGCGCGGCCAGTGTCCTTCAACCAGGCGTGCTCAGGACCAACGCCGGGGTAGTCGAGGCCGGCCGAGACCGAATGGGTCTCGGTGATCTGGCCGTTTTCGTCCTGCAGCAGATAGGTGCGGTTGCCGTGCAGGACGCCGGGCGAGCCGCATTGCAGGCTGGCGGCGTGGCGTCCGGTGGCCAAGCCCTCGCCGGCGGCTTCGACCCCGACCAGCTTGACCGACTCGTGCGGGATGTAGTCGTAGAAGATGCCGATCGCATTGCTGCCGCCGCCGACGCAGGCGATCACGTAGTCGGGCTGGCGGCCGAGCATTTCCGGCATCTGCCACAGGCATTCCTTGCCGACCACCGAATTGAAGTCGCGCACCATCATCGGATACGGGTGCGGCCCCGCCACTGTGCCGATGATGTAGAAGGTGTTTTCGACGTTGGTGACCCAGTCGCGCATCGCTTCGTTGAGCGCGTCCTTGAGGGTGCGGCTGCCGGACTCGACCGGCACCACGGTCGCGCCGAGCAGGTTCATGCGGTAGACGTTGGCCGACTGGCGCGCCACGTCTTCGCTGCCCATGTAGACCACGCATTCCATGCCGAAGCGCGCCGCTACGGTCGCGCTCGCCACCCCGTGCTGACCGGCGCCGGTCTCGGCGATCACGCGCGGCTTGCCCATGCGGCGGGCGAGCAGAGCCTGGCCGATGGTGTTGTTGACCTTGTGCGCACCGGTGTGGTTCAAGTCTTCGCGCTTCAAGTAGATCTGGGCGCCGCCCAGTTCCTGCGACCAGCGCTTGGCGTGGTAGATCGGGCTGGGCCGGCCGACGAAATGCTTGAGCTCGCGCTGGAATTCTGCGATGAACTCGGGGTCCTTGCTGTAGAAGGCGTAAGCCTCGCGCAGCTCGGCGAGCGCGTGCATCAGCGTCTCGGACACAAATACGCCGCCGTAGGGGCCGAAATGTCCGCTCGCGTCGGGGAGGTCGTAAGGCTTCATGAATGACTCAGAGTGTCGTCGGCCGCGCGCACCGCGGCGATGAATTCGTTGATCCGGCGGGCGTCCTTGATGCCGGGTGCGGCTTCCACGCCGCTGCTGACGTCCACCGCCCACGGGCGCACCCGGGTGATCGCTGCGCCGACATTGGCGGCGTTGAGGCCGCCCGCCAGCACCAGCGGCCGCGACCGCCGCGGCGGAATGCGAGTCCAGTCGAAGCTCTCGCCGCTGCCGCCGAAACCGGCCGAAGGCGTGTCGGCCAGCAGGCCCGCCGCCGAGGGGAAACGGCGCTCGCAGTCTAACAAATCGACTTCGGCATCCATTCTGACGGCGCGCAACCAAGGGCGCCGGAACTGCGCGCACCAGGCCTCGTCTTCATCGCCATGGAACTGCAGCAAGGCATTGGGAACGGCTTCGAGTCCTGCCCTGACGACCGCGGCCTCCGCGTTGACGAAAAGCAGGACCGGAGTGACCAGCGGCGGCAGGACTGCAGCCAGTTCGGGCAGCCGCTCGGGGATCACGTAACGCGAGCTTTTCACATAAGCGACAAAACCCACGGCGTCGGCGCCGGCATCCACTGCAGCCAGGACGTCATCGACCCGGGTCAGGCCGCAAATCTTGATTCGAGTGCGCATCAGGCGAAAGGAGAACCGCCGGTGACGGGAAGATCGAAGGCGGGATCGTACTCGACCCCCGTCAGATACAGCCCCGCGGCGGAAAAGGTCGGTGCCGCCAGGGCCCGGCTGCGGGCCGCCAGCACCTCGGCCACCCAGGCGGGCGGCTGCCGGCCCAGCCCTACGTAGACCAGGGTGCCGACGATGTTGCGCACCATGTGGTGGAGGAAGGCATTGGCGGTCAGGCCAACCCGGATCAGCTGGCCGCGGCGCTCGATCTCGAGCCGGGTCAGCGAACGCACCGGTGAACTGGCCTGGCACTCGGCCGCGCGGAAGGCGCTGAAGTCGTGGGTGCCGATCAGGCAGGCCGCACCGGCCTGCATCGCGGCCAGGTCGAGCGGACGAAAGACCCAGCCGGTGCGCGACTCGTAGAGAGGGGAACGGACCGGGTCGTTGAGCAGCCAGTATTCGTAGCTGCGCGCGGTGGCCGAGAAGCGGGCGCTGAAGTCCTCGCTCACGACCTGCGCCCAGCGCACCGCGACGGTCTTGGGCAGGTGGGCGTTGAGCCCGCGCACCCAGGCGGCAAGCGGCCGCTCGACCGGAGAATCGAGGTGGACGACCTGGCCGGTGGCATGGACGCCGGAATCGGTGCGGCCGGCGCAGACCGTTCCTACCGGCTGGCCGACGAAGGCGGCGAGCGCCGCCTCGAGGCTGTCCTGCACGGTGCGGCCGCCGGGCTGGGTCTGCCAGCCGTAGAAGGCGGAGCCGTCATATTCGATGCCGAGGGCAATCCGCATGAATCGCAAGCCGGGAGCGGGCGAACCGCCCGCTCCGCAGGCTCAAGCCTCGATCTGCTTGATCAGCTCGACCGCCGCGCCGCGCTGCTCGCGCGTGCCTTCGCGCATCACTTCCTCGAGCAGTTCGCGCGCGCCGTCGCGCACGCCCAGATCGATGTAGCCGCGAGCGAGATCGAGTTTGGTCGACATCTGCTGCGCCAATGCACTGCCGGGCTCGGCTTCGCCCTTGCCGGCGCCGGCGTCGAGGTTGATCGCCGACAGGTCGAAATCGATCAGCGGAACGGTCGACTGGTCGGCCTCGGTGTTCAGGCGTTGCACCAGTTCGTCCGGCAGCGCCCGCATGATGCCGGCGAGCGTCGGCTGGCCGAGCAGCTCCTCGGTGCTGGGACGCGCCGGCGCCGGTTCGGGCGAATTGGACGGGACCTCGAGGTCGAGATCGATGTCGGCCATCGAATCGAAACTCGAAGGCAGCGGTGCCGGGTCGAGCGGCGGCATGGTGTGGTCGAAGTCCGACAGTCCGAGTTCGGCGCTTTCGACCGCCGGCGCGCTCGTCGCAGCGGCGGGAACGGGCTGGATCGTCGGCACCGGCTGGATCGACGGAATGTCGAGGTCGAGGTCAAAACGCAGCGGCGCCGCTGCCGCGATCGGGTCGACCGCCGCCAGCGGTTCGGCGACGGCCGTCGCCTCGGCCTCGGGCGCCTTGGTCGGACCGAGATCGAAATCGAGCGATTCGAAATCAAGTGTCGCGGCCGGACTCGCCTTCGCGGTCGGCGCCAACTCGTCCTCGGCCGGCATCGAAAACACCGTCATCGGCGCGGCCGGCTCGGGCTCGGGCTCGGCCTCGATCGGAGCGGCCGGCGGGGTCGGGACCGGCTGCGAATCAGCCGCCATACGCGTGAGCGGGGGCAGGGAATCGGCCTCGAGCTCGGGCATCGCGGTCGGCGCCAGGATGTCGGACAGCTCGCTCTGCGCCACCGGGGCGCGGGCACCGTCTTCGGGCGGGATGCGCAGCTGGGTGATGGGACCGCTCGCGGCCAGGCCCGCAGTCATGGCGGCACCGGCATAAAGGGCATGGCTCGGGTCGAGCGAGCGACCGAGCTTGGCCGCCTGTTCCCATTCCTCGCCCATGCCGCCGCTGCGCTCGTGCAGTTCCTGGGCCACCGCGTTGAACGAGGCCTTGTCGCCGCGGCGGGCGTAGATCTCAAGCAGCTTGCCGCGCACCGCGTGGCGATCGGGCTGCAGGCGCAGCGCTTCCTTGAGGATGTCCTCGGCCTGCTCCTCGCGGCCGTAAGCGATGTAGACATCGGCCTCGGCCACCGGGTCGACCTCGTTCGAGTCGAGCGGGGACGCTGCCGGCATGAAACTCGAATTGAAGGTGCTGGCGGTGCCGGCCGTGTCCACGCTCTGGCCGCCGGTCTGGCCAAAAAGCGAATTCGCTCCCAGGCCGTCAGTGCCGTCCTGGTAGGCGGCTTGCGACTCGGCCTTCTTGCGGCGGTAAGAGCTCCAGCCGAAAAGGCCTGCGAGCAGGACCGCGATCCCGCCCAGGCCAAGCTGGGTGCTGGTATTGCCGAGCAGCTCGCTGATGAAGCTGGGTCCTTCTTCGGGCGCCGGCGCGGGAGCCGGGGCCGCCGGCTTGGGAGCCTCAGGTTTGGCTGTTTCGGGTTTGGGAGCCTCGGCCTTGGCAGCTTCCGGCTGGGACGCCGCCGCAGGCGTTTCGGCCTTGGTGGCTTCGGCAGGCGCGGCTGCTGCGGCCTCGGCCGGCTTGGCTTCAGGCGCGGGGGCAGGCGCCGGTGCCGCCGCGGGCGGAGCCTTGGCTTCGGCCTGCTTCTGCGCCTGGGCGCCGGCCTTGCTCTGCAGCTCGATGGCCTTCTTCAGGTCTTCGTTGGTCTTGTTGAGCTGGGCCAGGCGGTCTTCGAGCTCCTTGACCTCGCGCGCGCGCGCCGCCGCCTCGTCGGCCGCCGCGGCCGCGGGCGCCCCCTTGGCGTCCTGCGCCTTGGCGATCTTGAGTTCGTCGCCGCCGGCCTTGGCCGCGGCGCTCTTGTCTTCGACCTTGGCGGTGACCTGGCCCCCTGCCGCGGCCGCAGGCGCCGGCGCTTGGGCCGC
>JAEZVV010000053.1 GCA_023443095.1 Pseudomonadota bacterium
GTAGTCCAGAACCCTGACGCAGTCGTTCTCAAGAAGGACACGGTACTTGTCCCCGTCGGTCTGGACAGCATCCTGGGCGGACGCCAGCGACGAGAGCAAAGCCAGGGCCGGGACAAGAGTTGAGTACTGCATGAGATGCTCTCCTTTGGCGAGGTGACCGTCGCTCGTTCGTACGCGGGGACCGGGCATCGCCCTGCCACCTTGGGCAGTAGCCTCGCTTTGGTGCGGCGACACCTCGCGTGCGCGCCAAAGCCACGCCTATAGTGCCCGTCGGACGCATACCGAGGGGGAACTCCGATGAAAAGTCCGTCCCTGCACGCCCTACCGCGCAGCGTCAAGCTCGCCGTGGCGATCGCCGGCCTGGTCGGCTTGGCGGCCCCGAGCGCCAGCACCGTCGAGCCGGCCGCCCGGCCCACCTTCGACCCCTTGCTTGACGAACCGGGCCTGGGATGCGGCCCTCGCACCATCGGCCGCCCCCCGCTGCTGGAAAAGCTGATCCTCGCGCGAACCGAAACCCGACCGTTCAAGCCGCAACCCATGCAAGCGGCTGGCGGCGAAGTGCCGCTCTACGACAACCTTGGCACGATGTCGGTCAAGGCCGGCACGCGCAACGCGAAAGCCCAGGCCTACTTCGACCAGGGCTTGCGCTGGGCCTTCGCCTTCAATCACGCCGAGGCGCAGCGCGCCTTCCAAGCCGCGCAACGAGCCGACCCGACGTTCGCCCTGGCCCATTGGGGCGAGGCCTGGGTGCTCGGCCCCAACATCAACGCACCGATGATGCCCGAGGCCATGGCGCCGGCGCTCGCCGCGTTGGCCAAGGCCGTCGAGCTGGCGCCCAATGCACCGCCCAAGGACCGCGCTCTGATCGCTGCCCTGCAGACTCGCTACTCCGCGGACCCGAAAGCTGACCGAGCCCCGCTCGACGCGGCCTTCGCCGATGCAATGAAGTCCGTGGCTGCTCGGTATCCGAGCGACGACACCCTCCTTGCGCTTCACGCCGAGGCGGTGATGGACACCCAGCCATGGGACTACTGGGAGGCGGCAGGGACCCAGCCCAAGGGGCGAGCGGGCGAAATGCTGGGCGCGCTGGAAACGGTGCTCGCGCGCAACCCGCAGCATGCAGGAGCGATCCACCTCTACATTCACGCCATGGAAGCGTCGGCCAAGCCCGAGCGCGCACTGCCGCATGCGCGCCGGCTCGCGTCGCTGATGCCGGGCGCGGGCCACATCGTGCATATGCCGGCCCACATCTACTACCGCGTCGGTCTCTACAAGGAATCGCTGGAAACGAACAAGCACGCCATCGCCGTCGACGAGAACTACTTCAGAACTTCGCCGTCGGACCCGATGTATCGCTCGGCCTACTACCCTCACAACATCCATTTCGTGCTGGTATCGGCGCAGATGGGCGGCGACGGCAAGACCGCGCTCGAGGCCGCGGCCAAGCTCGACGCCGCGCTTCCCGACCCGGTGATCGCGCAGTTCGCGGTGCTTGAGCCCGTCAAGGCCGCGCCCTACCTCGCGCACGCGATCTTCAGCACCCCCGAGACAATCCTTGCCTTGAAGGCGCCGCCAAAGGAGCAGGTGCTGGTGTCGGCGTTGGCGCACTACGCTCGCGCACTCGGCTACGCCGCCAAGAAGGATGCCGGCGCCGCTCGCCGTGAAATCGACGCCATCGCCGCCATCGAGCAGAAAGCCGACTTCAAGCCCTACGCCGACTGGGCGGTGCCGGGCAAGGAGATCGTCCAGACCGCACGCTTGGTCGCGACGGCGCGCCTGGCCGACGCACAAGGCGATCTTGCCGGCGCAGCCCAGGCCTACGAAGAAGCAATAGCGATCGAAGACGCGCTCGCCTACATGGAACCGCCCTACTGGTACTACCCGATCCGCCAGTCGCTCGGCTCGGTGTATCTGCGGCAGGGCCAGCTCGACGCAGCCGAAAAGGCGCTGCGCGAATCGCTCGTGCGCACACGCAACAATGCCTGGGCGCTCGCCGGCCTGGCCGAGGTGTACCGCCGCAAAGGCGACGCTCAGGCCGAGGCGTCGGCACGCCAGGCCTACGCACGCGCCTGGCTGGGCGGCGCGGCGCCCGATGTCGCCCGGCTCTAGGGTCTTGTTAGCGCAGCGGCAAGCCGCAGGCCAGTCCGCCTGCGGCTTGCCGCCGCAACAACTCTAGCGAAATGATGAGTCGGACATGCCATGGGCGAGTATTTCTGTGCCGCGCTCGCCAGTTGAGCTCCCTAGCGCCCCAGCATTTGCTGGAGTTGGTTTACCACTTCGAGCACGTCATTTTGAACCGATGCGTTTCGAGCCCTTAAATAAGCCTCTTTTCCCGCGTGTTTATCAAAGGATACGGCGCGCTGCGAGTTGGAAATCACAGCCGTGCGCTTGCCAAGGACAACTCGAATGGCAAGATCATTGGTCAGGACTCCGGCATCGCCCCCCGACTCCGCAAACGCCGGCTGGAATCGCTCCAGCGACACCTGGATTGACGCACCCGACGTCGTCAATCCCTGCATCCGATCGGAAATCATGCGACCGAGAGCGATCGATTCCCGCGTATTGCTGCAGCCGTCGCAATACCCGTTGAATACGAACGCCTTCAGCTGAGGATCAATCGAGACGCTTCCAGCATCCGCGTCACCTCCGCCCCCCAAGCCGGTCCCAGAAGCGCAGACTTTGCACGACGAAAAGGTGACGTTTCTCTCGGCGATAGGACTGGTCCCGAAAAGGCTTTCCGGCGCGCTGCGCCTGTTCACAAGAATCGTCTGGTAGGGGGTGCCGTCGACAAAATACTCAACTTTCGAGCAGCGCGACTCAGAGCTGTGCACAATGATTTCCGCACCATAACTCGGCTTGCTGCCAAACGACTTCACGAACTCTATGGACCCCAGGCAGGCGCCCGTGACTTCTTGACAATTGCAGTCCGCAGCTTGGGCAATCAACGATGTTGTTGCCAGCATCAATCCTAGAGCCATCTTCATCGATCTCGGTCCTAGCAGCAGTGCAGCAGCAAATTCGGCGCCAAACTCGCGTATCGAAACCGGCGTTTGACGGCGGCGATGAATCGGGAAACGCGCAGCGTTGGCTCGACGTTTTTCATGGCGACAACAATTGGTTTGCATCCTAGCCTCTTAGTCCGCCGGCGCTCGATACCGCCACGGACTGTAAGCTCGTCAGGCCAATGCAGATTGATGCCATCCAGGCAGCCAAGATTGTAAGCAGCCTCATTGGCCAGGAAACGAGCGGCGCCGATCGTGTGTATAGACGCCACACACGCCGAAAAGGGAGTGCCTTCCAAGCTGCCCGTCGAACTGTGAAGAGGCAGCACTATGGCAAGCAGGTCGAGGTCATGCCATTTCTCAGCCACCTGACCCAAACACGGTGCACATCGCATCGACGCGCAATGGTTGCACTGCTCTTTCCTTTTCCCAGCACCCGGCCGGGATGGCCGACCTCGTCCTCGGCTTAAGCCGCAATTCGCCCGTCGACCAGCTTGAGAGTACGGTCACACAGCGCCGCTAGTTCCGGGTCGTGGGTGACGATCGCGATCGCGGTGCCGCGCTCACGCGCCAGCTTCACGAAGACCTCGAACACTGAACGCGCGGTGTCGCGGTCAAGGTTGCCGGTAGGTTCGTCGGCGAGCACGCAAGCCGGGCGGGTGACGATGGCGCGGGCGATCGCGGTGCGCTGGCGTTCGCCGCCCGACATCTCCCCCGGGTAGTGGCGCACGCGGGGCGCCAGGCCGACCGCGGCAAGGGCGGCGGCAGCCTGTTCGCGCGCGGCGGCCAGCGGCTGGCGGCGGATCTTCAGCGGCATGGCGACGTTGTCGAGCGCGGTGAACTCGGGCAGCAGGTGGTGAAACTGGTAGACGAAACCGAGGCGGTGGTTGCGCAGTTGGCCGCGCTCGGCGTCCGAGAGCTGGGCCAGGTCGCGGCCTTCGATCGAAATCGAACCGCGGTCGATGTTGTCCAAGCCGCCGATGCAATGCATCAGTGTGCTTTTGCCCGAGCCCGAGGCGCCGACGATGGCGACGATTTCGCCCGCGGCGATCGTCAGGCTGGTGCCTTTCAGGACGTCGACTTCGAGCTCTCCCTCGCGGTAACTTTTGAAGACCTCGGTAGCACGGATCGCTTCATTCATAACGCAGGGCCTCCGCCGGGCGGGTGCGCGCCGCGCGCCAGCTGGGGTAGAGCGTCGCCGCCAGCGACAGGACGAGCGAAAGCACCGCGATCGGCACGATGTCCGAGGCGCGCGGGTCCGAGGGCAGCGAGCTGATGAAATAGATCTCCTTGGGCAGGAGCTGGGCGCCGACGATGCGTTCGATCACCGGCACGATCACGTCCAGGTTGAAGGCGATTCCCAGCCCGGCCGAAACGCCGAGCGCCACCCCCAGCACGCCGATGATCGCGCCCTGAGTGACGAAGATGCCCATGATCGAGGCTGGGCTCGCTCCCAGCGTGCGCAGAATCGCGATGTCGGACTGCTTCTCGGTCACGGTCATCACCAGGGTCGAGACCAGGCCGAAGGCGCCGACCAGAACGATCAGGAACAGGATGATTCCCATCATGCGTTTCTCGACCTGGACCGCCGCGAACCAGGTGCGGTTCTGGCGCGACCAGTCGCGCACGTAGAGGCCGGCCGGCAGGGTCTGGGCCAGCTCCTGCGCCACCGCCGGCGCCTTCTGCATGTCCTTGAGCTTCAGGCGCACGCCGGTGGGGCCGCCGGTGCGAAAGAGCTTGGCCGCGTCGTCCAGATGAACCAGCGCCATCGAGCTGTCGTATTCGTAGTGGCCTGACTCGAACACCCCAGTCACGGTGAACTGCTTCAAGCGCGGCACCACACCGGCCGGGGTGACCTGGCCTTGCGGAGCGATGAGCGTGACTTTCTCGCCCGGGAACACGCCCAGCGCTCGCGCGAGCTCACTGCCGAGCACCACGCCGAACTCGCCCGGCTGCAGGTCGGTGAGCCGGCCGCCGCGGACCTTGGCCGCCAAGTCACTCACCGCCGGTTCGGCCGCCGGGTCGATGCCGCGAACCACCGCGCCGCGAACCACGTCGCCACTCGAAAAAAGGCCCTGCGAGTTGATGAAGGGCGCGGCGGCGAGCACCTCGGGATTGGTCTTGGCGGCGGCCGCCACGGCCTGCCAGTCGTCGATCGCGCCGGTCGCGCCCGAGACTTCGACGTGGGCGAGCACCGACAGCATGCGATCTCGCACTTCTTTCTGGAAACCGTTCATGACCGAAAGCACCACGATCAGCGCCATCACCCCGACGGCGATCGAGGCCATCGAAATCCCGGAGATGAAGGAAATGAAGCCGTTGCGCCGGCGCGCGCGTTTGCCTGCTCGGGTGTAACGCAGGCCGATGCGGAGTTCGTAGGGGAGTTTCAAGGCGGGGCGTGTGTGATGAGGCTAGTGGATTGTATCGGGTGATCTTCGACCATCCCGCCGTCCCACTAGAATCGGGCGATGCCCTCCTGCGTCCTGCTCCTGCCCGGCGCCCTGCTGCCCGCGCCCCTCGCCCCTGACGTACTGCGTCAGGCCAGCGCCCCCGTGCTGGAGCGCCTGATGCGAGGCGCCCAGGCACCGCAAAACCAGACCCTCGCAAATTCGGAAGCGCTCGCCGGCGCGGCCCACCTGGTCTGGCTGTGGCGGGTGTTTTCGCGCCAGGATGGCACGCCGGTGACCGCCCCCTACGCCTGGGCCGCACTCGGCGGCCATGAACTCGCCACCGAGATCTGGCGCGCCCGGCCCTGCCACTTCGCGCTCGCGCGCGACCACATGCTCCTGGAGTCGCTTGCCGACGACGCTCCAAGCAGCGCCGAGATCGAAGCCCGCAGCGCGGCGCTGCGCTCCGCTGTGCATGAGGCGGGTTTCCTCCTGCAGCAGCTGAACGAGGCCTGGTTCCTCACCCGCAAGGACAACTGGCCGCTCCGCGTGCGGCTGTGGGAGGCGCAACTCGGCGCCACCGTCGGCCCCGACTCGGTCGCGGGCGAAGCCGCTCTCGCTTGGCGCAAGCTGCTCAACGAGGTGCAGATGCAATGGCACACGGCGGGCTTGAACGAGGAGCGCGAAAGCCAGGACCGCCGCCCCATCAACGGCGTCTGGGTCGATGGCGGCGGCCACTACCGGCGCCTGCCGCCATCGAACTTCCGCGCCGTTCTGGCCGACGACGAAGCCACCCGCGGCTGGGCCTTGGCGGCCGGCCTGCCCTCGCCCCAAGTGCGAGCGCTGCAGGACAGCTGGCCCGAAGCGCCGGAAGGCGATCTGCTCGCCGTCCTGCCCGACCTGCTCGAAGCCCACCGCAACGAGGACTGGGGCGCCTGGCTCGCCGCCCTGCCCGGACTCGACCGACGCCTCGGCCGCTTGGTCGCGGGCGCGCGCGCCCGCGGCACCCGTCGCATTGTGCTGGTGGCCACCGGCCGCGAAGCGAGCCGCACCCTGATCCAGGCCGAGCCCGGCTGGCGGCTCTGGCAACGCTGGCAGTCCCAGTCGCTAGTCGACTGGCTGGGCGAGCAGCCTGACACCTCGACCACGGCCTCCGGCCTCACCGAATAAGACGTTGTTATGACCCGTTTCATCCAGCGCGACTTCGACCCGCGTATTGCGGCAGCGCTTGCCGCCCAAGGCTTCAACCCGGCGCTGGCGCGCGTGCTTGCCGCCCGCGGCGTGCGCAGCAGCGAAGAGATGCAGACCGCCGCTCCCGGGCTGCTGCCGCCGGCCCAGCTGGCGGGCAGCGCCGAAGCGGCGCAGCTGCTCGCCGACGCGATCGAGGCACAGGCCAGGATCCTGATCGTGGCCGACTACGACTGCGACGGCGCCACCGCCTGCGCCGTGGCGCTGCGCGGCCTGCGCATGATGGGGGCGCAGGTCGACTACATCGTTCCCAACCGCTTCGAATACGGCTACGGCCTGACACCGGCGATCGTCGACCTCGCGGCGCAGAAGCAACCCGATCTCATCGTCACCGTCGACAACGGCATCGCCAGCCTCGACGGCGTGGCCCGCGCCACCGAACTCGGGATCGAGGTGCTGGTCACCGACCACCACTTGCCGGGTTCGGCGCTGCCGGCGGCCGCCTGCATCGTCAACCCCAACCAGCCCGGCTGCGGTTTCCCCAGCAAACATCTGGCGGGCGTGGGCGTGATGTTCTACGTCTTGCTTGCCTTGCGCGCCGAGCTGCGCGCACGCGGTGCTTTCGACGCCGCCACGCAGCCGCGCATCGACGGCCTGCTCGACCTCGTCGCCCTGGGCACGGTGGCCGACGTGGTGCGGCTCGACCGCAACAACCGCATCCTGGTCGGCCTGGGCCTGTCGCGCGTGCGCCAGGGCCGGATGCAGCCGGGGCTGGCCGCGCTCTACCAGGTGGCCGGGCGCGAGGCCGCCACCACGAATGCGCGCGACTTCGGCTTTGCGCTGGGGCCGCGCATCAACGCCGCCGGACGCCTGACCGACATGACGGTCGGCATCGAATGCCTCGCCACCGACAACTTCGACCGCGCGCTCGACCTCGCGCGCCAGCTCGACAGCCTCAACCGCGAGCGACGCGAGCTCGAAGGCGACATGCAGCTCGACGCCAGCGCCTTGATCGAGGAACGCGACCTGACCGACGTCCGCACCCTCACCCTCTTCGACGAGGGCTGGCACCAGGGCGTGGTCGGGCTGGTCGCTTCGCGCATCAAGGAAAAACACCACCGGCCGACGATTGCCTTTGCCCGCAACGAAAACGAGCTGAAAGGCTCGGGCCGCTCAATCGAAG
Source organism: Pseudomonadota bacterium (assembly GCA_023443095.1). Lineage (GTDB taxonomy): Bacteria > Pseudomonadota > Gammaproteobacteria > Burkholderiales > Burkholderiaceae_F > JAEZVV01. The sequence continues at coordinate 7,761 of JAEZVV010000053.1, forward strand.
GCGTGCACCTGCGCGACACGCTCGACCTGGTGACCAAGATCGCGCCCGGCCTGATCCTCAAGTTCGGCGGCCACGCGATGGCGGCCGGCCTGACGATCCGCGCCGAGGATTACGAGGCCTTTTCCCGGGTGTTCGAGCAGGCCACCCGCGCCAGCACCGAAGCGGCCCTGTTTACCCGGACGGTGGCGGTCGACGGCGCTCTGGCGCCGCAGGAGATCACGCTCGGCCTGCTGGCCGACGTCGACGCCCAGATCTGGGGCCAGGGTTTTCCTGCGCCGCTTTTCGCCAACGAGTTCCGCGTGCTCGAACAGCGCCTGATCAAGGACGCCCACCTGAAGCTCGCCCTCGACCTGGGCGGCAAACGCTTCGACGCGATTTTTTTCCGTCGCACCGAGCCCCTGCCCGATCGGGCTTATCTGGCGTACCGGCCCGAAATCAACGACTGGAACGGCCAGCGGCGGGTGCAACTGATCATCGAACAGGTCGAGGAATGAAGGTTTTCCGGCGGAAGATCGAGCCTCGACCCTTATAATTGAAGGTTTGAATCAATCCGCCGGACTCGAGGAAACAACCAGCATGGAAGCCGAACGCATCAATCTGATCGAGACCAACACCGCGGACCTGGACCGCCGATTGGAAGAACTTCGGAGGTATCTTTGACGTCGATCTCAAAGCGAGACGACTCGAAGAACTGAACCGCGAGCTTGAGAACCCCAAGGTCTGGGACGACGCCAAACGCGCGCAGGAACTCGGCAAGGAAAAGAAGCTCCTCGACCACGTCGTGGGCAAGATGGCGGCTCTCGCCGCCGGCGTGAAAGACGCAGCCGAACTGTTCGAGATGTCGCGCGATGAAAACGACGACGCCACGCTCGAATCGATCGAAGCCGACGTCGCCGAGTTGGGCAAGCAGGTGGCCGAGCTCGAGTTCCAGCGCATGTTCAACCAGCCGCTCGACCCCGCCAACTGCTTCATCGAAATCCAGGCCGGCGCCGGCGGCACCGAAGCCCAGGACTGGGCCGGCATGCTCGAACGCATGTACCTGCGTTATTCCGAGCGGCGCGGCTTCAAGACCGAACTGCTAGATGAAAGCGAAGGCGAAGTCGCCGGCATCAAGGGCTGCACGATCAAGGTCTCGGGCGATTACGCTTTCGGCATGCTGCGCACCGAAACCGGCGTCCACCGTCTGGTGCGCAAGTCCCCCTTCGATTCGAACGCGCGCCGCCACACTTCGTTCGTGAGCGTGTTCGTCTACCCCGAAGTCGACGATTCGTTCGAGGTCGAGATCAACCCGGCCGACCTCCGGATCGACGTCTACCGCGCCTCGGGCGCGGGCGGCCAGCACGTCAACAAGACCGAATCAGCGGTGCGCATCACGCACAACCCGACCGGCATCGTGGTGGCCTGCCAGAACGACCGCAGCCAGCACAAAAACAAGGCCGAGGCGATGTCTATCCTCAAGTCCAAGCTCTACGAACACGAGATGCGCAAGCGCCGCGAAGCGCAGAACGTGATCGAAGAGAACAAGAGCGACATCGGCTGGGGCCATCAGATCCGTTCCTACGTGCTCGACCAGTCCCGCATCAAGGACTTGCGCACCAACGTCGAGATCGGCAACACCCAGGGCGTGCTCGACGGGGATCTCGATCCCTTCATCGAAGCCAGCCTCAAGCAAGGCGTGTGAGATGACTGAACTGGTAATTCTGACCGGCGCCTCGCGCGGCATGGGACTGGCAATGGCCGAACAGCTGCTGCGCCCGGGTCTCACGCTTGTGACGATCGAACGCAAGCCCGCGCCCGGGCTCGCTGCCCAGGCGGCCGCGGCGGGCGCCACGCTGGTTCAGCTCGCGTTCGACCTGGCTCATACGCAAGGCGCGGCAGCAGCCCTGGCGACCTGGCTGCAGGGCCAAGAGCCCGCGGCTTTCTCCTCGGCCACGCTGATCAACAACGCCGGCATCGTCGGCCGCGTCGGCCCGGTCGACGAAGACAGCGCTGAATCGGTTGCCGCGGTGATGCGGGT
>JAEZVV010000187.1 GCA_023443095.1 Pseudomonadota bacterium
GTTAAGCACCGCGGCGCCGATCAGGTCGACCCAGTAATACTCGCCCTCGGGCAGGGGCGGAAACTCGGACCGAGCCACCGCCACCGTGCAACCGCGAAGCGCGTCCGCAGCTTCCTTGGTTTCGCAGCCGGCCCACTTAGCGACCAGCTGACCGCCGGCACCGTGCTGCTTCACGCCCTCGAGCTTGAGAGCGACCAGAGCGTCCGCTTGCTTCAGCCACCAGCCGCGCGCCGCGAGCAGGACGGCGCCGTCTTGATGCGGAACCACCCTCACCCAGCCACGCACTCCGTAGGAGCCGCGCAAGCTGCCGAGTTCAACCAGTTCCGCTGTCATCGCCACCACGGCCGGTCAGGACCGGCCGACGTCGGTTTCAGGCAGCCGCCTTGGCCGCTTCCTTGACCAGACGCTCGACCGTGGGCGACATCTTGGCGCCAACGCCGGTCCAGTGAGCCAGGCGATCCTCGGCGATGCGCAGCTTCTGCTCAGCACCCGCTGCGACCGGGTTGTAGAAACCGACACGCTCGATGAAGCGGCCGTCGCGCGGGTTGCGCGAGTCGGTCGCGACGATATTGAAGAAGGGACGCTTCTTGGAGCCGCCGCGGGCCAGACGAATCACGACCATCTTTTTTCCTTTTGAATCCGAAAAAAACTGTTGCGCTAAAGTTTGCGCTGCCAATCGCAACGCGTCAGGCGCCACGAAAACCCGTTATTCTATCCGGCGACCCCTTCCCCAAGCAAGCTTGCCTCGTGGCGAGCGGCATCGGGGTCGGCCCACCCCATCTTTTCGCCATGCCCTTCCGCAACAAAACCCTGGCCGCGCTGCTCGCCTTCCTGGGAGGCGGGATTGGTGCTCCCTGGCTTTATCTGCGCCAACGCGGCTGGTGGCTGCCGCTGGGAATCACGGCATTTTCCCTCCCCCTGCTCATCGGCGTGAAGAACTGGCCCCAGAGTCCGGCGTTTTTCCTGCTGATGACACCGGTTATTGCGGGTTTTCTCTATAGCCTCATGCTCGCACTGATGCCCGACTCGAGCTTCGATGCCCGCTTCAACCCGCAGACGGAGCGCCGCAACCAAAGCGGCTGGCCGGCGGTCCTGGTAGCCGTCATCACCTTGCTGGTCGGATCCGTACTCACTCTCTCGACTCTCGTGCTGGCTATCCAGACAATGGTCGAGCTTTCTCTGGCGCGCTGATCAGAAAAGGCTCATTTGCGGCGACGGCCGTCGCGGAGGGACAAAAGCTTCGCGCGCCTCGATCCGGGCGTCGCGCGCCAGGCCGGCACGGGCGCAGGCTTTCTCGAACCGTTGCCGGATCAGGTCTGCCCAAACGCCACGGCCCTTCATGCGGGCAGCGAAGTCGGAGTCGTTGCGCGCCCCTCCGCGCATCTCCCGTACCCGGTTCATGACCCGCCCCGCACGGTCCGGGAAATGTGCGGCCAGCCATTCCTCGAACAGCGGCGCCACCTCCCAGGGCAGGCGCAGCACCGTGTAAAACGCGCCGCCCGCCCCCGCCTGCGCTGCGGCCTCCACCACCGCCTCGAGCTCGGGTTCGTTGATAAAGGGAATCACCGGCGCAAAGTTCACATGGACCGGAATGCCGGCCGCCGCCAGCGTCTGCACCGTCCTCAGGCGCCGCTGCGGGCTGGCAGCGCGCGGTTCGAGCCGGCGCGAGAGCGAGGCATCCAGCGTCGTGATGCTGACAAATACCTGGACCAGGCCGCCGCCGGACAGATCGGCCAGTAGGTCAAGATCGCGCTCGATCAGCGAACTCTTGGTGACGATGCCGACCGGGTGGCGGGTCCGCGCAAGCAGTTCGAGCACGGCGCGGGTGATCCGCAGTTCGCGTTCGATCGGCTGGTAGGCATCGGTCGCTGTCCCCAGCGCCACCAGCCCCGGCCGGTAGTTCGTCGCCGCCAACTCGCGCTCGAGCACTTCGGCCGCGTTGCGCTTGGCAACTAGCTTGGTTTCAAAATCGAGCCCGGGCGAGAGGTTCAGGTAGGAATGCGTCGGCCGCGCGTAGCAGTAGATGCAACCGTGTTCGCAGCCGCGATAGGGGTTGATCGAACGGTCGAACGGGATGTCGGGCGAGTCGTTGTAGGTGATCAGGCTGCGGGCCGTCTCGAAACTCACCGTCGTTTCCAGGCGCGAGGGTTCGTCCCCTTCAGCCTGTTCGGCTTCGTGATCGAGCCAGTCGCCGTCATCCTCGCGGACGGCCGTCTCGAAACGATGGGGCAGAAAGCTGACCGCGCCGCGGCCTTTGCGTGCGACAGCCATCACCCACCTCAAGCGAAGTCGAGCGCCAGAGCGGCCTGAGTCGCAGGAGCCAAGGGATCGACGCGCGCTGCGTAATGCGGATGGTCGACTCCGATCGCCACGGCCGCGCCTCGGCGGAAGGCCTCGATCATCGGCCGGCTCAGCTCGAAACGGAGGAAATGCACCGCCGAGGTTTTCACTTCGGTTTCTCGCTCCATGTCTTCGTCGGCAATCGCCTCGACCTTGCCGAAACCCTCGACCTGGAGATAGACCCGATGCTCGATCCCGCGCAAGCGGACCAGCGCCTGCGCCCGCTGGGCGGGATCGGGATACTCGATCATCATCGTCGCCTTCAGGTTCGAACCGTCGGGCACCAGCGCGCTGTAGGTCTCGAGTTCGTGCCGGATGCCGTTTTCGTCGAAGGTCTTCTCGGCGCGCAGCATTTCCTGAACCTGGTAGCGGACGCTCAACTCGTCTTCGAAGATCAGCCGCACGTGCGATCCCAGCTCGACGACGCGATGTTTCTTGTGTGCCATCACGCGCGCCCGGAACTCGGGGCGCTGGCGCCCGTAAGCCTCGAGCGTCAACAGACTGTCGCGGGTGATGCCGGCCATGAACTGCTCCTGGATGTCAGAGCCCGTAGGCGATACGCACAAGGGTCAGCGGGTGAGCCAGACGCGGCGTTGCCCCCCCGAGTTCGGCCTGGGCGTAAAGGCCTATGCCTTGTTCGATATGGTGGCCGCCCAGCTGGCAGTCCGAACCGATGAAGTCGGGTCCGTCCTTGGCCATCGCCTTGAACACCGGTTTGCCGATCTTCATCGCCATGCTGTGGAACTTCTTCTTGCACCCCCAGGTGCCCGAGTGGCCCGAGCAGCGTTCCACCGTCGTCACCTCAGCGCCGGGAATCAGCTTGAGCAGGTCCTCGGTCTTGCGGCCGATGTTCTGCACTCTAAGGTGGCAGGGCACATGGTACGAGACCTTGCCCAGCGGCGGCGGGAACTCGGTCTTGAGCAGGCCGTCCTTGTGGCGCGCCACCAGGTACTCGAAGGGGTCCCACATCGCATCCTTGACGGCCTGCACGTCCGCGTCGTCGGGGAACATCAGCGGCAGCTCCTGCTTGAACATCAGGGTGCACGACGGGATCGGCGCCAGGATGGCATAACCCTGTCGCGCCAAGGCCGCGAGCTTGGGGATGTTGATCGCCTTGGCTTCGGCCACGGCATCGAGATCGCCGAGTTCGAGCACGGGCATGCCGCAGCACGCGGCTTTGTCCACCAGCGAATAAGGAATCTGGTTGTGCTCGAGGATCTTCACCAGGTCCAGACCGAAGCCGGGCTCGTTGTAGTTGACGAAACAGGTCGAATAGATCGCCACCTTGCCGGGGGTGCGCTCGCCGTCCCGCACCGGCGCCGCCGAGTTCGAGCTTGCCAGCGAATCGAAGCGGCGCGGCGCGTAACTCGGGATCCAGGCGGCCTTGTCCACCCCGAGCCTGGATTCCATCAGCGAACGCATGGCAGCCGTACGGTTGACGGCATTCACGGTAGCTGTCACCACCGGGATGCCGGCCAGTTGCCCGAGCAAGTCGGTCTTGGCCATCAGGCGGTCGGCGCGCGTAGCGCCGTGAGTGCGGAAATGCACGGCCTTGGCGCGCAGCATCAGATGCGGAAAATCCACGTTCCAAGGATGCGGCGGCACATACGGGCACTTCGTCATGTAGCAGAGGTCGCACAGGTAACACTGCTCGACCACGTCGTGGAACTTCTCGCGCGGCACGCCGTCGAGCTCGAGTGTGGGGCTGGCGTCGATCAGGTCGAACAGCGTAGGGAAGGCGCCGCACAGGCTGACGCAACGGCGGCAGCCGTGGCAGATGTCGAACACTCGCTCGAGCTCTTTTTCGAGCTGGACCGGGTCCCAGAAAGCGGGGTTCTTCCAATCGAGCGGGTGCCGGGTCGGCGCCTCGAGACTGCCTTCGCGAACCGTCATGGGTGGCCTAACTCTCGCAGGTGAAAGTTCCGGCGGCACGGGAAAACCGGCCGCCGGCTGCCCAAGCTTGCCCCGCTCAGTCGGCCATCCCGTCCAGGGTCTTCTGGAACTTGTTGGCGTGCGAGCGCTCGGCCTTGGCCAGGGTTTCGAACCAGTCGGCGATTTCCTCGAAACCCTCGTCTCGAGCCTCCTTGGCCATGCCCGGATACATGTCGGTGTATTCGTGCGTCTCGCCGGCGATGGCCGACCTCAGGTTCTCTTGCGTAGGACCGAACGGCAAGCCGGTCGCCGGGTCGCCGCATTTCTCCAGGTACTCGAGGTGGCCGTGCGCATGGCCGGTCTCGCCTTCGGCGGTCGAGCGGAAAACCGCCGACACGTCGTTGTAACCCTCGACGTCGGCCTTGGCGGCGAAATACAGGTAGCGCCGGTTGGCTTGCGACTCGCCCGCGAACGCGGCCTTCAGATTGCCTTCGGTCTTGGATCCCTTCAGATTCATGGCCCACTCCTCTGGTTGATCAGGAAAGACACGCCCGGACCGCGCCGAGCATAGGCGGAATCTAGGCCAAAGCGGGATAGGCCTCCAATGCGAAGCACCTATCACCGGCATAGGCAGGCGCTATGCCGGACGACAGGCGCTTTTTCTCCCTGCTCCCGCTCAGAAGGCGGTTTCTTCCATGGCCAAGGTGCCCAAGGCACCCGAAGTGGTCGCCACCATGAGCGCGGTCGCCTGCGGCAAGAAGTGTTCGGCATAGAACCGCGCCGTGGTGACCTTGGCCTGATGGAAATCGACGTCTTCGCCCGCCTTTTTCTTGGCGCGGGCGATGATCGCGGCGCGTGCCAGCTGCCAGCCGCCATGGACGATGCCGGCGAGCTTGAGGTAAGGCACCGAGCCGGCGAACACGGCGCGGATGTCGCCCTTGAAATTGGCCACCACGTAGTCGACTGTGGCCTCGTAGGCATCGATCGCTGGCGCCAGCTGGGTCGCGATCGCGTCGCACTTGCTGCAGCCCACGCCTCGCAGTTCGGCCACGGTGGCCCGCATCTGGGCGATCAGGGCGCGGGCGGTGGCGCCGCCATCGCGAGCGGTCTTGCGGCCCACCAGGTCGTTGGCCTGGATCGCGGTCGTGCCTTCGTAGATCGTCAGGATCTTGGCGTCGCGGTAATGCTGGGCGGCGCCGGTTTCCTCGATGAAGCCCATGCCGCCGTGCACCTGCACCCCGGTGCTGGCGACGTCGATCGCCATTTCGGTCGACCAGCCCTTGATGACGGGCACCATGTATTCGTAAGCCGCCTTGGCCGCGGCACGGCGCGCCGGGTCGGGGTGGTGGTGGGCGGTATCGCTCCAGGCCGCAGCTACGTAAGCCATGGCCCGGGCGGCTTCGATCTGCGCGCGCATGCTCATCAGCATGCGGCGCACGTCGGGGTGCTGGATGATCGGCACCGGGCCCGCCGATCCTTCCACTGCGCGGCTCTGAACGCGCTCACGTGCATAGGCCACCGCCTGCTGGTAGGCGCGGTCGGCCAAGGCAATGCCCTGCATGCCGACGCCGAAACGCGCGGCGTTCATCATGATGAACATGTATTCGAGACCGCGGTTCTCCTCACCGATCAAGTAACCCACCGCCCCTGCGCCGACCTCGCCCTTGTTGTCGCCGAAGAGCATCACGCAGGTCGCGCTCGCCTTGATGCCGAGCTTGTGTTCGATCGAAGCGCAATAGACGTCGTTGCGCGGGCCATTGCCGCCGTCGGCCTGGACCAGGAACTTGGGCACGATGAAAAGCGAGATCCCCTTCACGCCTTCGGGTGCGTCGGGCGTGCGGGCGAGCACCAGATGGGCGATGTTGTCGGCCATGTCGTGTTCGCCCCAGGTGATGAAGATCTTGGTGCCGCTCAGCCGATACGTGCCGTCGCCCTGCGGCACCGCGCGGGTGCGCACCAGGGACAGGTCCGAACCCGCCTGCGGCTCGGTCAGGTTCATGGTGCCGGCCCAGGTTCCGTCGAGCAGCTTGGGCACGTACAGCGCCTTCTGCTCGTCGCTGCCCGCCACCAGCAGCGCCTCGATCGCGCCGTCGGAGAGCATCGGGCACAGAGCGAACGACAGGTTCGCCGCCTGCACCATTTCCATACACGCCGCTCCCACGAGCTTGGGCAGGCCCTGGCCGCCGAACTCGGTCGGGTGTTGCACGCCTTGCCAGCCCGCCTGGGTGAACTGCTGGAACGCATCCTTGAAGCCGGGTGACGCCGTCACCACACCATCCTTCCACGAGGTCGGCTGGGTGTCGCCGCTGCGGTTCAGTGGCGCCACCACGTCCTGCACGAACTTGGCGTTTTCTTCCAGCACGGCCTCGACGGTTTCGCGCGTGGCGTCCTCGCAGCCCGGCAGCTGCTGCACTTGGTCCAGCCCGGCCAGTTCGTTCATCACGAACAGCATGTCCTTGATCGGCGCGGCGTAGCTCATTGTCTTCCTCAAGCTTCGGATCGATGCGGATAAAAAAAGGGGCACAGGTTCACGGAAGTTTCCGTGTCGCTGCGCCCCGTCGGATGCGGCTCTGACTCGTCAGCCGAGTTCCTTGACCAGGGCCGGAACGGCTTCGAACAGGTCGGCCACCAGGCCGTAGTCGGCGACCGAGAAGATCGGCGCTTCGGGGTCCTTGTTGATCGCCACGATCACCTTGGAGTCCTTCATGCCGGCCAGATGCTGGATCGCGCCGGAAATGCCGACGGCGAAGTAGAGCTGGGGCGCGACCACCTTGCCGGTCTGGCCCACCTGCCAGTCGTTGGGGGCATAACCCGCGTCGACCGCCGCGCGCGAGGCGCCCATCGCCGCGCCCAGCTTGTCGGCGAGCGGCTCGAGCAGCTTAAAGCTCTCGGCCGACCCCATGCCGCGGCCGCCCGAGACCACTACCTTGGCGCCTTGCAACTCGGGGCGGTCGTTCTTGGCCATCTCGCGTGCGACAAACGTGGCCAGGCCCGCGTCGGCCACGGCCGCCACGGTTTCGACCGTCGCTGCGCCGCCCTCGCCCGCCGGCTCGAAGCTGGTGGCGCGAACGGTGACGAGTTTGATCGGGTCGGTCGCCTGCACGGTGGCGATGGCGTTGCCGGCGTAGATCGGGCGGGTGAAGGTATCGGCGGACTCGACGCCGATGATCTCCGAGACCTGGGCCACGTCGAGCAGAGCGGCCACTCGCGGCGCGGTGTTCTTGCCCGAGGCGCTGGCAGGGAAGAAGACGTGGCTGTAGTCCTTGGCCACCGCCACCACTTGCGCGGCCAGGGTTTCGGCCAACTGGTCGGCCAGCTGCGGGGCATCGGCCACGAGCACCTTGCTCACGCCGGCGATCTTGGCGGCCTGCTCGGCCACCGCGGCACAGCCGCTGCCGGCCACCAGCACGTGCACGTCCCCGCCGGCCTTGGCCGCCGCGGTGACGGTCGACAGCGTGGTCGCCTTGAGGTGTTGATTGTCGTGTTCAGCAATGACGAGGGCGGTCATGTTCTTTCGCTCCATGAATGCGGGCACAGCCCTCAGATGACCTTGGCTTCGGTCTTGAGCTTGGCCACCAGGGTGGCGACGTCCGGCACCTTGATGCCGGCCTGGCGCGCGGGAGGCTCGCTGACCTTGAGCGTCTTCAAGCGCGGCGCCACGTCCACGCCGAGAGCGGCGGGCTGGGTGACATCAAGCGGCTTTTTCTTCGCCTTCATGATGTTGGGCAGGGTGACGTAGCGCGGCTCGTTCAAGCGCAGGTCGGCGGTGATCACCGCCGGCAACTTGACCTCGATGGTCTCGATGCCGCCATCGACTTCGCGCGAGACGATCGCCTTGCCGCCTTCGACCTTGATCTTCGAGGCGAAAGTCGCCTGCGCCATGCCCGTCAGGGCGGCAAGCATCTGGCCGACCTGGTTGGCGTCGTCGTCGATCGCCTGCTTACCGAGGATCACCAGCTGCGGCTGCTCCTTGGCCACCACGGCGGCGAGCAGCTTGGCCACGGCCAGCGGCTGCAGCTCTTCGGTCGATTCGATCAGGATGCCGCGATCGGCACCAATGGCCATCGCGGTGCGCAGGGTTTCCTGCGCCTGGGTCGGGCCGGCCGACACCGCCACCACCTCGGTCGCCACGCCAGCTTCCTTGAGCCGGGTCGCTTCCTCGACAGCGATTTCATCAAAGGGGTTCATCGACATCTTCACATTGGCGATGTCGACACCGGTCTGGTCGGACTTCACGCGTACTTTCACGTTGTAGTCAACCACGCGCTTGACGGGGACGAGGACCTTCATCGGACTCTCTTGGAAAGAACGCACCGGAACGGCGCGCGTTACAGGAATGATTCTCGCTTGATTATAAGGATCGCGTTTCGCCGCTCCGAACCCGGCCTTTTAGAGCGCTTCCCCTACGCTCCCCCTAGGAAGGTAGCAGCGAACCAGGCCCAGCCGCCGGCCACCAGAACATAGCGGAACAGCTTGCCGACCGCGAACAGAGCAATCGACAGGTAGGGGTTGAACCGCAACCAGCCCGCGCCCAGGCACAAGGCGTCGCCCACCAGCGGCAACCAAGAAAAGAGCAGCGCCCAGTAGCCGTATTTGTGCAGGTAGATGATGTATTTGCTCTGCGCCTTGTTGGGAATCAGCCGCCCAATCACGAACGAGGTCACACCGCCCAAGGTATTGCCGGCCGTCGCTACGGCAACGGCCTGCCACAACATGTCGGGGTGTTTGTGCAAGACCCCGACCAGAACCACTTCGGAGCCGCCGGGCAGCAGGGTGGCAGAGATAAAAGCAGCCAGGAAAAGGGCAAGAAAACCGGCTTCGGCAGAAAAGTCGAACATAGGCAGGTGCGAGTAGGGGTGCTGCATTGTATTGGCGCAACAGTCGGTTCCACGACTGATGCCGCGTGTAGATTCGTCGCCATTCCACAAGAAGAAATCCGGAGACAGCATGGCCGACATCCTGGCCGCTTTGCGCGCGCTTCCCGACCTGGGCGATGCCGTGCCTCCCGAAGCCGAAGCGATCGCCGCCCTGCTCGCCCACGACCGGCCGTCGGCCGCGGTGAGCGCGGCGGCGCGGGCCCGCGCCCTGCGCTACATCGAGGCCGTCCGCAGCGCCGCCCCCGGGCTGCTGTCGGCCCAGAACCTGCTCAACTCGTTTCCGCTTGCCAGCGCCGAAGGCGTGGCCCTGCTGCGCCTGGCCGAAGCCCTGCTGCGGGCGCCCGACCCCGAGACCCAGACCTGGCTGATCGCCGAGAAACTCGCGGCTTTTAAAGACCGCAGCAGCGTGAACGGTGAGGCCTTCGTCACCCGCGTTCTTGGCCGCGCCCTCCAGCTCGCCGGCTACACCGCCGCCGATGCTGAACTGCGAGGCGCCAGCGGCGACGCCGGCACCCTGCGGGCCTGGCTGGCCCGCAGCACCTTGCGGCCTTTGGTGATCGACGGCATCCGCCGCTTCGGCGACCAGTTCGTGTTCGCCACCGGTCTGCCCGCCGCGCTCGCCCGCAGCCGCAAGCAGAACGACCGGCGCATCGTGTTCTCCTTCGACATGCTGGGCGAAGGCGCGCGCACCCAGGCCGATGCCGACCGCGCTTACGCCTCGTACCAGGCGGCGGTGGCGGCGATGGGCCGCAGCGAAGGCGACTGGCGGGCGCGCGACGGGGTTTCGATCAAGCTCTCGGCGATCCACCCGCGGTACGAGCTGAGCCAGCTCGAGCGGGTCGAAGACGAGCTGTATCCGCGCCTGCTCGAACTCGCCCGCCAGGCCGCGGCCGCCAGTCTCAATCTCACCATCGACGCCGAAGAATCCGAGCGCCTGGTCTTGCATATCGCCTTGTTCGAGCGGCTCATGCTCGAACCCGAACTCGCCGGCTGGGCCGGGCTGGGGCTGGCCCTGCAGGCGTATTCGCCGCGCGCGCTCGCCACCCTCGAGCGTCTGCTGGCGCTCTCGCTCGAGCACCAGCGACCGATCGCGATCCGCCTGGTCAAGGGCGCGTATTGGGACGCCGAAATCAAACATGCGCAGGAAGCGGGCCTCGCGGGTTTTCCGGTTTTCACCTGCAAATGGGGCAGCGACCTCGCCTATCTGGCCCTGGCCCGGCGCCTGCTGGCCAGCCCCGCCCCGGTCTACCCGCAGTTCGCCACCCACAACGCAATGACGGTGGGAGCGATCGTCGACTACTCGCTCGAACTCTCCCCGACCAAACCCTTCGAGTTCCAGCGCCTGCACGGCATGGGCGAAGCCTTGTACGAGGCCTTGCTCGCCGACCAGCCGCAGTCCCGCGTGCGCATCTACGCACCGGTCGGCGAGTTCCGCGACCTGCTTGCCTATCTGGTGCGGCGCCTGCTGGAAAACGGCGCCAACTCGTCCTTCGTGCACCAGCTCACCGACGACTCGGTGCCGGCGACCAAGCTCGTGGGCGACGCTTACGCCGAAGCGGATGCCGCGCTCGCCGGCGCCCAGCGGCTGCCGGCCCTGCCCACCGGTGCCGAGCTCTTCGGCGAACGTCGCAATTCGATCGGCCTGGATTTCGGCGACCCGGCCCAGTTGCTTGCCCTGGCGACCGCCGTCGCCCGACCGCTGCCGCTCGCCAATGTCGGCCCCATGCTTGCCGGCCCTGCCCGGCCTGCTGGCGCCACCGAACTGACCAACCCCGCTGCCCTGGCCGAAACCGTGACCCGGGTGAGCTCGGCCAGTCCGGCGGACATCGAATCGGCGATCGCCGCTGCACTCGCAGCCCAGCCGGACTGGGACGAGCTGGGAGTCGAAGCCCGCTCGCAGCTGCTCGAGCGGGTCGCCGACGCGATCGAGCTCGAACAGACCGAACTGATTGGCCTGCTGGTGCGTGAAGCCGGCCGCACCCAACTCGACTCTCACCTCGAAGTGCGGGAAGCGGTCGATTTCTGCCGCTATTACGCCAGCCAGGCCCGGTTGCAGATGGCCGACATCGAACTGCCGGGACCGGTCGGCGAATCGAATGTCTTGCGTTCGAGCGGGCGCGGCGTGTTCGTGGCGATCAGCCCGTGGAATTTTCCGCTGGCGATTTTCCTCGGCCAGGTGGCCGCGGCTCTGGTGACCGGCAACACCGTGCTCGCCAAACCCGCCGAACAGACCCCGCGGGTGGCGGCGCGCACGGTTGAGCTG
>JAEZVV010000174.1 GCA_023443095.1 Pseudomonadota bacterium
GGTCACCCCCGACGACGTGCGCAGCTATGTCAAACAAGTGATGGCAGGCGGGGCCGCTCCCGCCGCGGCCGGTGCTGCTGCGCCGGCGGGCGCCGGCCTGGGTCTGGCGCTGCCGGCTTGGCCCGAGGTCGATTTCGCCAAGTTCGGCGAGGTCGAACGGGTGGCGATGTCACGCATCAAGAAGATCTCGGGTCCGGCACTCACCCGCAACGCGATCCTGATTCCGCACGTGACCAACCACGAGGACGCGGACATCACCGATCTCGAGGCCTTCCGCGTCCAGCTGAACAGGGAGAACGAGAAGACCGGCGTCAAGCTGACCATGCTCGCCTTCCTGATCAAGGCGGCGGTCGCGGCCCTGAAGAAGTTCCCCGAGTTCAACAGCTCGCTCGACGCGGCGACCAACGACGCGATTTTCCTCAAGCGCTACTACCACATCGGTTTTGCCGCCGACACGCCCAACGGCCTGGTGGTGCCGGTGATCAAGGACGCCGACCAGAAGGGCATCTTCGAGATCGCCCAGGAGACGGCGGAACTCGCCAAGAAGGCGCGTGACGGCAAGCTCTCGCCCACCGACATGCAGGGCGGCACTTTCAGCATCTCCTCGCTCGGCGGCATCGGCGGCACGTATTTCACGCCGATCATCAACGCGCCCGAGGTGGCGATCCTGGGCGTGTGCCGCGCCAGCATGAAGCCGGTATGGGACGGAAAGGCCTTCGCGCCGCGGCTGATCCTGCCCTTGTCGCTGTCGTGGGACCACCGCGTGGTCGACGGCGCCGGCGCCGCCCGCTTCAACGCCTACCTGGCGAGCCTGCTGGCGGACTTCCGCCGCGTCATGCTCTAGGCCCATGACTACGCTGGTCGTCGTCAAAAAAGGCGCCGAGGTCGCGATCGGCGCGGATGCGCTGGTGACTTTCGGCGAGACCCGGCTGCCGCACGGTTACGAGGTCAACGAGAAGATTTTCACCGTGGGCGATTCGCTGATCGGTCTGGCGGGCAGCACCGCGCATTTCGCGGTGCTGGCCGAAGCCCTGCGCAGCCTGGGCGAGGACTGCCGGCTGGGCAGCCGGCAGGAAGTCTTCGCCACCTTCCAGAAGCTGCACCGGGTGCTGAAGGACCAGTATTTCCTCAACACCAAGGAAGACGACAGCGATCCGTACGAGAGTTCGCAGATCACCGCGCTGATCGCCAACGCGAGCGGCATCTACGGCGTGTATTCGTACCGCGAAGTCTTCGCCTTCGACCGCTTCTGGGCGATCGGCTCGGGCCGCAGCTTTGCCCTGGGCGCGATGTACGCCGCCTGGGGGCGAGCGCGCAGCGCGCGCGCCGTGGCCGAGATCGGCGTGGCCGCCGGCTGCGAGTTCGACAAGAGCTCGGCCCTGCCGGCGCGGGTCCACACCCTGGCGACTGCGGCAAGCAACCAACAAGAGACAACACCATGAGTCAGACCATCGAAATCCGAGTCCCCGACATCGGCGACTTCAAGGATGTGGAAGTGATCGAAGTCCTGGTCAAGGCCGGCGACAGCATCGCGCTCGAGCAGTCGCTGATCACGGTCGAAAGCGACAAGGCCTCGATGGAGATCCCGGCCGCGGCCGCCGGCGTGGTCCGCGAAATGAAGGTCAAGCTGGGCGACAAGGTGGCCAAGGGTTCGCTCCTGCTCCTGCTCGAACCCGCTGCGGCCGCCAGCGCGGCGCCGGCCGAAGCGCCCGCGGCTCAGCCGGCTCCCGCCGCCGTTCCAACTCCCGCTGCCGCAAGCTTTGCCGGCAGCGCCGACATCGAATGCGACCTGCTGGTGCTGGGCGCCGGTCCCGGCGGTTATTCGGCCGCTTTCCGCGCCGCCGACCTCGGCCTCAAGGTGGTGCTGGTCGAGCGCTACTCGACCCTGGGCGGGGTCTGCCTGAACGTCGGCTGCATCCCGTCGAAGGCGCTGCTACACGTGGCGGCGGTGATCGACGAGGCCTCGGATTTCGCCGAGCTGGGGATCGACTTCGGCGCGCCCAAGATCGACCTCGACCGGCTGCGGGCCCACAAGAGCAAGGTGGTGGCCAAACTCACGGGCGGCCTGGCGACGATGGCCAAGATGCGCAAGGTGAACGTGCTTGAAGGCGTGGGCAGCTTTGCCGACCCGCACCACCTGAGCGTGGCCACTGCCGCCGGCAGCAAGACCGTCAAGTTCGCGCAGGCGATCATCGCCGCCGGCAGCCGGGTCGCGAAGCTGCCCTTCATTCCCGAAGACCCGCGCATCGTCGATTCGACCGGCGCGCTCGAGCTGCGCACCATCCCGCAGAAAATGCTGGTGATCGGCGGCGGCATCATCGGGCTCGAGATGGCCACCGTGTATTCGACCCTGGGCGCGCGCATTGACGTGGTCGAGATGCTCGATGGCCTGATGCCCGGCGCCGACCGCGACCTGGTCAAGGTCTGGGACAAACGCAACAAGAAGCGCTTCGACCGCGTGATGCTGAAGACCCGGACCGTCGACGTCGAGGCGCGCGATGACGGCATCTGGGTCAAGTTCGAAGGCGAGGCCGCCCCGGCCGAGCCGCAGCGCTACGACCTGGTCCTGGTTGCCGTCGGCCGCAGCCCCAACGGCGGGAAAATCGGCGCCGAACGCGCCGGGGTGCTCGTGAGCGAACGCGGCTTCATCCCGGTCGATGGCCAGATGCGCACCAACGTTCCGCACATCTTTGCCATCGGCGACCTGGTGGGCCAGCCCATGCTCGCGCACAAGGCAGTGCACGAGGCGCATGTGGCGGCCGAAGCCGCTGCCGGCCAGAAGTCCTACTTCGACGCCAAGGTGATTCCGTCGGTCGCCTACACCGACCCCGAGATCGCCTGGGTTGGCCTGACCGAAGACGAAGCCAGGAAAACCGGCCGCGCCATCACCAAGGGTGTGTTCCCGTGGAGCGCTTCGGGCCGGGCGATCGCCAACGGCCGCGACGAAGGTTTCACCAAGCTGATCTTCGACGCCGAAACTCATCGCATCGTCGGCGGCGGCATCGTCGGCACCCATGCCGGCGACATGATCGGCGAAGTGGCGTTGGCGATCGAGATGGGCGCCGACGCGGTCGACATCGGCAAGACCATCCACCCGCACCCCACGCTCGGCGAATCGATCGGCCTGGCGGCAGAAGCGGCCGAAGGGCATTGCACCGACCTGCCGCCGCCGCGCAAGTAGGCGGTCGACGCGGATCAACCAGGGCCGGCGGGACTTGTTCCGCCGGCCCTGGTCGTTTCAGCTGGGTGGATCCAGCCGGGCCGGTGGTGGGCCGAGCGGGCTTTCCTCCTTGAGGCCGATCCCGCTTACGCCCAGGCTTAGCGCCCGCTCGATCAGCCACGCCAGGCGCTGCGCGGCGGCAGGGTAGTCCAGGCCCTGCGGGCGGATGTTCGAGACGCAGTTGCGGTCGGCATCGGTGAGCCCCACGCGCGGCCGCCAGGTGAGGTAGGCGCCCAGGCTGTCGGGCGAGGAGAGCCCCGGGCGTTCGCCGATCAGGACCACCACCAGGCGCGCCCCGAGCCGCTCGCCGACCTCGTCGCCCAGCGCGACCCGGGCTTGGCGCGCGATCACCACCGGGCCGAGCGAGGTCTTCGCCGGCAAGCACGGAACCAGGTGGCCGAGCAGGGGCGACGCATGGCGTTGGACCGCGGTCGCCGAGAGCCCGTCGCCGAGCATGAAGACCAGATCGACACCGGCGCTGCCGGCGCGCAGCGACGCTAGCGCCGCTGCGCTGGCCGGGGCGAGGCGGCGGCCTAGGTCCGGACGCATCAAATAGCTCGGCCGATCGGGCGCGGCGCTGGTCACCGTCTGGCAGGGCCAGCCCATGGCTTCGAGCTCGGCTTGCAAGGGATCGATCTCGAGTTCGGCATGGACTGCGTCGCGCGCCAGCGCGTGGTCGACGCCGAAGGTGAGTTGCTCGCGCGTCGGCAGGCTGGCGCCGCTGCGGCCGAGCGCGATCCGGGCGGCGGTCAGCGCGCGCAGATCGGCCCAGGGGTCGGCACGGGCCGCTTCCAGCGGCGCAACGGCGGCGGGTTTCATGGCTGCCCCTCGGGGCGGTTCAGCAGCGGCCGGCTCAGGCTGCCGAGCGCCGGCAGGGCAAGCTCGGCCGGGCGCAAGCGGCCGCCGGCCTCGGCAATGCCGACCGCTTCAAGCCAGGCCTCGAACTCGGGCGCGCGCTTGAGTCCCAGCAGTTCGCGTACATACAGCGAGTCGTGGAACGAGGTGCTCTGGTAGTTGAGCATGATGTCGTCGGCGCCCGGCACTCCCATCACGAAGTTCACGCCGGCGGTGGCAAGCAGGGTCAGGAGCACGTCCATGTCGTCCTGATCGGCTTCGGCGTGGTTGGTGTAGCAGACGTCGCAGCCCAGGGGCAGGCCGAGCAGCTTGCCGCAGAAATGGTCTTCCAGCCCGGCGCGGATGATCTGCTTGCCGTCGTACAGGTATTCGGGGCCGATGAAGCCGACCACGGTATTGACGAGCAGGGGAGAAAAGGCGCGCGCCACCCCATAGGCCCGCGCCTCGCAGGTCTGCTGGTCGAGGCCGCGGTGGGCGTTGGCCGACAGCGCGCTGCCCTGGCCGGTTTCGAAATACATGACGTTGTTGCCCACCGTGCCGCGGCCGAGCGCAAGGGCGGCTGCTCGCGCTTCGGCGAGCAGGGCGAGCGAGACGCCGAAGCTGGCATTGGCGGCCTCGGTGCCCGCGATCGACTGGAACACCAGGTCGACCGGCGCGCCGCGTTCGATCGCGCCCAGGGTGTGGGTGACGTGGGTGAGGACGCAGGACTGGGTCGGCACTGCCAGAGCCTGGATCAGTTCGTCGCACAGCTGCAGCAGATCGACCAGGGTGGCCGGGTTGTCGCTCGCGGGATTGATGCCGATCACGGCGTCGCCCGCGCCATACATCAGCCCGTCGAGGATGGAGGCGGCGATCCCGCGCAGTTCGTCGGTCGGGTGGTTGGGCTGCAGCCGGACCGAGAGGCGCCCGGGCAGGCCGATCGTGTTGCGAAAGCGGGTTGTCACCCGGCATTTGCTCGCCACCAGGATCAGGTCCTGGTTGCGCATCAGCTTGCTCACCGCGGCTGCCATTTCCGGCGTGATGCCGGCTGCCACGGCAGCCAGGGTCGCGCCATCGGTCGAGAACTCAAGCAGCCAGTCGCGCAGCCCCCCCACCGTCAGATGCGAGATCGGCGCGAAGGCACGGGCCTCGTGGCTGTCGAGGATGAGGCGGGTGACTTCGTCGCTTTCGTAAGGGACGAGCGCCTCGTCGAGGAACTGGCGCAGCGGCACATCGGCCAGGCACAGGCGGGCGGCCATGCGTTCCGTTGCCGACTGTGCTGCCAGGCCGGCGAGCCGGTCGCCGGAGCGTTCGGGCGTGGCCTTGGCCATCAGTTCGCGCAGGTCGTCGAACTGCCACTGGGTGCCGGCGAGTGGATGGCGGTAACGCATGGGCAGGCCTTATGGAGCGGCCTGGGAGAAACGCTGCGCCACCCGTTGCGCCAGGGTCAGGTAATGCGAGAGGGGGGGCGTGCGGGCGTCGGCGAGTTTGGCCAGGTCGTCCCAGCGGCGCAGCGCCAGAGCGTCGTGCGCGTACGGCTGCTCGATGAAGGCCTGGGCCTCGGCCGCGCTGAAGACGCCGCCCTGCAGGTGCAGGCTGCGCAGAGAATCGGCTGACAGCGCCGCCAGATAGTCCGCGCCGCTTTTGTCCTGGTCGCCGCAGGCGCAGAGATAACGCTTGGCCGCCACGTGCTGGCGGATCGGCGCGAGCACCGCTTCCGGGAACAGCTGGCGCAGGCGCGGGATCGCCACGACTTCGTGGCGGTCGTCGATGCCGCGCAGGGTGGGGGTCTCGCCGCGGTCGTTGATCAGATGCCCGAGGTCGTGCAGGAAGGCGGCCACCACCAGCTCCTCGCTCGCGCCTTCGAGTTCGGCCCGGTGCCCGCTCTGCAGCGCGTGTTCGAGCTGGGTCACGGGTTCGCCCGCGTACTGGCGGTGGCCGTGGGCCGCGAACAAGGCTTCGATGTCGTTCAGGCCGAAGTTCATGGAACCGTCCGCGGTGAGTCGGTGGCGCCCGTCTCGGGGCGGGCCGCCTGGCCTAACACCCGGGTCTTGGACAGGACCCCGGCACCCTCGAGGATGGGGTAGGCGACCGAACACAGCAGCGAGTTGACCCGCTTGAAGTCGGCGAGCAGGTCGAGGTGGAGCGAGCTGGTCTCGATCGACTGCGGCGTATTGCCCGAGAGCCGCTGCAGATGCAGGTCGGCGTAGTGCATCTCGAGCTCGCGGAAATCGACTTTTTCGGCAATCAGTTTCTGCGCGGTCTTGAGGTCGCCGTGCAGGAAGACCGCCATCGCCAGCTGCAGGTTGTTGGTCAGGCGCGAATGCAGGCTTTCGATCTCGGCCATGCCGGCGTCCGAAAAAGTCAGGCCGTGCTGGATCTTTTTCTCGGCGACGTCGATCAACATGCGTTCGATGATGTCGCCCACGTGTTCCATGTTGATCGTGAACTGGACGATGTCGGTCCAGCGCTGCGACTCGCGCTGATCGAGCGCTTCGCGGCTGACCTGCGAAAGATAGAGCTTGATCGCGGTATAGAGCCGGTCGACCTCGTCGTCGCGGCCGCGCAGCCGCTCGGCCAGGGGCAGGTCGTTGGTCTTGAGCACGGTGAGCAGGCCGGCGAGCATGTCGTGGATGGTGTCGGCCAGCCGCACCGCTTCGCGCGTGGCACAGCCCATCGCCAGGGCCGGCGTGGCGAGCGCGAGCGGGTCGAGGTACTTGGGCTGCCCTGCCAGCTCGGCCCGGGCGGCGGCGGGCAGCCAGGCCTCGACCAGCGTCGCCACCCTGGCCGCCAGCGGCAGGAAGAGGGCGGCCAGCGCCACGTTGAAAGCCAGGTGGAAGATCACCACCGAGTGCTGGGCATCGAGCCCGAGCCGTTCCAGGCCTTGCAGAATCCAGGGCAGGCCCAGCACCGCCAGCGTGACGCCGGCGCCCTTGAACAGCAGGTTGCCCAGCGGCACCCGGCGCGTGACGGGATCGGCGCGCAGCGTGGTCAGCACCGCCAGCAGGCCGCTGCCGAGGTTGGCGCCGGCAACGATCGCTACCGCGACTTCGATCGGCACCACGCTCGCTCCCGCCAGGGTGGCAGTGAGCAGGACCACGGCCAGGCTCGAATAGCTGGCGACCGCGAGCAGCATGCCGAGCAGAACGTCGAGCAGGACATCGCCCGTGATCTGCGCAAACATCACCTTGACCCCGCTGCCATGGGTGAGCGGCGCGGTGGCGAGAACGATCAGCTGCAAGGCCAGCATCATCACACCCAGGCCCAGCACCACGCGGCCGACCTGGCCGGCGCGTTCGTTGCGGCGCGAGAGGTAGATCACCACGCCGGGGATGATCAGCAGGGGCGCGAGCCAGCGCAGCTGGAGCGAAAAGACCTGAACCATCAGGGCGGTGCCGACGTCGGCGCCCAGCATCACCGCCAGCGCGGCGGCGGTGCCGATCAGCCCTTGGGCGACGAAACTCGAGGCGAGCAGGGCGGTGGCGGTCGAGCTCTGCAGCAGGCTAGTGACGCCGATGCCGGCAAGAAAGGCGGTGATCCGGTGGCCGACGCTGCGCCGCAGGACATGCCGCAGGCTGGTTCCCAGCACCCGCAAGACGCCGGTGCGCACGATGTGGGTGCCCCAGACCAGCAGGGCGATCGCCGCGAGCAGGTTGAGCAGAGTGTCCATTGCCGCTTTCAGGCGCCCGCAGGTCGACGAGTCACCACGGGAGCGAGTAGGTCTTGGTGTTGGTGAAGGACTTCATGGCTTCGAGCACGCCCTCCTTGTAACCCAGCCCCGAATCCTTGATGCCGCCGAAGGGTGTCATTTCGAGCCGGTAGCCGGGGACCTCGCGCACGTTGACGCTGCCCACCTGGAGTTCGGAGATGAAGCGGGTGATGTAGTCGAGACGGTTGGTGCAGACCGAGGACGAAAGTCCGTAGGCAGTGCCGTTGGAGATCCGGATCGCCTCGTCGATGTTGGCAAAGCGAATCACCGGCGAGACCGGGCCGAAGGTTTCGGTGCGGACCACGTTCATCTCGGGCAGCACGCGATCGATCACGGTCGGGGCATACAGCGCACCGCGCCGGATATTGCCGGCGAGCAGGCGGGCGCCGGCGGCGAGCGCCTGCTCGACCCGGGCCTGGCAGACCATCGCGGCCGCTTCGTCGATCACGCAGCCCATGTCGGTGCTCGGGTCCAGCGGGTCGCCGAACTTGACCGCGGCGGTCTTGGCGAGCAGGCGCTCGACGAACTCGTCGGCGACCGCCTCGTGCACCAGCATGCGTTTGACTGCCGTGCAGCGCTGGCCAGAGTTCTTGTATGAGCCGCTCGCCGCGAGCGTGGCTGCTTCCTCGAGGTCGGCGTCGTCCATCACGATGATCGGGTCGTTGCCGCCGAGTTCGAGGATCTGGCGCTTGTACACCGCCTTGGCGGCGATGGCCTTGCCCACCGCCACGCCGCCGGTGAAGGTGACGAGGTCGACATCGGCATGGGTGAGCATCTCGTCGGCGATCTCGCGCGGGTCACCGGTGACCACGCTCAGCATCTCGGGCGGCAGGCCGGCCTCGTACAAGATGTCGGCCAGGGTGTAGGCGCTCATCGGAGTTTTCTCCGAGGGTTTGAGCACGATCCGGTTGTTGGTCGCGATCGCCGGCGCCACCTTGTGGATCACCTGGTTGAGCGGATGGTTGAAGGGGGTGATCGCGCTGATCACTCCCAGCAGAGGCTCGCGCAAGGTATAGACCTTGCGTTTCTTGCCGTGCGGGGTGAGGTCGCAGGAAAAGACCTGGCCGTCGTCGACCAGGGCCTGGTTGGCGGCAAACAGCAGGACGTCGCTGGCGCGGCCGGTCTCGTAGAGCGTGTCTTTCAGGCAGAGCCCCGACTCGAGCGTGATCCAGTGGGCGATCGCCTCGCGCCGCTCGGCGATCAGCTCCCCCGCCCGCATCAGGATGCGGTAGCGGTCGTGGCGGGTGAGACGGCTGCGGTAGCGGCGGGCGATGTCGAAAGCGCGGCGGATGTCGTCGACCGTGGCCTTGGGCACGGTGCCAACCACTTCGCCGGTATAGGGGTAGCGGACCTCGATGCGGCCGTCGCGGGCGACTCGTTGGCCCGCGATGCGCAGGCTCTCGTGGCGGAGGGGGGCGGCAGGAGCGTTCATCGCGGGGCCTTGGGGTGAAGAAGGGCGACAGAGCTTGATTGGGCCCTATTGGGCCTGATTGAGGGCAAGGTCGAAGGCGTCGAAGTTGCGCCAGCGGCGGTTGGCCTCGAGGCCGCCGAGGCGGCGGTTGAGGATCAGCGGCACGCGTTGTTCCGACAGCCCCCCGTGAGAGCGCAGCGGCAGCTCGAGCGCGGAGAGGTCGTGGCGAGCGCGGCTGCTGCCCAGGACCACGGTCCGCTCGGAGACGACGACGATGTCGCCGACGCGGTCGGCCGGCAGCTCGAAGGTCGCGGCCGCTTCGGCCCGGGTGTAGACGTGTTCGATGCCGCGCAGGTCCCGCAGCCGCTTTATCGTCGAGTCGATCGCTGCGGCCGGCACGTGGATCACGGCGTAGGAGCCGAGAGCGCCGTGGTGGACCACGTAGGGGTCGGTGATGGGCAGGACCACGCGCGCCGTGCCGGCACCCAGCCAGCCGTCGAGCAGGTCCTGCAGGTAGATCACGTTGGGCGAGGCGTCGAGCTTGGTCTTGGGACTCATGCCGTGGTCGGCGGTGACCGCGATCACGGCGCCCAGCTGGTCGAGCCGCTCCAGGTAGCGGTCCATCATGGCGTAGAAACGGTCGGCGTCGGCATCGCCCGGCGCGTGTTTGTGCTGGACGTAGTCGGTGGTCGACAGATACATCAGGTCGGGGCGGCGCGTCTCCATCAGGCGCACGCCGGCGGCAAACACGAACTCGGAGAGCTCGGCGCTGTAGACCGAAGGCAGGGGCTGGCCGACCAGGGCCAGCACGTCGGTGATGCCGTTGTCCTCGAGCGTGGCCTGGTCGGCCTTCTCTGACGAGAAGCAGATCCCGCTCATGCCGTGGCCGAGCAGTTGGCGCAGCTTGTCCTTGGCGGTGACCACCGCGACGCTTTTGCCGGCGGCGGCAACGGCGGCAAGCAAGCTGGGCGCGCGCAGCCACTTGGGGTCGTTCATCATGACCTCGGAATCGGTCTCGGGGTCGTACAGGTAGTTGCCGCAGATGCCGTGCACCGCGGGCGGTGCGCCGGTGACGATCGACAGATTGTTCGGGTTGGTGAAGCTGGGGACGACGCAGTCGGCCTCGAGCGCCGTTCCCTCCTGCAACACGCGCTTGAGGAAGGGCATGTGGCCGTGGGCGACGGCCTGGGCGATGTAATCCGGCTCGCAGCCGTCGACGCAGACCACCACCGTTGGCTGTTTCGGCAGCGCGTAGCGCCGCCCGTTGACTTCGACCATCGCTTCAGCTCCTTGAGGTTCGGGCGCGCGCTGCGGGCGGCGCGGTTTCGGACTTGAGCATGCGTTCCTTGCTTTCGACCACGTGTTCGTACATCAGGCGGCCGGCGGTTTCGCCGTCGCCGGCGGCGATCGCCTTGAGGATCTGCCGGTGTTCGGCCACCGAATGCGGCAGCACCGCCGCTTCGCTCAGGTTGCGGCGGCGGTACAGGCCGAGTTCGCGCACCAGCCGGCGGTAGATGCCGGCCATCTTGCGGTTGCCGCAGAACTCGATCAGCTGGTCGTGGAACTGCAGGTTGAGCCGGTGGTAGGCGTCGGCCGCTTTCGAGCGCGAGGCCTGGTCCATCTGGTCGACCGTCGCCTTCAGTTCCCGGAGCTGCTCGGGCGTGGCGGTTGCGGCCAGGCGACGGCCGGCGAGTTCGTCCATCACTGCGCGCAGGTCGTAGATCTCGATCGCCTCGTCGAGCGGGATGTCGCGCACGAAGACGCCGCGGTTCTTTTCCTGCCGCAGCAGACCGGCCTCTTCGAGCATGCGGAAGGCCTCTCGCAGCGGGCCGCGCGAGACGCCCAGGTGCTCGGACAACCAGGCTTCGGTGAGTTTGGTGCCGGCGGCGAGTTCGCCCTCGACGATCATGCGTTCGATCTCCTGCTGCGCGGCGCTCGAGAGCGAGGCCGACCGCAGCAGGTCGAGGGTGGCGGAGCGGGGGGCAAGGCTGTCTTTCGGCTTCATGAAAGGCAGTGTGCGCCGGTTTTCGTAGATTGTCGACAATCAGCAGAAAACAGTTGACTCAAAAAAGTTGCGGTGCCTAGACTGGCTGCGCTACGGGAACACAACAACAAGATGAGATGGGCTGCACTTCGTGTTGCGCGGAAAGCGCTGTCACGAAGTGTTCAAAAGCAATGCATAGGCTGGCCGTTTGCCTGTGCCCCGACAGGCGTCATCCGGGCCGCGCCCGGTCACGTAAGGAGGAGTCCATGGAGTTTCCGTTTCCGGGCCGATGGCTGGCCGCTGCCGCTCTGTCGGCGCTCGCGCTGGGCGCCGCCGCCCAGACCAAGACCCAGCTGACCGTCTATACCGCGCTGGAGACCGACCAGCTCAAGGCCTATCAGGAGTCGTTCCAGAAAGCCAACCCCGACATCGAGCTGCAGTGGGTGCGCGATTCGACCGGGATCATCACCGCCAAGCTGATCGCCGAAAAGGCCAACCCTAAGGCTGACGTCATCATGGGCGTGGCCGCCTCGAGCATGGCCTTGTTCGAACAGGAGGGCATGCTCCAGCCCTTTGCCCCGGTCGGCCTGGCTCGTATCGCGCCGGCGTTCCGCGACAGCAAGAACCCGCCCTACTGGGTCGGCATGGACGTGTGGGGAGCGACGATCTGCTTCAACACGATCGAAGCGCAGAAACGTGGAATTCCCAAACCCGCCAGCTGGAAGGATCTGACCAAACCCGCTTACAAGGGCCAGATCGTGATGCCGCATCCGGCCTCGTCGGGCACCGGCTATTTCGACGTCACCGCCTGGCTGCAGATCTACGGCGAGGCCGAGGCCTGGAAGTTCATGGACGGTCTGCACGAAAACATCGCTCAATACACGCACTCGGGTTCGCGGCCCTGCTCGATGGCGGCCAAGGGCGAATACACCGTGGGCATCTCGTTCGAGTACCGCGCCAACCGCGAGAAGGCGCAGGGAGCGCCGATCGACCTGGTGTTCCCGGCCGAAGGCCTGGGCTGGGACCTCGAGGCGATCGGGATCGTCAAGGGCACGAAGAAGCTCGACGCCGCCAAGCGCCTGATGGACTGGGCGGTGTCGGACGAAGCGATGAAGCTCTACGCCAAGAACTTCGCCCTGGTTGCGGTCGAGTCGCAATCCCATCCGCTGCCCAATGTTCCGGCCGACTACGCCAAGCGTCTGGTCAAGAACGACTTCTATTGGGCCGCCAAGAACCGCGACCGCATCCTGGGCGAGTGGAGCAAGCGCTACGAGTCCAAGGCCGCGCCCAAGAACTAGGGCCGGTCCGTCCGCCGCCGCCTGCGCGCCGGCCGCCTTTGTGGGGCCGGCGCGCGACGAACTCCCGACTTCAGCAGGGCTCCCCGTGTCGACCCTCTCCCCCGCGTTGCGCCTGACCGGCATCCACAAGGCCTATGGTGATTTCGTCGCCCTGCAGGCGATCGATCTCGAGATCCGCCGCGGCGAACTGATCTGTTTCCTCGGCCCCTCGGGCTGCGGCAAGACCACCTTGCTGCGCATCATCGCCGGCCTCGAACGCCAGACCCGCGGCCACATCATCCAGGACGAGCGCGACATCTCGCAGCTGCCGCCGTCGGCGCGCGACTACGGCATCGTGTTCCAGTCCTACGCACTCTTTCCCAACCTGACGATCGCCGACAACGTTGCCTACGGCCTGGTCAACCGGCGCCGCGGCCGCGCCGAGATCGGTGCCCGCGTCAAGGAGCTGCTCACCCTGGTCGGCCTGCCCGAGGCCGGCCCCAAATACCCCGCCCAATGCAGCGGCGGCCAGCAGCAGCGGATCGCGCTGGCGCGGGCTCTTGCCACTTCGCCCGGACTGCTGCTGCTCGACGAGCCGCTGTCAGCACTCGACGCCAAGGAGCGCGAACGGCTGCGCGGCGAGATCCGCCAGCTCCAGCGCCGCCTGGGCGTGACGACGATCATGGTCACCCACGACCAGGAAGAGGCGCTGTCGATGTCCGACCGCATCGTCGTGATGAACAAGGGCTCGATCGAGCAGACCGGCGCGCCGGCCGAGGTTTACGAGAAACCCGCCACTCCCTTCGTGGCCGACTTCATCGGCAAGGTCAACGTGCTGAAGGCGACCGCCCTAGGCCACGGCCGCTACCAGGTCGGCCAGCGCGAACTCGCCACTCAAGCCAACGGCATCGCCACCGGCGAGGCGGCCCGCCTCTACCTCCGCCCCGAGGATCGCTACCTGCCCGACGCCGGTGCGATCGAGTCCCTGCCCAACTGCGTGAGCGGGCGCGTGTTGCGGATCGACTACCTCGGCACCTATTGCCTGGCCGAGGTCGAGGTCGAAGGCTTCGACGGCCAGAGGCTGCAGATCTATTACTCGCTCAACCAATTGCGCGAGCTCGGCGTGCGGGAAGGCGCGCTGGTTCCCTTTGCCCTGCGCGGCGAACGGGTGCGGGTGTTCGGGCGGCCGGCATGAGCGCGCTCGCCTCCCCGACGATGCGGGTGCGCCCGCGCGTCCTGCATGGCGAGGTGTGGGTGGCCCGCGGCGGCGTGATCCTGCTTGCGGTTTCGCTATTCGTGTTTCTTGCGCTGCCGCTGGCGCTGGTGCTGATCAAAACGCTCGAGAACCGCGACGGCCAGTTCGTCGGCGGACTCAACTTCATCGAGTATTTCCGCACCCCGGCCCTGGTCGATTCGATCGGCAACAGTCTCAGCTTTGCCCTGATGACAACCGCAATCGTATTGCCGCTTGCCTTCGGTTTTGCTTACGCGATCCAGCGCAGCTGCATCCCCTTCAAGTGGCTGTGGCGGCAGATCGCGCTCGCGCCCATCCTTGCACCCTCGCTGCTGGCGGCGATTTCCTTCCTCTACCTGTTCGGCAACCAGGGCTGGCTCAAGGGTGCGCTCGAGTGGGCGGGGCTGCAGCAGATCTACGGCCTGCCGGGAATGACGATGGCGATGGTTTTCGCCGCTTTCCCGCATGCGGTGATGATCCTGCTCGCCTCGCTTTCGCTCTCCGACGCCCGGCTCTACGAGGCGGCCGACGCGCTCGGCACCTCTCAGTGGCGCAAGTTCATCACCATCACCCTGCCCGGCGCCAAATACGGGCTGATCTCGGCGGCGATGGTGGTGTTCACCGCCTCGGTCGCCGAGTTCGGCATTCCGAAAGTGATAGGCGGCAACTACAACGTGCTCGCGGTCGACATCTACAAACAGGTGGTCGGCCAGCAGAACTTCCAGATGGGGGCCGTGGTCTCGCTGCTGCTGCTGCTGCCCGCGGTGGTGGCTTTTGTCATCGACCACGCGGTGCAGCGCCGCGCGCAATCGCAGATGGGATCGCGCAGCGTTCCCTACCGGCCCCAGCCTGCCGCCTGGCGGGACCGGCTGATGCTGGCCTACGTGATCGCCGTGGCCGCCGCGATGCTGCTGGTGATGGGCATGGCTCTCTTCGGTTCGCTTGCGACCTTCTGGCCCTACAACCTCAAGCCCACGCTGCAGCACTACATCTACGGCCTGGAAGAGGCCGGGGTCGACCTGGCGTATTGGAACAGCCTCAAGCTGGCCGCCGGTTCGGCGCTGGTCGGAACCATCGCCTCGTTCGCGGGCGCCTACTGGCTCGAAAAAACCAAGGGGGTCGAGTGGCTGCGACCGCTGGTGCGATTCCAGGCGATGCTGCCGATGGCGGTGCCGGGCCTGGTGCTGGGCATTGCCTACATCTTTTTCTTCAACAACCCGGCCAATCCGATGGCGGCGATCTACGGCAGCATGGCGATCCTGATCGCCTCGACCGTGGTCCACTTCTATTCCTCGAGTTACCTCACCGCGACCACGGCGCTGAAAGCTCTTGACAGCGAGTTCGAGGCGGTCTCGGCCTCGCTCAAAGTGCCCTTCTACCGCACTTTCTGGCGCGTCACCGTACCGGTCTGCCTGCCTTCGGTGATCGACATCGCGCGTTATTACTTCATCAACGCCATGACCACGGTTTCCGCGGTGGTCTTCCTCTACTCGCCCGGCACCCTGCCGGCCTCGGTCTCGCTGCTGCACCTCGACGAGGCCGGCAATATCGGCGCCGCGGCAGCGATGGGCCTGCTGATCGTGATCACCAGCAGCACCGTGGCACTGGCGAGCTTTGCCCTCGAGTGGTGGCTGGTTCGCCGCACCCAAGCCTGGCGTCAGACCGCCCGCACCTAGGAGACGTATCGATGATCCTCGGCAACGATCCCGTCCTTCTCACGCCCGGTCCGCTCACGACCTCGCTCGCCACCAAGCAGGCCATGCTGCGCGACTGGGGTTCGTGGGACGCGAGCTTCAACCAGATCACCGCCTCGCTCTGCCGCGACCTGGTGGCCATCGCCAACGGCGGCGACGACTACGCCTGCGTGCCGCTCCAGGGCAGCGGTACCTTCTCGGTCGAAGCGGCGCTCGCCAACCTGGTGCCGCGCCAGGGCAAGGTGCTGGTTCCCAACAACGGTGCCTACTGCGCACGCATCCTCAAGATCCTCAAATACCTGGGCCGCGCCGCGGTCGAGCTGCCGGTGCCGGAGGAAGGGCCTGCCACCGGTCCGATGGTCGAGGCCGCGCTGAGCGCCGACCCGACCATCACCCACGTGGCGCAAGTGCATTGCGAAACCGGCGCCGGCGTGCTCAACGACCTGACAGGAATCGCCCGTGTCTGTCGCGAGCGCGGTGTCGGCCTGATCGTCGACGCGATGAGTTCGTTCGGCGCCCTGCCGACCGACGCGGGCGAGCTGCGCTACGACGCCCTGATCGCCGCCAGCGGCAAATGCCTCGAAGGCGTGCCGGGCATGGGTTTCGTGATCGTCAGGAAGGGCCTGCTCGAGGCCTGCGCCGGCAATTCGCATTCGCTGGCGATGGACCTGCACGATCAGTACGTCTACATGCAGAAAACCACGCAGTGGCGTTTCACCCCGCCCACCCACGTGGTGGTGGCGTTGCGGGCGGCGGTCGACCAGTTCCTGGCCGAGGGCGGCCGGCCGGCGCGGCTGGCCCGCTACCGGGCCAACTGCCGCGTTCTGCTCGAGGGCATGGCGGCACTGGGGTTCCGCCCCTATCTCGGTTCCGAGGTCCAGGCGCCGATCATCGTCACCTTCCATGCGCCCGCCGATCCGGTTTACGAGTTTCAGCGTTTTTACGCGGCGGTGCGGACGCGTGGCTACATCCTATACCCGGGCAAGCTGACCCAGGTCGAGACCTTCCGCGTCGGCTGCATCGGCGCGATCGATCCCAACGAGATGACCAACGTGGTCGCCGCCATCGCCGCCGCGATCCGCGAACTCGGCATCCGCCAGGTCGCCCCCAGCGTGGTCCGCGCTGCCTGAACCCTCAAAGCCATCAATGGAAGCTCTCTACCAGCAGGCCCGCCCGGCCGGCCACGCCCGCGTGCTCATCATCGGCGGCGGAATCATGGGCGCGAGCACCGCCTATCACCTGAGTCAGCTCGGTCTCGACGGCGTGGTCCTACTCGAGCAGGGCCGGCTCACCAGCGGCACCACCTGGCATGCGGCCGGCCTGGTCGGCCAGCTGCGCGCGCAGGAGAGCATGACGCGGCTGATCCGCTATTCGACCGATCTGTATTCGCGGCTCGAGGCCGAAACCGGGCTCGCGACCGGCTGGAAAGCCTGCGGCTCGCTCGCGGTGGCGCGTACCGCCGACCGCCTGGTCCAGCTCAAGCGCACGGCGGCCGTGGCGCGCGCCTACGGTGTCGACTGCGAGCTGCTTTCGCCCGCCGAGGCGGGCCGGCTCTACCCGATCATGGCGACCGACGACCTGAAGGGCGCGGTCTGGCTGCCGGGCGACGGCAAGGCCAACCCGAGCGACCTCACGCTCGCGCTCGCCAAGGGCGCTCGCCAGCGCGGCGTGCAAATCGTCGAAAACACCCGGGTCACGAGCTGCGAGACCGAGGCGGGGGCCGCCGGCCGCCGCGTGAGCCGGGTCCACTGGAAGCAGAAGGACGGCAGTACGGGCGTGATCGCCGCCGACATCGTAGTCAACTGCGGCGGGCAATGGGCGCGCGACCTCGGCCGCGAAGTCGGTGCCGCGGTGCCGCTTTTTTCCTGCGAGCACTACTACATCGTCACCGACAAGATTCCCGGCGTTCACCCCGACCTACCGGTGATGCGAGACCCCGACGGCTATGTCTACTTCAAGGAAGAGGTGGGCGGCTTGCTGATGGGCGGCTTCGAACCGCAGGCGACACCCTGGATGCAGAGCGCGCGCTCGCGCGGCGGCATCCCCGAGAACTTCGAGTTCCAGCTTCTGCCCGACAACTGGGACGCGTTCGAGATCCTGCTCGAGAACGCGGTCCTCCGCGTGCCGGCGCTGGGCGAGGCTGCGGTCAAGCAGTTCTACAACGGCCCCGAGTCCTTCACCGCCGACAACAACTTCATCCTCGGCCCGGCGCCGGGCCTGAGCAATTACTGGGTCGGCGCGGGCTTCAACTCGATGGGCATCGCCTCGGCGGGCGGGGCGGGGCGCGCGCTGGCCGAGTGGATCGTCCAGGGCGAACCTACGCTGGACCTGTGGCCGGTCGACATCCGCCGCTTCGCGTCCTTCAACGCCAACGAGCGATGGCTACCCGACCGTATCCGCGAGGTGCTGGGCCTGCACTACAAGATGCCCTGGCCCAACCGCGAACTCGAGAGCGCGCGTCCCTTTCGCCGTTCGCCGCTGTATTCGCAGCTGGCCGCCGCCCACGCCTGTTTCGGCTCGAAACTGGGCTGGGAACGCGCCAACTTCTTTGCGCCGACGGCGCAGGATGCGCGCATCGACTACGGCTGGGGCCACCAGAACTGGCATGCCTGGGTCGCGGCCGAACACCGTGCGGCGCGCGAAGCGGTGGCCGTGTTCGACATGAGTTCGTTTGCCAAGCTCGCGGTCAAGGGGCGCGACGCCGAACGCGTGCTGCAGTACCTGTGCGCCAACGAGGTGGCGGTGCCGGTCGGCCAGACCGTCTACACCGGCATGTTGAACGAGCGCGGCGGCTACGAGAGCGATTTCACCCTCACCCGCATCGCACACGACGAGTTCCTGATCGTCACCGGCAGCGCGCAGGCGGTGCGCGACCACGACGTGATCGAACGCGCCATCGTCCGCTTTTTCCCCGAGGCCCACGTGAGTGTCACCGACGTCAGCTCGATGCTGGCCGTGATCGCAGTGATGGGGCCGCGTTCGCGCGAACTGCTGGCACGGGTCTCGAGCGCCGACTTCGGCAACCACGCCTTCCCCTTCGGCACTTCGAAGGAGATCGAGCTGGGTTACGCAACCGTGCGCGCCACCCGGCTCAGCTATGTCGGCGAACTCGGCTGGGAGCTGTACGTGCCGGTCGAGTTTGCGGTCGGCGTCTACGAACAGCTGATGGCGGCCGGGCAGGACCTGG
Source organism: Pseudomonadota bacterium (assembly GCA_023443095.1). GTDB lineage: Bacteria > Pseudomonadota > Gammaproteobacteria > Burkholderiales > Burkholderiaceae_F > JAEZVV01. The sequence goes on from JAEZVV010000174.1 coordinate 18,551, forward strand.
GAGTGCGCAACGCCGGTTATTACGCGCTCGACTCGCTGCGGCTGGAAAAGGGCTACCGCGCCTGGGGACGCGAGCTCACGCCCGACGTCAATCCCTTCGAAGCCGGCCTCTCGTTTGCGGTCAGGCTCGACAAGCCGGGCGGCTTCGTCGGCCGAGAAGCACTGGTGCGGGCTCGGGCCGAAGGGGCGAAGCGGCGCATCGTGTCGCTGGTGGTGGAAGCGGCCCACACCAATCTGTGGGGTGGCGAGCTGATCCTGCGCGACGGCTTGCCGGTGGGTTTCCTAAGCTCGGCCGCTTTCGGCCATACGCTGGGACGGCCGGTCGGCCTCGGTGCCGTCACCCGCGCCGACGGGGTGGTCGACTCCGCCTGGATCGGAGCCGGGCGCTGGGAGGTGGACGTGGCGGGCGAACGTTACGCGGCTGCCGTGGGCTTGAAGGCTCAGGTCGACCCCGAGGGGCTGCGGGTAAAGTCCTGAGCGCACTCCTTCCTCCTTTCTGATCGCCTGCCGTCATGACCCTCACCGTCAGCCTGGCCGTCCTGCTCGCGGCCCTGCTCCATGCGAGCTGGAACGCGATGATCAAGGGCGGCGGCAACGTTTTGTTCGACACGGCGGCCGTGGTGGCGGGCGCCGCGCTGATCGCCGTGCCTTTCGTTTTTGTCGTGCCCTTGCCGGCGCCGGCGAGCTGGCCTTACATCCTGGCCTCGGTCGCGATCCACATCGCGTATTACTTCCTGATGATCCGCGCTTATCGCAGCGGCGACCTGTCCCTGGTCTACCCGCTGATGCGCGGGGTGGCGCCGCTGATCACGGCGCTGCTCGGCATCGTCTGGTTGGGCGAGTCGCCCGAGATGGCCGGCTGGCTCGGCATCGGCCTGATATCGGTCGGGGTGATCCTGCTGGCGCTGCGGGTGAGCCACCCGGCGGCGGAAATGGCCCGTCACCGCAAGGCAGTGGCGTATGCGCTGGCGAACGCGGCGGTGATCGCGGTCTACACCGTGGTCGACGGCCGCGGCGCCCGCCTGGCGGGGGACGCCTGGAGCTACATCGTCTGGCTGTTCGTGCTCGACGGCCTTCCCTTCACCGCCTGGGTGCTGATCACGCGCCGGCAGGCTTTTATGGCCGCTCTGCGGGCCCGCCCCTGGCGCTCGCTCGCGGGCGGCGGCCTGTCCTTCGGCGCCTACGGCATTGCGGTGTGGGCGATGACCCGCGCCCCAGTCGCTCTGGTGGCGTCGCTGAGGGAAACCTCGGTGCTGTTTGCCGCTCTGATCGCCGCGCGGCTGCTCAAGGAGAGGCTCACGCTGCGCCGCTGGATGGGGGCCGGAGCGGTGGTGGCCGGCGTGCTCGCCCTCAAGCTGGCGTGAGCCGGGCGGCCGTCGCCGCGGCCGGCTCGGTGCCGGGTCTCAGCCCGAGAGCGCGATCACGACCCCGGCCTCGTCGACGGCGGCTACCGCCGGCTCGCCTTTTTTCAAACCATGGCCGGCCGCGCCGAAACCCACCAGCTGCAAACCGCCGGCGAGGCTGAGCGCGATTTCGCCACCGCTGGCCGAACGCGAGACTCGCGTTACCGACCCGGACAGCCGGTTGCGGCCGGCGCCGACTTCGATCTCCGGCGCGATAACCACCGCAGTGGCCTTGCACAAGGCCAGAACTGCAAGTCCGGGAGCGAGCCCCAGCAGCTGCACGCTTTCGCGCGTGATGCGAGAGGCAAGCAGCGTGCCGTCGCCCAGCTCCAGTTCGACCCGCATCTGGCCGCCCGCGGCGTGGATAGAGCGGATCACGCACGGCAAGTGGTTGCGCATGCTGGTGCGAAGGCCGAGAGCGGCGAAGTTGGGCGCGGCCTCGCCGCTGCGTTCGCCTTCGATGCGGGCCAGCACCTCGGCCCGGGCCGCCGCCATCAGCTCGGCCGCTCGCAGCACCCTCTGCCCGTCGGCGCTCAGGCGGGCACCGCCGCCGCCGCTGCCGCCCACGGCTTTTTCGACCAGGGTCGCTCCCGCCAGGTTGGAGAGGGTCTCGATCGCTTGCCACGCGGCCTTGTAGCTGACTCCGGCGCCGCGCGCCGCTTCCGAGATCGAGCCGGCCTCGCCGATGCGGCGCAGGATGTCGATCCGCTTGTCGCTGCTGTCGTGGCCCAGCGCTTCGGCAAGGTGTAGGGGTTTTCTCATGGGCGAGTCTGTCCTGTCTTCGAGCAGCAGCCCGGCTACACTCGCGCTATTCCTTTTTTGAATAGCGAGTCCGCCATGCTCCGTATTGTCTCTTGTCTCCTGCTCGGTCTCTTTGCGGCTTCCGCCGCGACGGCGGCCGAAGTCAGCGTCGCGGTTGCCGCCAACTTCACCGCGCCGATGCAGAAGATTGCGGCCGCTTTCGAGAAGGATACGGGGCACAAGGCGGTGTTGTCGTTCGGTTCGACCGGGAAGTTCTACGCACAGATCAAGAACGGTGCTCCTTTCGAAGTCTTTCTCGCCGCCGACGACGAGACCCCGGCCCGCCTCGAAAAGGAAGGCGGGATCGTCCCCGGCAGCCGCTTCACCTACGCCATCGGGCAGCTCGTGTTGTGGAGCTCGCAGGCCGGCGCCGTCGACGCCAAGGGCGAGGTCCTGCGCAGCGGCGACTTCAAGCGCATTGCGGTAGCCGATCCCAAACTTGCCCCCTACGGCGCGGCCGCCATGCAAGTCATCCAGAAGCTCGGCCTGGCCGAGCGCCTGACGCCGCGTTTCGTCCAGGGCGAAAACATCGGCCAGACCTACCAGTTCGTCGCCACCGGCAATGCCCAGCTCGGTTTTGTGGCGATGTCGCAGGTCTACGCCGACGGCCGCCTCAGCCAGGGTTCGGCGTGGGGCGTTCCCGCCGAGCTCTACACCCCGATCCGCCAGGATGCGGTCATTCTGTCCAAGGCCAAGGCCAACCCGGCCGCTGCGGCCCTGGTCGACTACCTGCGCGGCGACAAGGCGCGCGCGATCATCCTCGGCTACGGCTACCAGCTCTGAGTCGCAAGCCACCATGCCCTTGGGAAACGAATCGCTCCAGGCGATCCGGCTGACGCTAGAGCTCGCCGGCCTGACCACGCTGCTCCTGCTGCTGATCTCGACCCCGATCGCGTGGTGGCTGGCGCGCACCTCGTCGCGCTGGCGCGCACCGGTGGCGGCGATCGTGGCGATCCCGCTGGTGCTGCCGCCGACGGTGCTGGGCTTTTACCTGCTGGTCGCCCTCGGCCCCAACGGCCCGCTCGGCCAGCTCACCCTGGCCCTGGGTCTGGGCACCCTGTCCTTCACCTTCTCGGGGCTACTGATCGGCTCGCTCGTGTATTCGCTGCCGTTTGCGGTCCAGCCGCTGCAACACGCGTTCCAATCGATAGGAACGCGGCCGCTGGAAGTCGCCGCCACCCTCGGCGCGCGCCCGCTCGACGCCTTTTTTTCGGTCGCTCTGCCGCTGGCGCGCCCGGGTTTCGTCACCGCCGCCATCCTCAGCTTCGCCCACACGGTGGGCGAGTTCGGCGTGGTGCTGATGATAGGCGGCAACATCCCGGGCGAGACCCGGGTCATCTCGACCGAGATCTACGGCCACGTCGAGGCGATGGAATACGCCCAGGCGCATTGGCTGGCGGGAGGCATGGTCGCCTTCTCGTTTGTCGTCCTGCTCGCCCTGTCCCTGCTCAACCGCCGCAACGGCCGGGTGATGCCGTGAGCGCGGCGATCAACCGGGTCCGGTTCGAGCTGCCGCGCGGCGGCTTCGATCTGGAAGTCGACCTTCATCTGCCGGCCACCGGCATCACGGTCCTGTTCGGCGCCTCGGGCTCGGGCAAGACCAGCATCCTGCGCGCGGTGGCCGGGCTCGAACGCGGCCGCGACGGTCTGATCGAGATCGCCGGCGAAACCTGGCAGGACGATGCGACAGGCCTTTTCCTGCCGACCTGGCGCCGGCCGCTGGGTTACGTGTTCCAGGAAGCTAGCCTGTTCGAGCACCTCGACGTTCAGGCCAACCTCGAATACGGGCTCGAGCGCGCCCGATCGCGCGCCAGCCGCGCGGCACTCGAAGCGGCGATCGAATTGCTGGGCATCGGCGCGCTGCTGCGCCGCGAGGCGCACCAGCTCTCGGGCGGCGAGCGGCAGCGGATCGCGATCGCCCGTGCGCTGGCGACCCAGCCCCGTTTGCTCCTGCTCGACGAGCCGCTGGCGGCGATCGACCACTCGCGGCGGCAGGAGATCCTGCCCTGGCTCGAACGCCTGCGCGACGAATCGCAGGTGCCGATGCTCTATGTCACCCACGCCCCCGACGAAGTGGCCCGCCTGGCCGACACCTTGGTCGTGCTCGAACGCGGTCAGGTCAAGGCGGCGGGGCCGGCGGCAACGGTCTTGTCGACGGTGGACAGCCCGGTCGTGGTCGGCGAAGACGCCGGCGCCCTGCTGGCGGGGGAGCTGGTCGAGCGCGACGTCGACTGGAATCTGGCGCGGGTCGCTTTTGCTGGCGGATCGCTGTGGGTGCGCGACAGCGGCCTGGCCTTGGGCGCCCGGGTCCGGCTGCGCGTGCTCGCGCGCGACGTCAGCCTCACCACGGCAGAGCCGCAGCACACCAGCATCCAGAACCACTTCGGCTGCCGCATCCTGGCGGTGGCGCCCGACGTCCATCCTTCGCAGGCGCTGGTCCAGCTCGCCTGCGGCGAAGCCATCCTGCTGGCCCGGGTCACCCGCCGCTCGCTCGACACCCTGGGACTCAAGGTCGGGGATACGGCCTGGGCCCAGGTCAAGTCGGTGGCGGTGATCGGCTGAATGCGAAGGGCCCGGCCTCGGAGTCCGGGCCTCAGGGTTGGGTCTGTATGAGGCGGATTTCATATCGCCGTAAACGAGTCGGCTCCGTATGCTTGACGCCATACGCAGCGGCTCCGGCCGGTGTGGCGATCGTCCTTGCGATCGCCGCCGTCCGGACGCTGCTTTGTTTTGTCGTCATACGAGGTCTCCGATGTTTTCCAACGTTACCCGCCGCGGCGTCATCGCCGCCATTGCGTCCACCTTCATGTTGACTGCCGCACCGCTGCAAGCCCAGACCGCCGCGCCCGCGAGCGCCAAGCCGAGCGCCGTCTGGGGCAAGGGCCCCAATGTGTTTTCGCTGGCGACCGGCAGCCCGGGCGAACTCGGCCTGCTCGAAGTGCTGGCCGAGCAGTTCGCGCGCGAGAACGACGCCACGGTGATGTGGTTCAAGGCCGGCTCGGGGGCGGCGATGCGAATGCTCAAGGAACGCAAGGTCGACATGGTCCTGGCCCACGCGCCCGCGGCCGAGCGCCAGGCGGTGGCCGATGGCTGGGCCAAGGGCCGCAAGCTGATCGGATCGAACGAGTTCTGGATCGTCGGCCCCGCGAGCGACCCGGCCGGCATTGCCAAGGCGACCGACGCCAGCGCGGCGATGCGCCGGATCCAGGAGAGCGGCGCCAAATTCGTCTCGCGCGGCGACAACTCCGGCACCCACCAGAAGGAAAACGAAATCTGGCGCGCCGCCGGCCTGACCCCAGGCGGCGCGGGCTACATCGTGACCAAGGACTTCATGACCGCGAGCATGAAGCGGGCCAACGACGAAGGTGCGTATTTCCTGACGGACTCGAGTACCTTCATCGCCGAGCGCAAGAACATGCCGGCGCTGCGCCTGCTGTTTCGCGGCGGCGAGATCCTGGCCAACCCCTACCACACGCTCTACCTGACCGAGCCGACCCCGGGTGCGGCGACGGCGCTTCGTTTCGGCGAGTTCCTCAACTCGGACAAGGTGCAGGCGCTGATGCGGAACTTCGGCCGCGAGCAGTACGGCGAGCCCATGTATTACGACGCGGCCGCCACCGCCAAGAACCTCGCTCCCTGAGTCCGATGCCGCCGTCGGCTCCCCGCGGCGGCAGCTCCGGTCGGCCCGGCCGCCACCTCAGCCCAGGATCGCCACCGCGGCCGAGAAGCTGACGAAAGCCAGCGCGGTCGAGACCAGGATGATCCTGGCGATGCGGCCGTTGTCGGCGCCGTAGCGCTCGGCCAGCATCGCGACATTGCTGGCCGAGGGCAGGGCGGCGACGAGGATCATCACCTTGAGCGAGAACTCGTCGAGCGGCAGGCCGAGGGCGATTCCCGCCCGCCCCACGCCCCATACCAGCAGCGGGTGCAGCAGCAGCTTCTTGAGCGCCACCGGCACGAAATCGACCAGGGGCGTGGTGTCGGTGCTCGTCATCTGCGAGCGCGCGAGCACGGCCCCGATGGTGAACAAGGCGACCGGCGAGGCCGAGTCCGCCAGCAGCCCCACGGTCGACATCAGCGGGGCCGGCAGCGTCAAGCCCAGGCCCGAGGCCGCCGCGCCCAGCCCGATGGCCCACGGCAGGGGGTTGGCGAACATGCCGCGCAGCGCCTTGCGCACCGCGACCGCGGCACCGTGGGCGCCGCCGCTGCCCAGCCTCGACAAGGCGATACACAGCGAGCTGGTGAAAACCAGGTCGACCAGGATGGTCGCAATCGTCGGCCCCGCGGCTGCTGCGCCGAGCAGGGCGATCAGGAGCGGCACCCCCATGTAGCCGGTGTTGGGAAAGGCCGCCACCAGCGCGCCGAAGGCGGCGTCGTTCCAGCCGATGCGGTGGCTGCGGGTCACGGCCACCGTCAGGCCGACCATCAACAGGGCGCAGACCAGGTAGACCCCGATCACGCTGGGGTTGAGCGACTGGGCCACCGGGGTGGTGGCGCCGAAGCGGTAAAGCATCGCCGGCAGGGCGAAAAACAGGACGAAGCTGTTGAGCCCGGGGATGGCGGCCAGAGGCAGCCACTCGCGCCGGGTGGCGAGGTAGCCGCACAGGACCAGGGCGAAAAAGGGGAAGGTGACTTCAAAAATGGCGAGCACGGGCGCCATTGTGACCTTGCCCGGGGTAATCCCGCGTCGCGAGAAAGACACTCCGGCGGGCGGGCCGGCCGGCTCCGGTAGCGTCGGACGGGACCGGTATCCTTACGGATTGCCCGCGTTGGCTCTGCAGGTTTGCATGCATCACACCATCTTTGATACCCCCGTCGTCAACACCGCTCTGCGGGGGCTGTCGATTGCATTTCTCAAAATTGGCGGCTGGAAGATCGAGGGCGAGCTGCCCGCCGGCGCGCAGAAGTGCGTGGTGATCGCCGCGCCCCACACCAGCAACTGGGACCTGCCTTACACCCTGATGTGCGCTTTCGTGCTGCGCATGCGCATCTACTGGATGGGCAAGGCGAGCATCTTCAAGTTTCCGTTCGGCCCGCTGATGCGCTGGCTGGGCGGGATTGGAGTCGACCGCAGCCAGTCGAACAACCTGGTCGAAGCGTCGGCGCAGGCGATC
>JAEZVV010000178.1 GCA_023443095.1 Pseudomonadota bacterium
GCGTTGGCGAGACCCTTGACCGCTTCGCGCGAGATCGTGGTGTTGGTGGCGATGATGCAATCGAGGCCGTGGGCGACCAGAGCATCGGCGGCGCGGCGGATCTCGTCGTCGGCGAGGTCGGGTGCGATCTTGACGGCGATTGGCACGCGGCGGCCGTGGATTTCCTGCAGTTGGTTGCGTTCAGCCGCGAGGCCGGCGAGCAGTTCGTTGAGTTCCTTGTCGCCCTGGAGCGCGCGCAGGTTCTTGGTGTTAGGCGAGGAGACGTTGATCGCCACGTAGTCGGAGTGCGCGTAGACCTTGCGCAGGCAGATCAGGTAGTCGTCGAGCGCGTTTTCGATCGGGGTGGCCGCGTTTTTGCCGATGTTGAGGCCGACGATGCCGCCGCGCGCGCGGTACTTCTCGCCCGAGGCGACGTTTTCGATGAAGCGGTCGACGCCTTCGTTGTTGAAGCCCATGCGGTTGATCACCGCCTTGGCCGGGATCAGGCGGAAGATGCGCGGCTTGGGATTGCCCGGCTGCGCCTTGGGTGTGACGGTGCCAGCTTCGATGTGGCCGAAACCCAGGGCGCCGAGGCTGCTGATGTGGGCGGCTTCCTTGTCCATGCCGGCGGCCAGGCCGACGGTGTTGGGGAAACGCAGACCCATCACATGGACGGGATCGTCGGCGACGGTGCGGCTGACGAGTTTGGTCAGGCCAAGGCTCGCGGCCCAGTCGATATTGCCGAGGGTGAGGTTGTGGGCGGTTTCGGGGTCGAGCGCGAACAGTGCGCGGCGGGCGAGCGTATACATCGGCGGCGGTCCGGATAGTTGGCGGTGGAGCGGGCTAGGGGGCGGGTGGCGGCAGGCGCTGCCAGCGGCCGTTTTTGAGGATTTCGAGCGGTGCGAAGCGGGCTTTGTAGGCCATCTTGCCGCTCGCCTCGATCCAGTAGCCCAGGTAGAGATAGGGCAGCGCGAGGGTACGACATTGCTCGATCTGCCACAGGATGTTGAAAGTCCCTAATGACGCGCCGGTTTGATCGGGGTCGAAAAATGTGTAGACAGACGACAGTCCGTCGGACAGGACATCGATGATCGACACCATGCGCAAGGTGCCAAGCTCGCCGTCGGCCTGCGGGTGATCCCTGAATTCAACCAGCCGCGTGTTGACTTTCGATTGAAGCAGGAACTGGGTGTATTGCTCGCGGCTGTCGTTGTCCATGCCGCCGCCGGCGTGGCGCCTGGCCTGGTAACGCAAGTAGAGCGCGTAGTGCTCGGGGTCGAAGGCAAGGCTGGCCACGCGTGCGGCCAGGCTCTGACCCAGCCGCCAGGCGCGGCGCTGGTTGCGGCGCGGAGTGAAAGCGAAGGCATCGACCCGCACCGGGATGCAAGCGCGACAGCCGTCGCACCAAGGGCGGTAGGTGAAGATGCCGCTGCGCCGAAAACCCAGCCGCACCAGTTCACTGTAAGTGTCGGCGTTGATCAGGTGGGCGGGAGTGGCGACTTGGGAACGCGCCTGGCGCCCCTCGAGGTAACTGCAGGGGTAGGGCGCAGTGGCATAAAACTGCAGCGCCGAAAAAGGCAGTTCCTTGAGATTGGCCATGTCACCCGGGCGACAGCAACTCGTTCAAGGGGCGGCCCGCATACGCCGGCCAATCAGGCGCCGATGCGCGGACCGCGGATTCCAGATGGGCACTGAAATCATGGCGCGCCATCGTGCGCGCGCCCAGCGACGCCAGATGAGGCGTCGCCTGCTGGCAGTCTATCAGCGGCACTGCTTCGCGCCGCAAGATCGCCACCAGAGTGGCGAGGGCGATTTTCGAGGTGTCGGTGCGGCGGGCGAACATCGATTCGCCGTAGAACATCCGGCCCAGGGCGACGCCGTAGAGGCCGCCGACGAGTTCGCCGTCAACCCAGGTCTCGACCGAATGCGCAAGCCCGGCGCGGTGCAGTTCGCAGTAGGCCGAGATCACCGCTTCGGTGATCCAGGTGCCGGGCTGGCCAGCGCGCGGCGCGGCGCACTCGCGCATCACGGCCTCGAACCCCCGATCGATCCAGATCTCGCAGGTCCGGTCACGAGCGGCGCGCGCCAGGGTCTTGCGCAGCGAACGGCTGGGTTTGAAGCCGGCCGTAGGCAGCACCATGCGCGGGTCGGGGCTCCACCACAACACCGGTTCGTCTTCGGAATACCAAGGGAAAATGCCGCGCTGGTAAGCGGCCAGAAGGCGGTCGGCCGTTAGGGTTTCACTGGCGGCAAGCAGGCCGTTGGGCTGAAGCAAAGCAGCGTCCAACGGCGGAAAGGGCTCGCCGCAACGCAGCCAGGGGATCATGCGGCGGACGCGGGAGGCAGGCCGCCGATGATCTCGTGCGTGTGGGTGCCGAAGCTGCCGCGTGCGCGATCTTCGAAGAAAAGCTTGAGCGTGGCGCTCACCGTGCGGAAGGCGAGTTGGTCCCAGGGGATCTCGGCTTCCGAGAACAGGCGCGCTTCGAGCGTTTCTTCGCCGGGGTCGAAGTTGGTGTCGAGCAGATCGGCGCGATAAAAGATATGAACTTGCTCGGCGTGCGGCACATCGAGCATGGTGAAAAGCGGCCCGAGCGCGATGCGGGCGCCGGCTTCTTCGACGGTTTCGCGTTGAGCGCCCGCGGCCGTGGTTTCTCCCACTTCCATGAAACCGGCGGGCAGGGTCCACAGGCCCAGGCGCGGTTCGATCGCGCGGCGGCACAGCAGGACCCGTTCCTGCCACACCGGGATCGTGCCGACGATGGGGCGCGGATTGACGTAGTGGATCGCGCCACAATTGATGCAGCAATCGCGCTCACGGTTGTCGCCGTCGGGAACTCGGCGAATCACGGCATGGCCGCAACACGAGCAAAAACGGGCGGACAGGGTCATCACGGGGTCAGTGTAGCAATCCCGCTCCAGCACTGTCCTTGCGCAGTCCGTCCAGCGCCGGCCGCAATCAAGTCCCTGGTTCATTTGGACAAAGCTTAAGAATCGTGTATATTTCGGTTTCTCGATTGATTGAGATTGATCGAGACAAAGTTGCCGCGGGGTGGAGCAGTCTGGCAGCTCGTCGGGCTCATAACCCGAAGGTCGCAGGTTCAAATCCTGCCCCCGCAACCAGTAGTAGAAAAAGAGGCCCTCCTTGCGAGGGCCTCTTGATTTTGTGGGCTACGGATGTATCCAGTCCAGGCCTGCGCCGTGCTCGAGTCTTGGCGATCAGCGGCCGGCAGGCCTCCGACCCCAGGTCATTCTTGCTCGGGCACACCGCTCTTTCTTGGTTAGGGCCTCAGGCCCGGTGAATGGAATATTTTGGCGCGACCGAGAGGCCGCGCCATTGTTTTGGAGACCTGGAAGATGGATGAAGCCGATGTGACGCTCGAGCTGCAGGAGCGGTTCGAAGAGATGCGCCGCAAATACGCGGCGACGGCTCCCAAAGAGGCCGTCACTTACACCCAGTGCCGTTTCTGCGAAGAAGAGCTGAACGAACCCGTGCTGATGAAAGCTGGTTTTTGTGACAGTTTCTGCCGCGACGAGTACGAAAAGACTCAGAAGATGAAGGTGATCAACGGCCGTCCCGCGGCCCTCTGATCCCGACTCTGCCAGCAAGGCCCTCCTCGGAGGGCCTTTTGTTTTTCCGGGGCCTCCCAGCTTGACGGAGTTAGGGGCTGCAGGGCAGCTGCTTGACGCGAGCAAAGGAGTCCGGCGCGGCAGGCTCATGTCATCGGATAGTCACCGCGGCTTCACCGATCCGTCATTGAGCGTCCATAGACTGCCGTCGTCTGCACTTCCCTAGCCTGAAAGGTCATAGATGAAGACTTCGATGCTCCGCTCGTTCGCCATTGGTGCCGCCCTGGCTGGTGCCGGTTTCTCCGCCCAGGCTCAAGAGGTCACCGGTGCCGGTGCCAGCTTCCCGGCGCCGCTTTATTCCAAGTGGGCCGACGCTTATCACAAGGCTACCGGCGTCAAGGTCAACTACCAGTCGGTGGGGTCGGGCGCCGGCCTGCGCCAGATTCGCGGCAAGACGGTCGATTTCGGCGCGTCTGACATGCCGCTCACTGACGAGGAGCTGGCCAAGGACGGCCTGATCCAGTTTCCGACCGTCATCGGGGGCGTCGTTCCGGTGATCAATATCAAGGGCATCGAGGCCCGCCAGCTGAAACTCACCGGGCCGGTTCTGGCCGACATCTTCCTGGGCAAGGTCGCCAAGTGGAACGACCCCGCCGTGGCCAAGCTCAACCCCGGTCTCGCCCTGCCGGACGCGCCGATCACGGTGGTGCGCCGCGCCGACGGGTCGGGCACGACTTTCATTTTCACCAACTACCTGTCGAAGGTGAGTCCGGACTGGAAGGCCAAGGTGGGCGAAGGCACGGCGGTGTCGTGGCCGGTGGGCCTCGGCGGCAAGGGCAACGAGGGGGTGTCGGCCTTTGCCCAGCGCACGCCGAACTCGATCGGCTACGTTGAATACGCCTACGCCAAGCAGAACAAGATGCCTTATGTATTGCTGCAAAACGCGGCGGGCAGCTTCGTGGCGCCTGACGACACCAGCTTCGCCGCGGCGGCGGCCGGCGCCGACTGGAGCAAGAGCTTCTACCAGATCCTGACCAACCAGGCCGGCAAGGACGCTTGGCCGATCTCGGGCGCCACCTTCATCCTGATGCACAAGAACCAGGACAAGCCGGCGCAGGCTTCGGCTTCGCTCAAGTTCTTCGACTGGGCGTACACCAACGGCGACAAGATGGCGGCGGAGCTCGACTACGTGCCGATGCCGACCAGCGTGGAAGCCTCCATCCGCAAGAGCTGGGATGCGGTCCAGGCTTCGGGCAAGCCGGTGCTCGCCGCCCGCTAAGCGCGATCGAGTGGCATACGGGAACGGCCGTGGACAACATGCCCGCGGCCGTTTTTGTTTCCTTGCCTGTCAGGAGTGAGCGAATGGCAACGAACATCCTTGTTGTAGAAGACGAGGCTGCGATCCAGGAACTGGTGTGTTTCGCGCTCGAAAGCCAGGGGTTCGAGACCCGCCGCGCCGCCTCGGTGACCGAGGCACGCCGTGAACTCGAAGCGGCTCTGCCGGATCTGCTGCTGCTCGACCTGATGCTGCCCGACGGCGACGGCCTGTCGCTGCTGCGCGAGCTGCGTCGGACCGAGAGCACGCGCCAGCTGCCAGCGATCATGCTGACAGCCCGCGCTGACGAAGCCGACCGTGTCGCCGGTCTCGACGGTGGCTGCGACGACTACGTGGGCAAGCCCTTTTCTCCGCGCGAACTGGTGTCGCGGGTGCGTGCGCTGCTGCGGGTGCGGAAGCCTGAACGCGAGAGCCAGCAGCTGTCCTACGGCCCGATTCAGATCGATTCGGCGAGGCACGAAACCTCGGTCGGCGGGCGTGCAATCCGCATCGGTTTTTCCGAGTTCAAGCTCTTGAAGTTTCTGGTCGGGCACCCCGAGCGGGTGTTTTCGCGCGCACAACTGCTGGGCCGGGTCTGGGGCGACCGGGCCGCGGTCGATGAACGCACAGTGGACGTGCACATTCTGCGGCTGCGCAAGACCCTGGCCAGCGCGAACGCACAACACTTGGTGCAAACCGTGCGCGGGCTAGGCTACCGGCTTTCGGCTCGCGCCTAAGGCTGAGCTTAAGCAGATCGAAGCTGCCCTCCTGGCGCGGTTACCACGGCATCGGGAGTCTTCGTTGCGGGCGCTTGGAGGCTGCAGCGCGCCTGTATTTTCCTCGGCTTATCCGTTCAGATCGGCTGGGGCGGGGCGAGACACGCGTCGGTCGGTTGCAGGCTGGCGGCAATCGTGTGCCGCAGCCAAGTGATCGCGGGATCGTCATGCACGCGGTGATGCCATAACAGGTGAATGCAGAGCTCCTTGGCGGGCCACGGCGTTGGCAGGGCAACCCAGGCCCCGAGCTGATGCAGACGCCGGGCAATGGCATTGGGCAGGACGGCGATCAGGTCGGTCTCGAGCAGCATCAACGGGCCGATGAAGAAATACTGAGTGTTCACTGCCACCTTGTCGGGTGGCAGGGTGGCGCCCGCTTCCTCTTCGATGTTGTGCCGCCGCAGCCCCCCCTGCACGTGGATCAGCAGACGTTGGTAGGACTCGACGTCGGCAGCATTGGGTGCTTGGCCCGAGGGGGTCTTGGCTGCCAGCGGATGGCCGCTCCGCATTACGACCGAGAAACCCACTCGCGTCAGTGTCGTCATGTGGCAGTCGGGAGGGACTGCCGAACCCGCGTACAGGGCGATGTCGAGGCGGCCGTCGCGCAAGCGATCGAACAGGTCGGTGCCGAGCGGAAAAACGTCGAAGCGCACGCTCGGGGCGGCGTCGAGCAGTCGCGGCAGCGCCGGGGCGAGGGCGGCCGCCACCGCATTGCCAGCGGCGGCAATGGCGAAAGAGCGCGCTGCCTTTTCTGGCAAAAAAACCTTGGGAGAAACCAGGGACTCGATTTGGTCGAGGGTCTTTTTTAGGGCGGGAGCCAGGTTTTCTGCGCGCGGAGTCGGGGTCATCCCTGAACCCGACTTGATGAATAGGCGATCGTCGAAAATCAGGCGAAGCCGGTCGAGCGCCCGACTGGCGGCCGACTGGCTCAACCCGAGCCGCTCGGCAGATTTTCCGAGCGATCCGGTCTCGAGCAAGTCGCTGAAAAACCGCAGAAGTTCATGGTTGATCATCGCGTCTTTCATTTCGCGAATTTTCCATATCCGGCTGCTGATATTGAGAGCCTAACGCTTCCCCAACACAATGTCGTCACGATTCCAGGGAAATGCTGATGATGAGCAAAACCCGGGGTCGGAAGAATGGGAAGCGATAGTTTGGGGGAAATCACGGTCGACCCCAAAATAAACTCAAGCAGGAGAACGGAGAATGAAGAAAATTCTGATGGGACTGGGCGCGTTGGCGCTGTCTTTTTCGGCGCTGGCGGCGGATTTCAAGGACGGAGTCGAATACCAGGTTCTAAAAGGTCAGCCGCGGGTGGAAAACAGTGTGGTCAAGGTTTTCTCGGTGTATTGCCCGTTCTGCTACAAGTACGAGAAATCGGTCACGCCTATGCTGGCCAAGGCTTATGGCGAAAAGTTCGACGCCTACCACCTGACCGAAAAGGGGGATTTCGGCAAGGTCGCCACCCCGGTGCTCGCCGCGCTCAAGACGATCGGTCCCGAGCCCTACAAGGCGGCCAAGATGGCCTATTACGGAGCGATCTTCGACAAGAAGCTGAGCTTCAAGGACGAGGCTGCGTTCCGCCAGTACGGGCTGGACGCGGCCAAGGTCAGCGCGGCCGACTTCGAGGCCGCGCTTGCCCGGCCGCAGACGCAGGCCACGATCCAGCTGTGGCAGGCCAAGGCGCTGCCGGTGGCCAAGGTACAGGGGGTGCCGGCGATCGTGGTCAACGGTCAGTACCTGGTCAACACCGGCAAGGTCACGAGCATGGACATGCTCAAGGGCCTGATCGACCACCTGCTGAGCAAGTAGGGCGGGGGCTGTCATGAGCAATCAAGCGACGGTCTTCGTGGCCGAGTGCTGGGCGGCGTTGCGGCGCGACCCGCTGGGCACGCTCAACCGCTGGCAGGACCAGCGTGCGATCTGGCTGGTGGGCGGCCTGGTCGCCCTGGCGATGGAGCTGATCGCCTATTTCTACTTCCAGACCTTCCTGGCGATGGCCCCGTGCGAGCTGTGCGTCTACATCCGCTTCTCGATGACGGTGATCTTCCTGGGCGGGATGCTGGTGGCGATCGCGCCCAAGAACGCGATCCTGCGGGCGATCGGCTACATCGTGATTGGCTACGGCGTGTTCAAGGGCTGGGAGTGGTGCATCCGGCTGGAGATGACCCACCACATGATGCAGGCGCTCGAAGCCGGGGGCGACCTGTTCGCCGCGGGCGGCGGCGCGGGGGCGTGTTCGACCGAACCGAGCTTCCCCTTCGGGCTGCCGCTGCATGTCTGGTTCCCCAGCACCTTCCTGCCGACCGGGCTGTGCGGCGAGGACAGCTGGCGCTTCCTGAGCCTGAACATGGCCGAGTGGCTGATGATCGTCTACGCGGTCTACACCGTGCTGCTGGCAGCCATGTTGCTCGCCTGGGCCCTCAAGGGCCGCAGCACCGCCAAGCCGGCCGCGCAGAACTGAGCGCCAGGTAGAAACCCATAATCAAATCAGAAGGCATCCGACACCCCCTCCCGTCGCGATGCCTTTTTTTTAACGCGCCACGAGCGCGATAACAAGAAGTCAGGAGTCAAGCTATGAGTCAGTTTTCCTTGCGTCGCCGCGCCTTGAGCGCTGCCGTCGTTACGGCCTTCGCCGCGCTTGCTGCACCGGCCATTGCTGCCGGCTTCAAGCCCGCGCCCGCTCAGGGCACGCTTGGTGGCGTGATCACCAACCCCTACGGCAATGCGCCTTTGACCGCGGTGATCGACCGTCTCGGCAAGCCGATCAGCGACGTGTTTGTGACTGTTCATGGAAAGGGAGCCAAGGGAGTCTCGATTTCCTACCCGGTGGGGCCCAAGACCCTCCTGACTAACGATGGCATCCCGGTTTTCGGCCTCTATCAGAAACACGCCAACCAGGTGACGGTGGAATACAGCCTGAACGGCAAGAAATACAAGGACAAATACACGATCCGGACCGGTGCGATCGAAAACCGCTACATCGACAACCGCAATACCAGCGACCTGCAGGAAGTGAAGGTGCATAAGGTCGCCCAGGGTTTCGAAGACCGACTCTACCTAGTCAACAGCCACACCATCACCGGCCAGGGGTCGGAGCTGCATTGGGCGGGCCAGAAAGGCAAGGACGCGGGCATTCTCGACGCCAACCCGGCGGCCGGGGCTCTGACTTTCGACGTTGCGCCGATGACTTACGTGGTCGACACCCAGGGCGAATACCGCTGGTGGCTCAATCAGGACATGGTCTACGACGGATTCGGAAAGGACGTCGATCGGCGCGGCTACCTGATGGGTCTGCACCTCACCCAGCGCGGCACCTATACCTTCGTCCAGGGACAGAAGTGGTACGAGATGGACTTGATGGGCAAACTGCTTGCCAGCTACAAGCTGCCGCGCGGATACCAGGATCTGACCCACGCCTCGTTTGAGATGCCCAATGGCAATGTCCTGCTGCGGGCGGGCAAGACCAACTACGTCAAAGAAGACGGCTTCCAGGTCCACAGCATTCGAGACCAGATCCTCGAAGTTAATCGAGCCGGCCAGCTGGTCGATGTCTGGTCGCTGCCCGAAATCCTCGACCCACTGCGCGACAGCCTGCTCGGCTCGCTCGACATGGGAGCGGTCTGCGTCAACGTCGACATGGACAACGCCGGCAAGAAGGCCAAGCTCGAGCCCAATACCCCGTACGGTGA
Organism: Pseudomonadota bacterium; assembly: GCA_023443095.1. Classification (GTDB taxonomy): domain Bacteria; phylum Pseudomonadota; class Gammaproteobacteria; order Burkholderiales; family Burkholderiaceae_F; genus JAEZVV01. The sequence continues at coordinate 9,330 of JAEZVV010000178.1, forward strand.
CGCCCTGGGCGTGGGTGCCGGCCGCAACTGGGCTCACGTCAACTCGATTGCCTACGATCCGAAGGACGACTCGATCATCCTCTCGTCCCGTCACCAGGGGGTGGTCAAGATCGGCCGCGACAAGCAAGTGAAATGGATCCTCGCCCCGCGCGAAGGCTGGAACGCCAAGCTTGCACCCAAGGTCCTGAAGCCAGTCGACCGCAATGGCAAGCCGATCTCTTGCAGCGAAAAGGGGCTGTGTGAAAACAGCGACTTCGACTGGGTCTACACCCAGCACACCGCGTGGCTCTCGTCCAAGGGCACGCTGACCGTGTTCGACAACGGCGACGGCCGCCATCTTGATCAGCCGGCGATGCCGACCATGAAATACAGCCGTTTCGTCGAATACAAGATCGACGAGAAGGCCGGCACGGTGCAGCAACTGTGGGAGTACGGCAAGGAACGCGGCTACGACTGGTACAGCCCGATCACCTCGATCACGGAATACCGGGCCGACCGCGACACGATGTTTGGCTTTGGCGGCTCGATCCACCTGTTCGAGCCCGGCAAGCCGGTGATCGGCAAGATCAACGAGATCGACTACAAGACCAAGGAAGTGAAGGTCGAGATCGACGTCTTCTCTGACAAGGTCAACATCCCTCACTACCGCGCGCTGGTCGTGACCCCCAAGCTCAACTTCGGTCGATGAGGGCGAAATGGCGCGGGCCTCGGTCCGCGCTGTCTATTGATGACTAAGTGGGGTGGGGGAGGCCAGGGCACCGCCCCGCCCCGATGAGCTGGCCGCGGGTTCCGCGTCGCTTCATGTCCTTTCCTCCATCGGACGCAAGCGGGACTCGCGGCCTTCCTCCTTGTCCTTCTCCCTAATAGATAGAGAGCGGGGCGCCGGCAGAGACAGATAGAGGAGAGCGAAGCACAGACACCTCAAGGCGCAGGGATAGTCCGGGTTGGGGTGCTTTGCGTGGTGGGGAGGAATCGTGCATAATTCGCCTTCTCGCTGCACGACGGGCGTTTCACGGGAAGCCGGGGACGGGTCGGGCAGTTGAGGTTTGAAGTCAGGCAAACGCAGCAGAAGCCGTGATTTGCAAGATTTTAAAAAGTGTGTAGAATTCGTTTTCTCAGTGCTGCAGACGAAACGCAGCGCTTGAAGCAGGTCCTTCGGGGTGTGTGGCAGATGATCGCAAGATCATGAGTTTTCGCCACTGATTCCATAGTTGATCCGTTTCTCTCGGTGAGGCGATGAGCTTCGCGGGAATTTTGTTCTTTAAAAACTTATCAACAGCCGATAAGTGTGGGCGCCTGGTGAGGTAGCGCCTGGAGTGGATCCCTTCGGGGTGAAGCGACGGGAAGCTCAAAATATATCAGGTGCTCACTTATCAGGAAGTGAAGAGGGAGATTGAAAGATCTCTGCTCGATTCCTAGCGAGTGAGCGACGGATCATGTTCACGCATGGTCTTGCAAACAGGCATTG
>JAEZVV010000191.1 GCA_023443095.1 Pseudomonadota bacterium
CCCCAGCTCCGACTCTCCTGCCCCGCCCGAGGCGGCGCGGCCGGCCGCGTCGCGCCGGTCCGACCGCCAGCGGTATTGGTTATTGGTGGCGGCGGCGGTGGGCGGGCTGGCCCTGTGGGGCCAGTTCAGCCTGACCCGCTTCAAGGACGACGCCGGGCGCCGCATCGCCGAGATGGAGCAGCGCCTTATCCAGACCGAGGCCTCCGCCACGCGCGCCGACGCCGAGGCCCGCTCGGCAGCGCAGAAGGTGGCGGTGCTCGAGAGCCAGCTGGCCGAGGAGCAAGGCCAGCGCGAAGCGCTGCAGGAGCTCTACGCCGAGCTTTCGCGCGGCCGTGACGACGCCGCCATCATCGAGGTCGATCGCCTGGTCGGGATCGCGGCGCAGGAACTGCAGCTCGGCGCCAACATCAACGCCGCGCTGGCGGCTTTGCAGACGGCCGACGCACGTCTGGCGCGGATCGACAACGCCCGTTTCATGCCGCTGCGGCGAGCGCTTGCGCGCGACATCGAGCGGCTCAAGGCGGCGCCCACGGTGGACGTGACCGGGCTCGCGCTCAAGCTCGATACGCTGGCGCAGTCGGTCGAGCAATGGCCGCTGTCGGCCGAAGTCTGGGCGGCTCCCTCCGCCCCCGTGGCTCCGGCTAAACCGGCGGCCAAACCGGCAGCCGAAAAGGCGCCGCTGGCCGAAGCTGTCGACAACTGGGCCCGGGTGCGGGCCTGGCTGGTCGCCGAGTTCGGCGACCTGGTCCGGATCCGCGACGTCAACGTGCCCGAGGCGCTGCTGATCGGGCCCTCGCAGCAGCGGCTGGTGCGCCAGGAGCTGAGGCTGCGTCTACTCGATGCGCGCCTGGCCCTGCTGGCCCGCAACGATCGCATTTTCCGTGCCGACCTGGCCGAAGCCGAGAGCCTGGTCGCCCGCTATTTCGATGGGCGCCAGCCGGCGGTGGCGGCGGCGCAAACCCAGCTGCGGACGCTCGCCAAGACGGTCTTGTCGGTCGATGCGCCGACGATCACCGACAGTGCGGCGGCGGTGCGCCAGTTGCGCGGATCGGGGCGCTAAAGCCATGCGTTGGCTCTTCTGGCTGCTCCTGCTAGCCCTGGGCGCCGGTGCGGCGGCGATGGTGTTCGAGACCCATGCCGGCAACGTCGCCTTCTTCCTGCCGCCGTGGCGGATCGACCTGTCGTTCAACCTCTTTCTGGTGCTGCTCGCGGCCCTGCTGATCGCCGTGTGGCTGCTGGCGCGCTGGACCCAGGTGCTGGCCGAGTTTCCCGAACGGGTCCGCCTCTACCACGTGCGGCGAGAGGAAATCGGTGCCGCCCGCGCCTTGCGCGAAGCGGTTCGGCTGCTGCTCGAGGGGCGGTTTGCCCGGGCCGAACGGGCGGCCCGCACTGCCAGTGCGGCGGCGCACATGGCCGGGGTGGCTGCCCTGCTGGGGGCGCGTGCGGCCCATCGCATGCAGGAATACGAACGCAGGGATGAGTGGCTTGCCCGCGCCGGCGAAGACGGCGAGATGCAGGCCGCGCTGCTCCTGACGCGGGCCGAGCTTTACACCGAACAGCGCCGCAACGAGGACGCGCTCGAGGCGATCGACAAGCTGCAGGCCGCCGGCGGGCGCTACCTGCATGCGACCCGCATCGCGATGAACGCCAACCTGCAGGCCGGACGCTGGGCCGACGCCCTGAAACTGGTGCGAGCGCTCGAGAAACGCGATGCCCTGCATCCGGTGGTGGCGCAAAGGATCAAACAGACTTGTTACCGCGAACTGCTGCAGCAGCGGCGGTTCGACGCGGCCGAGCTCGAGAAGGCCTGGCTTGCGATTCCGGCGGCCGAGCGGCGCGCGTCCGGTCTGACGCTCGAGGCGGCGCGTTTGCTCAACCTGGCTGGCCGCGGTCGGCCGGCCGCGGCCGCGATCGAATCCGTGCTCGGTCAGTCGGGTATCGACTGGGATGAAACGCTGGCGCCGCGCCTGCTCGAGGAATATGCGCGCGCCCAGGTCTTTCCTTCGCGCGAGCAGATCGAGCGCGTGGAGAAATGGCTGGCCCAGCCACCGCGCGATCCTGCCGCCCACGCGGCTTTGCTGCGTACCGCCGGCCTCTTGTGCCTGCGCGACCAGCTCTGGGGCAAGGCCAGGACTTACCTCGAAGACAGCTTGCGCCGCATGAGCCATCCGGCGACGCTGCTGGCCTTGGCGCGTCTGGCCGAGGCCACGGGCGAGGCAAGCGAAGCGTCCGAGCACTACCGCCAGGCGGCGCTGGGTTTTGCCGACCTGCTGGCCGATCCCGCGGCCGCTCCGGGCAGCGGCCGCGTTGCGCGGCGCGAACAGCTGCTTTGATTCATTGCCGGGCCTCTTAGCCCGGCTCCGCGCCATCGAGAGCCGGCGGCGCCTCGCCCACCAGATCCCGGTATGCGTGCCAGGTGCCGTGCCCCACGAGCGGCGCGGTCAGCAGGAGCCCGACCATGCCGAAAGCGAGGCTGGGCCCGATCAGAGCCACCACGATCAGCGCCCACAACGCCATCGGCGCCGGGTTGGCGATTAGGGCGCGGACGTTGACGATCAAGGCATAAAAAGTGTCGACCTTGCGGTCGAGCAGCATCGGCAAGGAAATCGCACCGACGGCGATCGCCAGCAAGCCGAAGACGACGGTCACCGCGCTCCAGACCAGCAGGTAAGGCCAGTTGGCGAAGCTGAAGACCTGGGCCAGCAAGCCGTCGAGGGTGGGGAAATCGTGGGTCGAGACCAGGGCGAAAAATACGGCGGAGACCCGCCCCCAGATGATGAAGACAAAAGCCAGGATCGAAGCGATCCAGGCAATGTTCGAGGGGTTGACCCGCCAGCAGGTGAGCGAATCGACCAGCCGCCCCGCTTCGCCGCGCTCTTGTGCACGAGAGAGCCAATACAGGCCGGAGCAGACAAAGGGGCCGATCAGGAAAAAGCCGGCGACCAGGCTCCAGGCCCACTGCCACTGCCAGCGGTAGATCAAGAGGACGGCCAGCCCCATCGCCGCAAACACGGCGCCGTAGAAGGCCCCGGCGAAATGGCTGGCAACGAAGTCGCGCCCGCCAGCGGCCAGCCAGCGCAGCGGAGCGCCCATCCCGACCGAGCGCACGGCGGGCAGGCGCGGGGGGGCGGCGGGGGAGGTGGCGCTGGCTTCGATGTCCATCGGTGCTCCTCGTCGGCTATGAGTAGGAGCAGCCAATGTGCGTGAGGCGGGTCGCGGCGTCTATGTGCGCTGCGCCATCGGAGGCGGGGCTGGCGGCCCGGGAAGGCCAACTTGCGTTCGGTCGTTACAATGCGGGCCGCTGTTTTTTTGCTGACATAAGGACAAACACCATGGGCCTCGACCGAGTCCAGGCAGGTCGCGACCTGCCGAATGACTTCAACGTCATCATCGAAATTCCCGCACTTGCCGACCCGATCAAATACGAAGTCGACAAGGAGACGGGCGCGATCTTCGTCGATCGCTTCATCGGCACGGCGATGCACTACCCCTGCAACTACGGCTACATCCCCCACACCATCGCCGACGACGGCGATCCGGTCGACGTGTTGGTGATCACGCCTTTCCCGCTCCAGGCTGGCGTGGTGGTGCGCTGCCGCCCGCTGGGCGTGTTGCTGATGGACGACGAAGCCGGCGGCGATTCCAAGCTGCTCGCCGTGCCGATTCCGAAGGCGCTGCCGCGCTACAACAAATGGCAGACCGTGAAAGACGTGCCGGAAGATCTGCTCGACGCGATCCGCCACTTCTTCGAGCACTACAAGGACCTCGAAGAGGGCAAGTGGGTCAAGGTCCGGAGTTGGGAAGGTCCGGAAGTTGCGGCCCGCGAGATCCTGGCCGGGGTCGAGGCTTATCAGCAGGCCAATCCCAAGCCCGCTTTCTGAGCCGGGGGAATCGGAAAACGCGCCCTTGCGGGCGCGTTTTTTTTCGCTCCGAGATCGAGCCGCTGCCGAGCAGCGCACCATGGTTCAGACCTGGCGCAGGGCGCTGTGCTGCTCGAGTTCGTTGCGATAAGCCACGACGCCGTCGCTTTCGCGTTGGACAAAGCGTGCCACCGCCGCGCGCAGCGCCGGGTGAGCGATCCAGTGGGCGGAGTGCGTGAGCACCGGCTGGAAGCCACGCGCGAGCTTGTGTTCGCCCTGGGCTCCGCCTTCGAAGCTCGCCAAACCTTCGCGCAGGGCGAAGGCGATCAGCTGGTAATAACTCAGCTCGAAATGCAGGTAGTCGACGGCCTCTATCGCCCCCCAGTAGCGGCCATAGAGCCGGTCCCCGTCGCGCAAGGCGAGGGCGCTGGCGATCGGCCGGCCGCCGCGGCGCGCGACCACCATCACGCTGGCCGTCGGCAGGGTGGCGGCCAACTGGTGGAAAAACGCGGGCGGCAGGTGGGGCGTAGCGCGATGGCGTTCGTAGGTGGCAGCGTAGCAACGGTAGAAGAAATTCCAGTCGGCTGCGCCGATCTCGCTGCCGGCGAGCACTTCGCAGCTCACGCCGGCGGCGGCCAGCCTGCGTCGCTCGGCGCGGATCTTCTTGCGTTTGACCTGGGTGAGGGCGTCTAGGAAATCGTCGAATTCGGCCCAGCCACGATTGAACCAGTGGAACTGGACCGAGCGGCGCAGCAGCAGGCCCTGGGCGGCCAGGCTTTCGGCCTCGGCGGGGTCGGGGAAGAGGACGTGCAGGGACGACAGGCCGGAGTCCTGCGCCAGAGCGAGCAGGCGGCGCCCCAGTTCGGCGCGCGCCGGCGGGTCGACTCCCAGCAGGCGGGGGCCGGACACCGGGGTGAATGGCACGGCCACGAGCCACTTGGGGTAATAAGGCAGGCCGTGCTGCTCGTGGGCCTGGGCCCAGGCCCAGTCGAAGACGTATTCGCCCCAGGAGTGGTGCTTGCGGTAGAGCGGGACGGCAGCGACCAGGCGGTCGCCGCGCATCAGTCCGAAGTATTCCGGGATCCAGCCGCTGGCCGGGTTGGCCGCGCCGCTGTCGTGCAAGGCGTCGAGGAACTCGGCGCGCAGGAAGACCGGGGCGCGGCTGGCGGCGACGAGTCCGTTCCACGCCGCCGCGCCGACGGCACCCGGCCCCGAGAAAACGCGCGTGTAATAATCGTCTTCCTCTCTAGGCTCGGTCATCAATGAGTTCGCACGTCAGGGTCGCGGTCGCGCAGATCAATTGCACCGTCGGTGATTTCGAAGGCAACAGCCGACGCATTCTGGAAGCCGCCCGCCAGGCTCAAGCGGCCGGCGCCCACATCCTCGTCACACCCGAGCTGTCGCTTTGCGGCTATCCGCCGGAAGACCTGCTCTTGCGGCGGGCATTTTATGCGGCCGCCGACGTTGCGCTCGAGCGGCTGGCTTCTCGCTTGCTGCAGTTTCCCGACCTGCGGGTGGTGGTTGGCCATCCGCTGGCGCGCGCTGGCCGGTATTACAACGCCGCCTCGCTGATCGTCGCGGGTGTAGTGAGCGGCACGTATAACAAACACGAACTGCCCAATTACGCGGTGTTCGACGAGCAGCGCTACTTCTCGCCGGCGGACCGGGCTTTTGTATTCGAGGTCGGCGGCACCCGTTTCGGTCTCAACATCTGCGAAGACACCTGGTATGGCCATGCGCCCGAAAGCGCCGCCGCCGCCGGCGCCCAGGTCCTGCTGGTGCTCAACGCCTCGCCCTTCCATCTGGGCAAACACGCGCTGAGACTGGCCCGGATGCGCGAGAACGTTTCCCGCTTCGGCTTAGGCCTGGTCTACGCCAACCTCGTCGGCGGACAAGACGAACTGGTGTTCGACGGCGCTTCTTTCGTGCTCGACGCGGCGGGCGAGCTGGTGGCTGCCGCTCCGCATTGCGAAGAGGCCATGCTGATCGCCGATTTTGTCGACGGCGTGCCGAGGCCCGGCGCCATTGCCCCGGCGCCGGCCGACGAGGCCGGGGTGTATTCGGCGCTGGTGCTGGGGGTGCGCGACTACCTCGGCAAGAACGGATTCCCGGGCGCGATCATCGGCCTGTCGGGCGGCGTCGATTCAGCGCTGACGCTGGTCATTGCGGTCGACGCCCTGGGGGCCGAGCGTGTGCGCGCCGTGATGATGCCGAGCCAGTTCACCGCCCAGATCAGCCTCGACGACGCCCGCCAGCTCGCCGAGAACCTGGGTGTGCGCTACGACGTCCTGCCGATCAAGCCCGCGTTCGATGCCTTCCTGTCGACGCTCGCCGACGAGTTCCGTGGCCTGGCCTGGGACACGACCGAGGAAAACCTGCAGGCGCGCATTCGCGGCACGCTGCTGATGGCGCTGTCGAACAAATACGGTTCCATCGTGCTCACGACCGGCAACAAGAGCGAGACCGCGGTTGGCTACTCGACTCTCTACGGCGACCTCGCCGGCGGTTTCGCGGTGATCAAGGACCTGGTCAAGACCCTGGTCTATCGCCTGTGCGCCTACCGCAACGCGGTCTCGCCGGTGATTCCCGAACGCATCCTGAGCCGCGCCCCGAGTGCCGAGCTGAGGCCCGACCAGACCGACCAGGATTCTCTGCCGCCTTACGAGGTGCTCGACGCCATCATCGAGCGCTACATGGAGCAGGGCGAATCCATTGGCGAATTGCTCGCTGCGGGCTTCGACGAGGCGACCGTGCGCCGCGTGGTCCGCCTGATCCGCGGTTCGGAATACAAGCGCCGCCAGAGCCCGATCGGGATCCGGGTCACCCACCGCGGTTTCGGCCGCGACTGGCGCTACCCCATCACCAACCGCTTCCGCGAGGAGGAGGCGTGAGCGTCCGCAGGCGCCGCCCTTCTTCCATTCCGCCCCCTTCTCGACCGCACTTATTTGCATTGACCCCACTCAGGAGCCAGCCATGAAACAAGTCACCGCCGTCATCAAACCCTTCAAGCTCGACGAGGTGCGTGAAGCGCTGGCCGACGTCGGCGTGTCGGGGCTGACCGTGACCGAGGTCAAGGGTTTCGGCCGGCAGAAAGGCCACACCGAGCTCTACCGGGGGGCCGAATACGTGGTCGACTTCCTGCCCAAGGTCAAGGTCGAAGCGGTGGTGGCCGACGATCTCGTCGAGCAGGCGATCGAGGCCATCCAGAAGGCGGCCCGCACCGGCAAGATCGGCGACGGCAAGATTTTCGTGACGCCGATCGAACAGGTGGTGCGCATCCGTACCGGCGAAACCGGGGAAGCGGCGGTCTGATGCTCAAGGGTTTTGCTGTTTGCGGGGCCGTGCTGGTGGCCCTGGTACTGACGGCCTGCGGCAAGGCCAGCGACGAATACGCCACCTATGCGGATGCGGCGGTGGCCGGCGTGTTCGAGCAGGCCTGGCTGCCGCCGGTGGTGCCTGCGTCAGCGACCCTGATCCGCGTGGTGCGCCATCTCGACGGCGGCGAGGCCCAGGGCTGGTTCCATTTTCCCAGCCAGGATTTCGCCGCCCTTGAAGAACAGCTCAAGCCGTATTCCCGGCCGCTCGAGCCCGACCCGGCGATCACGACCTATATCGCCAAGAAGCAGGCCCGCGGCTATGCGCCCTACGAAGTCACCGACGGCGACGTGCACTGGTTGTTCGTCTGCTCGGGCGCAGGCGGCAAGTGTTATTTCAAGCGTTGGTCAAGCCGCCGCGACTGAGGCTTCTCAGTAAGCGACTCGCCATTCGCGCCGCCAGGCCAGCATGCGGATCACCACCGTCGCCACCGACGCGATCCAGAGCGAGCTGAACTCGCTCAGGCCGAGCCAGACCAGAGCCAGATAGATCCAGTTGCCGGCGAAAGCCACCGTGGCGTAGGGCTTGCCGTCGTTGAGAACCATCGGCACTTCGTTGAGGAAGACATCGCGCAGCAGGCCGCCGAAGACGCCGGTGATGACCCCTACCATGGTGGCGGAGAAGGCCGGCAGACCGGCCTCGATCGCCATCGCGGTGCCGGCCACCGAAAAAAGTGCCAGACCCACGGCGTCGGCCAGGATGAACAGCCAGAGCGGAAGGTGGCGGTGCGTGAGCTTCATCACGAGGGGCGCGGCCAGGGTCATGGCGAAGACGACCAGCACGTAGGACTCGTGCTGCACCCAGTAAAAGGGACGACGGTCGAGCAGCAGGTCGCGCACGGTACCGCCGCCGAAAGCGGTGATGAAGGCGAGCACGAACACGCCGACGGGATCGACCTTCTTGCGTTTGCCTTCGATCACGCCAGACAGGGCAAAAGCGACCACTCCGATGAATTCGAGCAGCTGTAATAGTTGTAATAGGTTCATCGACTCGTTTTACGCGGAGATCGCCTGTCGGGCGTCAGAAGCACCACCAGCGCACCGGATCCGCCTTCGGCGGCGCGGGCCTGGGCAAAAGCAATCACTTCTTCGCGCTGGACCAGCCAGGCGCGGACCTTTTCCTTGAGCACGGGCTGGCGGTCCTTGGACCCCAAACCCTTGCCGTGGATGACGCGCACGCAGCGCACGCCGAGTTGCGACGCCTCGCTCAGGAAGGCGCCGAGTTCTTTGCGGGCCTCATCTATCCGCAGGCCGTGCAAGTCGATCTCCGAACGCACGACCCAGTGCCCCCGGCGCAGCTTGCGCACCACGTCGGGGCCGATGCCGGGGCGGCGGAACGAAAGCGGGCCGTCGGTGTCGAGCAGGACATCGACATCGATCTGGTCGGAAAGCGGCTCATGC
>JAEZVV010000141.1 GCA_023443095.1 Pseudomonadota bacterium
GCACGGAGCGGATGTGATCGAGGTGATGAACGCCTTTCGCAACGTGGTCTTGAAAAGCGCCGACATGAAGGAAGGCGCGATGGCCTTCTTCGAAAAGCGTGCCCCGCAGTGGAGCGGCCGCTAACACCGCATCCGCCGTCAATCCAGGAGAACAGCTTATGACCAAAGTCACAGCGACGATGAGCGGCACGGTGTGGAAAGTGCTGGTGGAAGTCGGCCAGAGCGTCGAAGCGGGGCAGGACGTCCTGATCCTCGAATCGATGAAGATGGAGATTCCGCATCAGGCCGAGGTGGCCGGCACCGTCACCGAGATCAAGGCGCCGCCCGAGACCTTCGTTAACGAAGGCGACGTAATGGTGGTGATCGACTGATGAAGCGGCTGCTGGTCGCCAACCGGGGCGAGATCGCGTGCCGAGTGATCCGCGCCGCCCAAAGCCTCGGGATCGAGACGGTGGCGGTTTTTTCCGAGGCCGACCGCGACGCGCCGCATGTGGCTGCGGCCGACTGCGCGGTCGAGATCGGCCCGCCGCCCGTGCCCAAGAGTTACGCCAACGCCGATGTCCTGATCGATGCCTTGCGCCGCAGCGGCGCCGACGCGGTTCACCCCGGTTACGGTCTACTGTCGGAGAACGCGGGATTCGCTCAGGCCGTGGTCGAGGCCGGAGCGATCTGGGTCGGCCCCAGCGCGCCCAGCATCCGCCTGATGGGCGACAAGGTGGCGGCTCTGGCGGCGGCACGCGCGGCCGGCGTGCCGGTGGCGCCCGGCAGCGACGGCGCAATCTCGGCCGACCAGGCGGTCGTGGTTGCCGATCGCGTGGGTTATCCGGTCATGCTCAAGGCGGCCGCCGGCGGCGGCGGAATCGGCATCGCCAGGCTCGACTCGGCCGACGCCCTGACGAGATCGATCGAAGGCATTCAGACCCGTGCCCGCAACTTCTTTGGCAACGACGCGGTTTATGTCGAGAAGTTCATCGAACGCCCCCGGCACATCGAGATCCAGGTCTTCGGCGATCACCACGGTCAGGTGATTCATTTGGGCGAGCGTGAGTGCAGCCTCCAGCGCCGCCACCAGAAGGTGCTCGAGGAGTCGCCCTCGCCGATTGTCGACGCCGACCTGCGCCACCGCATGGGCGAGGCGGCGGTGGCGCTGGCGCGCAGCATCGGCTATCGCAACGCCGGCACGATCGAGTTCCTGCTCGGCGCCGACGGCCAGTTCCATTTCATGGAGATGAACACCCGGATCCAGGTCGAACACCCGGTGACCGAGTTCGTGCAAGGGATCGATCTGGTCGCCGAGCAGTTGCGGGTGGCGATGGGAGAGCCGCTCTCGATCGCGCCGCGCGAGCCGATCGGGCACGCGATCGAGGTCCGGATCTGCGCCGAGGACCCCGCCACTCTCTTTCCTGCGCCGGGAACCATTGAGCGCCTGGCGTGGCCGGCGGGCGAGCGTATCCGGGTCGATACCGGCGTGGTGGCGGGCAGCCGCATCAGCCCGTTCTACGACTCGATGATCGCCAAGCTCGTGGTCCACGGCGATAACCGCGCCGAGGCGATTGCCCGCCTTGCCGCCGCGCTCGAGGCGACGGTGATCGATGGGCTCAAGACCAACCTCGCGGTGTTGAAGCGCATCGCCGCCGACCCCGAGTTTCAAGCCGGCCGCTTCGACACGAGTTTTCTGCGTGAGCGACTCGGCATCCAGACCGCCTGAGAGGAGAGTCCCATGGGCAGCCCCGACCAAGATTTCCAGCCTGACGACGGAATCGACCCCGTCGTCATCCGCAGCACCGAACAACACGCCGCGCGCATCGCCAAGCACGAGGCCGAGGTGGCTCGTATCGGCGCGGGCGGCGCGCCCAAGTACCACGCGCGCCTGGCCGAGCAGAACAAGCTTTTCGTGCGGGAGCGCATCCGGCGGCTGCTCGACGGGCCGCTCGAGATCGAGGATGGTTTTTTCGCCGAATGCGAAAGCGCGGATCTGCCGGCCGACGGTTCCGTCACCGGCATTGGTCGCATCGGCGGCCGCGCGGTGGCGGTGATGGCGGCCGACGCCACGGTCAAGGCGGGTTCCTGGGGCGCCAAGGGCGTCGAGAAGGTGATCCGTCTGCAAGAAACGGCAATGAAGCTGAAACTGCCGATAGTCTTGCTGGTCGATTCGGCCGGCGCCCGGATTACCGAGCAGATGCACGTGTTCCCGGGGCGGCGCGCGGGCGGCAAGATCTTCTACAACCAGATCAAGATGTCCGGCGTGGTGCCACAGATCTGCGTGCTGTTCGGGCCGTCACCGGCGGGCGCGGCGTATGTGCCGGCCTTCTCCGACATCGTGGTGATGGTCGAGGGAGCGACGAGCGCGTATCTGGCAAGCCCGCGCATGGCCGAGATGGCGATCGGCGAGAAAGTCACCGCTGAGGAAATGGGCGGCGCGCGCATGCACTGCACGGTCTCGGGCCTGGGCGACTACCTCGCCCGCGACGAGGACGATGCCATCCAGTTTGTGCAGCGCCTGCTTTCCTACCTGCCGTCGCACTTCAGCGAAAAGCCGCCGCTGGCGCCAGCGCGGGCTCCGGCCAACCGGAAGTCGCTCGCCGACATCATTCCGGAATCCGACAAGGCCCCGTTCGACATGCTCGAGCTCATCGCCGCGATCGTCGATGCCGAGAGCTTTCTTGAACTCAAGAGGCTCTATGCAGCCGAACTGATCACGGGACTGGCGCGAATCAACGGCAAGGTGGTCGGGATCGTCGCCAACCAGAGCAAGGTCAAGGCCGGCACGCTGTTTTCCGACTCGAGCGACAAGGGCGCCCGCTTCTGCGCCTTCTGCAACGCCTACAACATCCCGCTGCTGTTTCTGTCGGACGTGCCGGGTTACATGATCGGCAGCCAGGTCGAACGTACCGGCATCATCCGCCACGGCGCCAAGTTCATCGCCGCCATGAGCCAGGCCACGGTGCCCAAGATCTGCGTGGTGGTGCGCAAGTGTTTCGGCGCCGGGCTCTACGCCATGGCGGGGCCGGCCTTCGGCACCGACGCGACGCTCGCCCTGCCCAGCGGCCAGATCGCGGTAATGGGCCCGGAAGCGGCGATCAACGCGGTCTACGCCAACGTGATCGCCGAGCTGCCGCAGGCCGATCGCGCCGCTTTCATCGCGGAAAAGCGCGCCGAGTATTCCGAATACGTCGACATCTACAAGCTCGCGAGTGAATTACACGTCGATCACGTCGTCAACTACGACCGCCTGCGCGGCGAGCTGGTGCGCCGCTTCGAGCTCTACTCGAGCAAGGACGAGGTCTTCTCGGTCCGTCGCAACCCCGTCTACCCCGTCTGACCCCCAACAAAACCAGGAGACCCGCATGAGCCAACCCGCCACCATTGACGACATCTTCACCGGGCTGCCCGCCCGCTTCGATCGCGCCGCCGCGCCCGCCAACCTCTTGAACAGCGTGTTCCATTTCGAACTCGCCGACGGTCCGACCAAGACGCTCTACACGGTGCGCACTGTCGACGGCAGTGTCGAAGTCGAAAGGGGGGCTCTGACGGGCGAGGCGACCTGCCTGGTCAAGACCAACGCCCAGACCTATTTCGACGTCGAGACCGGCAAGATGAAGGCCGAGAGCGCCTTCATCATGGGCAAGATCAAGGTCAGCAACCTGGGGGCGATCGCGAGCTTCCGGAAGTGTTTCAGGCCGATTGCTTGAGTTCGGCCCGCGCAACGACTGAGAGGCCGCGGGATGGCACGCCAGTGCCGGTCCGCGGTCCGATTATTTGGGTTTGCGAAACTCGTTCTCGATCCAGGTAGTCGCGCTCGCGGTGTTGAGTTTGAAGTGGGGTGCGACGTTCACCTGAGCAACGGACTCATCGGATTCATCGAAGGCGCTCAGCACGGCTGACGGGTTTTCGTCGTCCGGAGTGATGTCGAGGGTCACCTTCAGGCGCGCCGAAGCCGTGTTCACCCACACGCTCTTGTGCAGCATGGCGTGCAACTGCTGTTCGTGTCGGCGCAGCACTTCGGACGCCGTCTTCACCAGCGTCGAGAATGCCGGACCGTCGAGCGGCTTGGGACTCTTCTTGTCGCGGCCCATCGTCCAGGGGCCAACCAGCGCGGGCTCGGTCTCGCCGTCGAGGGTCATGACCACGGCCCAGCCTTCATCGTCTTCGTTCTTGATGACCTGCGCGGTCCAACCGTCGGCGCGCCAGCGGCGAGCTTCCTGGATGTTGGCATCGGTGTCGGGTTCGGCGTCTGGCGGAGTCGGTTCTAGCGTCGTCATGTCGGTAAGGAGGCGCCGAGTTCAACGCGCCGGGGCGAGGGCGCGTGGCTCGATGGTTGAAGTGCCGCAGGCTGACAGCCAGCGACGGCTAGGCGGCGAGACGGGTCGCGAGCGGCTCAGTGCTCGCGAAACGCTATCGTGCTGGCGTTGTGGGGTTTGAAGCCGGCCTTGTCCTGATAGAACTCACGCAGCATGGCGAGGTCTTTCGGGATATCGCCGCTCATGCGAACGAAGCGTGGGCAGGCGATCAGCTTGCGCTTGAAGTCGAAGAAACACAGCCCGACCGGCAGGTCCGCTTGCAGCGCAAGGAAATAAAAGCCCGAGCGGATCGTGTCGCGATGCGAGCGCGTACCTTCGGGCGCCATCGCCAGCCAGCACCAGGGCTGGGCTTGCATCATCGCGGCGATCTGCCCGACCGCGCCTTGCGGGTCGTGGCGGTTGACCGGCATGCCGCCCCAGGCGCGGATCAGGCGGCCCAGCGTGGCGCCGGTCAGCCCGCGGAACAGGCTTTCCTTGCCGACGAAGCGGAAGGGAAGGCCGAGCGCCCATTTGGCAAGGATGCCGACGATGAAGTCCCAGTTCGAGGTGTGCGGATAGACGATGATGATGCCGCGCGGCTCGGGCAGGGGAGCGAAATCGACCTTCCAGCCGGCGAGCTTGAGCAGGCCGCGGGCGAGCCAGGAGAGCGGCCCGCGCGCAGGGCGCAGGCCGGAGCTTGCAGCCATCAGTGTTTGCCGGTCGAACCGAAGCCGCCCGCGCCACGCTCACTGGCGGAGAAATCCTCGACCACGTTGAACTTGGCCTGCACCACCGGAACGATCACCAGCTGCGCCAGGCGCTCCATCGGCTTCAGGGTGAAGGCCGTGGTGCCGCGGTTCCAGGTCGAGACCATCAGCTCGCCCTGGTAGTCCGAGTCGATCAGGCCGACCAGGTTGCCGAGCACGATGCCGTGTTTGTGGCCCAGCCCCGAGCGCGGCAGGATCAGCGCGGCGTAGCCGGGGTCCGCCAGGTGAATCGCCATGCCGGTCTTGATAAGAACGGTCTGGCCGGGTTCGATCACCAGCTCCTGATCGAGACAGGCGCGCAGGTCCAGGCCGGCCGAGCCAGGGGTAGCGTAGTCGGGCAGGGCGTCGTGCAGGCGGGGATCGAGAATCTTGACATCGACATTCATGAAGCAGACTTCTTCTTGAGGAATTCGAGGCGCTTGGCGCCCCAGATGATGAGACCCACGCCAATGAAGAAGTTGAAAGGTCCTTCGTTGCCGACCACGGTGGCGATCAGGATCAGGGTGCCGATCCCGATCGAGAGCATGGGGAAAACTTGTTCGAGCTTGAACTGGCCGCCGCCGAGCTTGGCGATCAGCTCGCGCGCCTGCTCCGCGCTGAGCGCACCGCTCGTCTGCGGGGCCGCTGCGGGTTCGGTGGACAGGTGGGTTGTGAGAGGCGCCGGGTGAGCCTGGCCGCCCGTGTGCCGGGCCAGCGATTCGCGCTGCAGGCGTTCGATGTAGGCGACGAAATCGCCGTTGGGCGGCTCCTGAGACAGGTTCATGGCGAGATCCGTTGGGCGATCGCGGCGACGATCCGACGCGCCTGTTCGAGTTTGGTTGCCTGTCCGAGCGCGGTGGCGCCGTCGGCGTCGATCAGGGTGATGTCGTTGCCATCGGCGCCGAGCGCGTCCTGCGCGCGGTTGGCAACAATCAGGTCCAGTTTCTTGGCGACGAGTTTGGCGCGGGCGTAATCGAGCACGTTTTCGCTCTCGGCGGCAAAGCCGACGCAGAAGGGCCGGACCGGACTTGCCGCAACTGTGGCGAGGATGTCGGGGTTCAACTCGAACTCGAGCGCCGGCGGCGGCGAGCCCGGCCTTTTCTTGATTTTTTGTTGGCTGGCCTTGGCCACGCGCCAGTCGGCTACGGCGGCCACGCCGATGAAGATGTCGCTGGACGCCACCTCGGCCAGCACTGCCGCCAGCATCTCGCGCGCGGTGATGACGTCGATCCGGCGCACGCCCGCCGGCGTGGGCAGGGCCGTGGGGCCGGCGACCAGCACCACCTCGGCGCCGGCCTCTCGCGCGGCGCGGGCGAGCGCAAAACCTTGTTTGCCCGAAGACAGGTTGGTGATGCCTCGCACCGGGTCGATCGGCTCGAAAGTGGGGCCGGCCGTGATCAAGACGCGCTTGCCGGCGAGCCGCTGGGGCTGGAAAAAGGCGATCACTTCGGTCAGCAGCTCGGAGGCCTCGAGCATGCGGCCGGCGCCGACTTCGCCGCAGGCCTGCTGGCCACTGGCCGGGCCGAGCAGGCGGACGCCGTCGGCCTTGAGCTGGGCCAGATTGCGCTGGGTCGCCGGGTGTGACCACATCTCGACGTTCATCGCCGGGGCCACGAGCAGCGGGCAGGCGCGCGCCACCGCGAGCGTGCTCAAGAGATCGTCGGCGATGCCGTTGGCCGCCTTGGCGATGAAGTTGGTCGAGGCCGGGGCCACCAGCATCAGGTCGACGCCGCGGGTGAGGGCGATGTGCGGCATGGCGTCGGGCACGCGTGCGCCTTCGGCGCCCCACTGGTCAGTGGCGACGGGCCGGCCGGAGAGCGCCTGCATCGTGGTGGGCGTGACGAAGTGCTGAGCGTTGGCGCTCATTGCCACCTGCACGGCCGCGCCTTCGTCGCGCAGGCGCCGCACCAACTCGCAGACCTTGTACGCGGCGATCCCGCCGGTCAGACCGACGAGGATGTGTTTGCCTTGAAGTTCCATGGTTCCCAGCTTAGCGGGACTTTCGGACCCGCAGCAGTTCGTCGAGCACAAGCAGGGCCGCGCCGCACACGATCGCCATGTCCGCCACGTTGAAGGCCGGCCAGTGCCAGCCCTTCGCGTGGAAGTCGAGGAAATCGATCACGTGGCCGTAAGCGACGCGGTCGATCACGTTGCCGATCGCCCCGCCCA
Organism: Pseudomonadota bacterium; assembly: GCA_023443095.1. Taxonomy (GTDB): domain Bacteria; phylum Pseudomonadota; class Gammaproteobacteria; order Burkholderiales; family Burkholderiaceae_F; genus JAEZVV01. The sequence goes on from JAEZVV010000141.1 coordinate 7,196, forward strand.
TGATCAGGGCCAGCGCGGTGGAGAAAAGCTTTTGCGTGCCGTGGCGCGCGAGCAGCACGGCCATGAAGGCCGAAGCCCCCAGGCCGACCACCGTGAAGAAGTGCCGCTGCCAGCCCCCCGCACCCGCCAGGAACGAAAACGCCGCGCCTTCGTTGTAGGTGAGCACCAGGTTGAAGAAGCTGGTGACCGGACGCGAATCGCCGTAGTCGAACACGCGTTCGATCACCACCTTGCTGAGCTGGTCGAGCACGACCACCAGCGCCGCCAGCAGCAGCCAGGGGTAGAGCTTCTGCCACCAGCTCTTGCTGCGGGCAAAGCCGCCGCGCCCGGCCATCAGGCCACCCTGCGCGTTTCGCCCGCGCCGAACAGGTTGGTGATGCAGCGGCCACACAGGGTCGGGTGCTCGGGGTTGTGGCCGACGTCCTCGACGTAGTGCCAGCAGCGCTCGCATTTCTGGTGCTCGCTCGGCGTGACCAGAACTTTTTCGTCCTCCGGGCGAGCGGCCCGGTGCAGGGTGGCGCGGCTGGTGATGGTCACGAAACGCAGCTCGTCGCCCAGGCTGGCGAGCAGGGCGTGGCGTTCGCCGTGGGCCCAGATGTCGATCTCGGCCTGCAGGCTGGAGCCCACCTTGCCGGCTTCGCGCTGGGCCTCGATCTGCTTCTGGATCTCGGCGCGAACGACCCGCACCTCGTTCCATTTGGCGAGCAGGGCTTCGCCGCCGGCGATCGCCGGCAACTCGTGGAAGGTCTCGGTGAAGATGGTGCCGGTCGCGTTCGGGCTGAACACCGCAAACGCCTCTTCCGCCGTAAACGACAGGAAGGGCGCGATCATGCGCAAGAAACTTGCGGTGATATGCCACAAGGCGGTCTGCGCCGAGCGCCGGGCGTGCGAGTCGGGCGCAGTGGTGTAGAGGCGGTCCTTGAGGATGTCGAGGTAGAAACTGCCGTTGTCTTCCGAGGCGAAGGTCTGGAGCTTGGCCACCACCGGGTGGAACTCGAAAGTCTCGAAATGCGCTAGGACCTCGGTCTGCAACTGGGCGGCACGGGCGATGGCGGCGCGATCGAGCTCGAGCATCTGCTCGACCGGCACGGCGTCCCGGGTGATGTCGAAGTCGCTGGTGTTGGCAAGCAGGAAACGCAGCGTGTTGCGGATCCGGCGGTAGCTCTCGACCACACGTTTGAGGATCTCGTCGCCGATCGACAGTTCGCCCGAATAGTCGGTGGCGGCCACCCACAGGCGAATGATCTCGGCGCCGAGCTTGTCGCTGACTTCCTGCGGCCGCACCACGTTGCCGACCGATTTGCTCATCTTGCGGCCGTGGGCGTCGACCACGAAGCCGTGGGTCAGGAGCGCGTTGTAGGGCGCACGGCCGTCGATCGCGGCACCGGTCAGCAGGCTCGAGTGGAACCAGCCGCGGTGCTGGTCCGAGCCTTCCAGGTAAAGGTCGGCGGGGTAGGCCAGGTCTTCGGCATGCGAGCCTCGCATCACGGTGCGATGGGTGGTGCCCGAGTCGAACCAGACGTCGAGAATGTCGGTGGTCTTGTCGTACAAAGCCGCCTCGGCGGCAGGCAGGAAATCGGCCACGCTCGCCTTGGACCAGGCTTCGATGCCCCCCGCCTCGACCTTCTGCGCGGCGAGTTCAAGCAACTCGAGCGTGCGCGGATGCAGTTCGCCGGTCGACTTGTTGACGAAGAAGGGCAGCGGCACCCCCCAGTTGCGCTGGCGCGAGATGCACCAGTCGGGGCGGTTGGCGATCATGCCGTGCAGGCGTGCCTGGCCCCAGGCGGGGAAGAAGCGGGTCGCCTCGACCGCGTGAAGCGCCGTCTGGCGCAGGGTCTCGCCCACGGTTTCCGTCTGCATCACCCCCTTGCTGTCGGCCGTTTCGCCGTCCATGCGCACGAACCACTGGCTGGTGGCGCGATAGATCAGCGGCGTCTTGTGGCGCCAGCAGTGCATGTAGCTGTGGACCTGGCTGCCGCCGTGCAAAAGGTGACCGGCCACACGCAGCGCGTCGATCACCTTGGGGTTGGCGTCCCAGATCTTGAGGCCGGCAAACAGCGGCAGCCAGTCGGCGTAGACGCCGTCGCCCTGGACCGGATTGAGGATGTCGTCGTTGGCGACGCCGTTGGCCTTGCACGAGAGGAAGTCGTCGACACCGTAGGCGGGCGCCGAATGCACGATGCCGGTGCCGGCGGTGGCGTCGACGTAGTTGGCCAGGTAGACCGGCGAAAACCGGTCGTAGCCGGCGTCGAGCCCTGCGAGCGGGTGCTTGAAGCGGACGCCTTCGAAGTTGTCGCCGGTCGCGGTGGCGACCACCTTGCCCTTGAGGCCGAAGCGCTCGAGGCAGGAAGCAACCAGGGTTTCGGCCAGGATCAGGTAGCGGTCACCGGTGTCGACCAGCGCATACACCAGCTCGGGGTGCATGTTGAGCGCCTGGTTGGCGGGGATGGTCCACGGAGTGGTGGTCCAGATCGCGGTGAAGGTGGGCTTGTCGAGAGCAGGGCGGCCAAAGGTCTCGGCGACGCGGGCGAGGTCGTCGGCGGCGAGCGGGAAGGCGACGTCGATCACCGGGCTCTTCTTGTCCTGGTATTCGACTTCGGCCTCGGCCAGCGCCGAACCGCAGTCGAAGCACCAATTGACGGGTTTCAGTCCGCGGTAGACGAAGCCGCGCTCGACCATCTTGCCAAGTGCGCGAATCTCGGCCGCCTCGGTCTTGAAGTCCATCGTCAGATAGGGGTGATCCCAGTCGCCCAGCACGCCCAGGCGCTTGAAGTCCTTCATCTGCTTGGCGATCTGCTCGGTCGCGTAGGCGCGGGCCCTGGCCTGCACCTCGTCGCGCGGCAGGTGTTTGCCGAACAGCTTTTCGATCTGGATCTCGATCGGCATGCCATGGCAGTCCCAGCCCGGTACGTAGACGCCGTCGAAACCCGCCAGGATCCTGGACTTGACGATCATGTCCTTGAGGATCTTGTTCACCGCGTGGCCGATGTGGATCTCGCCGTTGGCGTAAGGCGGGCCGTCGTGCAGGATGAATTTCTTGGCGCCGGCGCGGGCGGCGCGGATCGCGGCGTAGAGCTTCTTTTCTTCCCACTGCGCAACCCACTGCGGCTCGCGTTTGGCGAGGTCGCCGCGCATCGGGAATGCAGTATCGGGAAGATTGAGCGGGTACTTCTTGCTGGCAGCGTTAGCCGCCTTCTTGGCGTCAGCCATCGAGACTCCTTGGCCCCCTCGGGCTCTTCAAGGGTGAGTGAAACAAAAGTGGATCAGGTGCTGGCGGCCACTCCGGGCAGCGCCAGCAACTGGCGTGCGCGAACCGCGTCGCGCGCGATGGCGGCGGTCAGCTCCGCCAGGGAATCGTACTTCTCTTCGTCGCGCAGCTTGTGCACGAACTCGACCCGCACGAGGCGGCCGTAGACCTGCTCGGCAAAGTCGAACAGGTGCACTTCGACCAGCCAGTGGCCATCGGCGGTGACGGTGGGGCGCAGGCCAACGCTTGCCACGCCGGCGACGGGCGCAGGTGCGAGCCCGTGGACGCGCACCGTGTAGACGCCGTGCAAGACCGGCCGGCCGCCGCTGCGACTGCCCGCCACTCGCAGGTTGAGGGTGGGAAAACCGATGGTGCGGCCGAGCTTGGCGCCGTGCAGGACGCGGCCGCTGATGCCGTAGGGGCGGCCGAGCAGGGTGCCGGCGCGCTGCAACTCGCCCGCGGCCAGCGCCTCGCGCACGGCCGAACTCGAGACCCGGATCGACCCTTCCTGCACCGTCGGCATGACGTGAAACTCGTAGCCGCCGCCCGCCGCGGCCGCCGCCAGCAGCTTCACGTCGCCGGCGCGGCGGGCGCCAAAGCGGAAATCCTCGCCGACCAGCAGCCAGCGGGTGCGCAGACCGTCGACCAGCACCTGGTCGATGAAGTCCTGCGGGCTGCGGCTGGCAAAGCGGCGGTTGAAATGTTTGACGTAGACCCGGTCGACGCCGCAGGCGGCGAGGCCTTCGAGCTTGTCGCGGATGTTCGAGATGCGAGCCGGGGCCGACTCGGGCGTGAAGAGTTCGCGCGGGTGCGGCTCGAAAGTGAGCACGGCGGCCTCGATGCCGCGCGCGCGGGCAGCCTGCGCCACTTGCGCCAGCAAAGCCTGGTGGCCGCGGTGGACGCCGTCGAAATTGCCGATCGCAAGCGCGCAGTCGGCGCGGTCGGCAAGATTGGGGATGCCCCTGAAAACCCGCATGGAGACTGATTCGGACGGAAAGAACCAAATTATACGGAGCGCTGGCGCCGACTTCGGTCGCCGCCGCTGTTCATCTGCGCGGAACATGAGACGGGGCAAGCGCGAATGGGATAGGTCCGCTCGCCCGTTAGAATCGGTCCATGAAGAATCTAGTTGTGCTGATCTCCGGCCGCGGTAGCAACCTCGAGGCCCTCATTGACACCGCCCGCGCCGAAGACTGGGCCGGGACCTTGGGCGTGCGTATCGCCGCCGTCATCTCCAATCGCCCGCAAGTGGCGGGCCTGGCCACGGCCCAGGCCGCCGGCATCACGACCCGGGTGGTCGACCACAGCGCCCACGCCTCGCGCGAGAGCTTCGATGCCGAACTGGCGACGGTGATCGACCGCTTCCAGCCCGAACTTGTGGTGCTCGCCGGCTTCATGCGCGTGCTCACCGAAGGTTTCGTCCGCCACTACGAAGGGCGGATGATCAACATCCACCCTTCCTTGCTGCCGGCTTTTCCGGGCATGGCCACCCATCGCCAGGCGCTCACTGCCGGGGTGAGGGTTCACGGCGCGACCGTGCATTTCGTCTCGGCCGAGGTCGACGCCGGTGCGATCGTGGCGCAGGCCGTGGTGCCGGTCTGGCCCGAGGACGACGAAGCCAGCCTGGCCGCGCGTGTGCTCGAGCAGGAGCACCGGCTTTACCCGCGCGCAGTGCGTGCCCTGATCGAGGGGCAGGTCAGCTGGTCCGAAGGCCGGGTTCGCATGACGCCGAACACGGCCCAGCAACTGACGGTGTTTGCCCAGGGGGCTGATCAATGAAGAAGTCGCCTCTCAGCCCCAAGACGCCCGGGTCGCGCAAGCCGTCGGGTCCGCGCCCGTCCACCCCGCGCGCGGGGGCGACACGCCCGGCCAAGAAGCTGACCGACCGCCAGAAAGCGGCAGCCGAGCGGCGCGCGGCGATGTCGCCGGAAGAGCGCCGCACTCACGATGAAAGCCATCGGCGCAACCCGCAGATGGCGCCGCGGGCGCCGGGCCAGGTGCGGGTGACCGCACTGGTGATCGACGAACTGGCCTCGGCCTTGGCGATGGTGCTCAAGCTCGACGGCCCGGCCGACGTCTTGATGTCGCTCTATTTCCGCCGCAACCCGCAACTGGGCAGCCGCGACCGTAGCCTGATCGCCGAAGGCATCTTTTATGCCGTGCGCCGGATGGCGACGCTGGCCTGGATGATGCAGCCGGCGGTACCGGTCCGGGCGCCGCGGATGGCGGCGCTGGTGACCCTGGCGCGGCAGCACGGGCGCGATGCGCTCGACGAACGCGCGGTCGGCCGCGACGCCAAGACGCTCGACAACATGCTGAGCGTCAAGATGAAACTTGCGCCGGCCGCGGTGCGGGCCGAAGTGCCGACCTGGCTCTACGACGCGATCCTGGCCCAGTACCCGGACGACGCCGAGGCCTTGTTCGAGTCGATGAAGGAAGGTGCGCCGCTCGACCTTCGCGTCAACCTGCTCAAGGCCAAGCGCGAGGAGATCCTCGTCGATCTCGAGCAGCACGGAGTGCGCGCCGAGGCAACGCCGTATTCGCCTGAGGGCGTGCGGCTCTTCACCAAGCCGGGCCTGACGTCGTGGCCGATCTACCGCGACGGCAAGATCGACGTCCAGGACGAGGGCAGCCAGCTGATCGCCCGCCTGGTCCAGCCGCGTCGCGGCGAGATGGTGTGCGACTTCTGCGCTGGTGCCGGCGGCAAGACCCTGGCGCTGGGCGCCCTGATGCGTTCGACCGGCCGGCTTTATGCCTTCGACGTCAACGAGAAGCGCCTGGCCGCGCTGACGCCGCGCATGCGCCGCGCCGGCTTGTCGAACGTGCATCCGGTGGCGATCCGCAACGAAGCCGACCTGCGCGTCAAGCGTCTCTACGGCAAGATGGACCGGGTGCTGGTTGATGCGCCATGTTCGGGCACGGGCACGCTGCGGCGCAATCCTGACCTGAAATGGCGCTTCGACCTGGAGGAGATGGCGCGTATCAACGAGATTCAGCATTCGGTGATCCGCGCCGCGGCCAAACTCGTCAAGCGCGGTGGCCGCCTGGTGTATGCGACCTGTTCCATGCTCGAGCAGGAGAATCAGGCCGTGATCGAGGACTTTCTGGCCGAACATCCCGAGTTCGAACTGGTGTCGGCCCCCGATGTGCTGGCCGCGCAGGGCGTCAAGCTCGCGCCCGAACATGTCGAGCGCTTCGGTCCGTATTTCGTCATGTTGCCGCACTTGAACAATACCGACGGCTTTTTCGGCGCGGTACTCGAAAGAATCGACTGAGGTCGCGATGAGCCAGGATGCCTTGCCCGCTGCCACCCTGATCGGCGAAGTCCTCGAAGCTATCGAGGCCGGCCTGGCGCGGCCGACGATTGTTTGGCAGTTTGTTGTGATTGCAGCCGCGCTGGCGCTGGGCTGGATCGTTTCGCGTTGGCTGCGCAGCCGGCTCCAGGCCAAACAAGAGGCCAGCGCGGCACTTGGCGGCGTAGCCGGCCACGCGATGCGGCTGTCGACCGACGCCGTCAAGCGATTGGCGTTTCCCGCCGCTTCGATGCTGTTCCTGGTGCTCGGGGTGGGGGCGGTGCGGCTGGCGGGGGTACTGCCGAAGTTCGGGCAGCTGCAGTTCACCCGGCTGGCGCTTGTCCTGCTTGGCGCTTTCGTCCTGATCCGGCTTTTCGTTTATGTGCTGCGCAGCGCGTTTGCCAGCTCGCGGCTGCTGGTCGGGTTCGAGCGCACGCTCGCCACCACGATCTGGGTGCTGGTGGCGCTTCACCTTACCGGCGTTCTGGGCGATATCGTCGAATGGCTCAAGAGCGAGCGGCTGCCGATCGGCGGGGAGTCGCTCACCTTGTGGTCGGTCCTGGTGGGCTTGTTCACGGTGGCGGTGACCTTGCTTGCCGCCTTGTGGGCGGGCGCGGCGGTCGAGGCGAGGTTGATGCGCACCTCGATCGAAGCCAATTTCCGCGTCGTGTTGTCGCGTCTGACCAAGGCCGCGCTGATCATTTTTGCGGTGTTGTTCGGCATGTCGGCGGTCGGCATCGACCTCACGATCCTGTCGGTCTTTGGCGGTGCGCTGGGCGTGGGCCTCGGTTTTGGCCTGCAGAAAATCGCCAGCAACTATGTGAGCGGCTTCATCATCCTGCTCGATCACAGCCTGAAGATGGGCGACCTGATCACGGTCGACAAGTACAACGGCACGGTCTCGCAGATCAATACCCGCTATACCGTGGTCAAGGCGCTCGACGGTACCGAGGCCATCATCCCGAACGAGATGCTGGTCTCGACGCCGGTGACCAACCTCTCTTACACCGACAAGTCGGTGCGAGCGGCGGTCAAGGTTTCGGTGGCCTACGACTCCGACCTTGAGCGGGCGATGGCCTTGATGGTCGAGATCGCCAAGGCGCATCCGAGAGTCCTGGCCAACCCGGGGCCCGGAGCCTATCTCACGAACTTCGGCGCCGACGGCATCGACCTGGAAGTCGGGGTCTGGATCGGCGACCCCGAGCAGGGCACGCTTGGTACCCGCTCGGACATCGCGCTGGAGATCTGGCGCCGGTTCAAGCAGGAAGGCATCAGCATCCCGTTCCCCCAACGCGATGTCCGCATCGTGTCGATGCCCGCGAACGGGTCGTCAGTGCCGCCGACTGCCTGATTCCCTGCCGGCTGGCAGGTTGATTCGGGTTGTCCCGCGGCCGTCGTCGTAGAATATGTCCTCGGTTTTGATCGGCGCACCTGGCGCCGATCGCCGTTTCTGGTTTGAGCCCGGCCGCGGGCGCATTGAGGACACGATGGATCTACTAGAATTTCTTGACGGCGGTTTGCTGCAACTCTCGTGGTGGCAGTTGCTGCTGGCCGTCCTGGTGATGACCCAGGCGACGATCGCTGGCGTCACCCTGTATCTGCACCGTTCGCAGGCGCATCGAGCGCTCGACCTGCACCCGGCGGTGGCGCTTTTTTTCCGGATCTGGCTGTGGATGTCGACCGCGATGCTCACCCACGAGTGGGTGGCGATCCACCGCAAGCACCACGCCCGCTGCGAAACTCCCGAAGACCCGCACAGCCCGCAGACTCGCGGCATCAAGACGGTGCTGCTGCGCGGCGCCGAGCTGTATCGGGCCGAGGCCGAAAACGCCGATACCATCGCCCGGTTTCGCCACGGCACGCCGACCGACTGGATCGAGACCAAGGTCTTCACCCGTTTCCCCTCGCTGGGGCTGGTGTTGATGCTCATCATCGACCTCGCCTTGTTCGGCGTGATCGGCCTGGCGATCTGGGCTGTCCAGATGATGTGGATCCCGATCCACGCCGCGGGAGTGATCAATGGCATTGGCCACTTCTGGGGCTATCGCAATTTCGATGCACCGGACGCAAGTACCAACATCAGCCCGGTTGGTTTCTGGATCGGCGGCGAGGAACTGCACAACAACCACCACACTTTCCCGACCTCGGCCAAGTTCTCGGTCAAGTGGTACGAGTTCGACCTCGGCTGGACCTATATCCGGGTGTTGTCGGCCTTGCGGCTCGCCACCGTCCTGCGGCGCGCGCCGGTGCCGACGATGGCCGAGCCCAAGCGGCTGGTCGACGGCGAAACCTTGCAAGCCGTGATCGCCAACCGCTACGACCTGCTCGCCAAATACGCGCGTGCCCTGCGCAGTACTTACAAGGAAGAGCTCAAGCGTCTGGGCGACTCGCCGGTCGTCGAACGCGCTCGCCACTTGTCGCTCAAACGCTGGTTGCGCGCCTCGAAGGTCGAGCACTTGCCGAGCGACCAGCAAACCGCGCTGCGCGACCTGATGGCGCAGAGCAAGGCGATGGCAACCATGGTCGAGATGCGGGCCGAGCTGGCGGCGATCTGGGAGCGTTCGACCAGTTCGCGCGAACAGATGCTGGCTCATCTGCAGGATTGGATTGCCCGCGCCGAAGCCAGCGGAATCCGCGCCCTGCAGGACGCGGCTTTGCGGATTCGCCGCTACCGCTTGGTGGCGGCCAACTGAGTTCAAGGATCGGTGGCGCCATCGCTTGGCGCCGCCGATCCTGGTGATCGCGTGCCGGCCCAATCCTAGTGGGGCAGGAAAAACCAAACAAAAAACCCGGCAATGCCGGGTTTTTTGTCGGAGCCAGAAGCTTATTTCAGCTTCATTTCCTTGTACGGGACGTGCTTGCGAGCCACCGGGTCAAACTTCGAGATTTCCATCTTCTCGGGGGTGGTGCGCTTGTTCTTCGTCGTCGTGTAGAAGTGACCCGTGCCTGCGGTCGACTCCAGCTTGATCTTTTCGCGGATGCCCTTGGCCATCGTGAACTCCTATCAGATTGCGCCGCGGGCGCGCAGGTCCGCCAGGACCAAATCGATACCCACCTTGTCGATCGTGCGCAGGGCTGCCGTGGTCAAACGCAGGCGAATCCAGCGGTTTTCGCTCTCAACCCAGAACCGACGGTACTGCAGGTTGGGCATGAAACGACGCTTGGTCTTGTTATTCGCGTGCGAGACGTGATGGCCGACCATCGGCGCCTTGCCGGTGACTTGACACACTCGTGCCATCGCTAACTCCAGTCTTTTAAGTTGAGGCGCCCTGCGAACAAGTAGCGAGATTTCCGCTAAGGCGAGATAGAAAGCCAAGCATTATAAGGAGTTTTCACCCGGCTTGCCAAGCGGGTCGGCGGAAGAATCTTGCTCCGGGCTTGCCCGGGTACTTCATAGCAGGCCGCGTTCGGCGAACGACAGGGAACGATTGCCGGCGACGATGAGGTGATCGAGCACTCTGACGTCGACCATCGCCAGAGCGTTTTTGAGGCTGGCGGTGAGCAGTTCGTCAGCGCGACTGGGTTCGGCCGCGCCTGAGGGGTGATTATGCGCCAGGATGAGTGCTGCCGCATTGTGTTTGAGAGCGGCTTTCACGACTTCCCTGGGGTAAACGCTGGTTTGGGTGAGGGTGCCGGTGAAGAGGACTTCATCGGCAAGAAGGCGGTTCTGGGCGTCGAGGTAGAGCGCCATGAAAACCTCGTGTGCCAGTCCGCCCAGCCGCAGCGCGAGGAAGTCGCGCAGTTTTTGCGGCGAGTTGAGCGCCTCCCCGCTGCCAAGGTCTTCGCGCAAGGCGCGGCGCGCGAGTTCCATCACGGCTTGAAGCTGGGTCCATTTCGCCGGGCCGAGCCCGGGAGTCTGGCTGAAGTCGGCGCAGGAACTTGCCAGAAGCGCATTGATGCTGCCGGCGCGATCGAGCGCCCGACGCGCCAAGTCAAGCGCGGTACTGCCGGGCAGGCCGGTGCGCAGGAAAATGGCGAGCAGTTCGGCGTCGCTCAAGGCGGCCGCTCCGTGGGAGGCCAGGCGCTCGCGCGGACGTTCACCTTCAGGCCAGTCCTTGATTGTCACGCCCGGCTCCTCGCTTAGAATCGCCGCCCATGGCAACAACCCTTCCCACCGTGCAGCGCGGCTCGCATTTGACGCTGCATTATCGGCTTGTGCTGATCGACGGCAACGTCGAGCGCGAAGTCATTTCCACCTTCGGTGGCAAGCCCGCGACTTTCCAGCTCGGTGCGGGCCATCTCGGAGCGCCGCTCGAGGAGCGCCTACTGGGGCTGGCCGAGGGCGCCCAAACCACCATCGAGATGGGGGCAGGGCAAGCCTACGGCGAACGTAACGCCCAGCTGGTCCAGACCTTGGCGCGTTCGACCTTCGATGCCAATGCCGAAGCCGATTCCGATTACCAGCCGGGCGATGTGGTGCGTTTCACGGCACCCGACGGCGCCCGGATCTCCGGCGTCCTGAAAGAGCTGGGCGAGGAGAGCGTTGTGGTCGACTTCAATCACCCGCTCGCCGGCCGCCCGCTGCGCTTTACCGCTCACATCATCGGGGTTCTGTGATGGAAGTCCTGCTTGCCCAGCCGCGCGGCTTCTGCGCCGGCGTCGACCGCGCGATCGAAATCGTCGAACGCGCCCTGGCGGTTCATGGCGCGCCGATCTATGTCCGCCACGAAATCGTTCACAACCGCTATGTGGTCGAGGATCTGCGCTCCAAGGGCGCCATCTTCGTGCGCTCGCTCGATGAAGTTCCTGCCGGCGCCACCGTCGTTTTTTCGGCGCACGGCGTGTCGCGCAGAGTCGAAGACGAGGCTGAACGGCGCGGCTTGCAGGTGTTCGATGCCACCTGCCCGCTGGTGACCAAGGTCCACGTCGAAGTGGCCAAGATGCGCGCCGAGGGGCGCGAAATCGTGATGATCGGCCACGCCGGTCACCCCGAGGTCGAAGGCACGATGGGGCAGGTCGACGACGGGATCCACCTCGTGGAGACCGTGGCGGACGTTGCCGGACTCAAGGTTTCCGATCCCGAGCGCCTGGCCTACGTGACCCAGACCACGCTCTCGCTCGATGACGCTGCCGCGGTGATCGCGGCGCTCAAGGAGCGGTTCCCGGCCGTGGCCGAGCCCAAGAAAGCGGATATTTGTTATGCCACCCAGAACCGTCAGGACGCCGTCAAGTTCATGGCGCCGCAGGTCGACGTGGTGCTGGTGATCGGCAGCGCGAGCAGCTCCAACTCCAACCGTCTGCGGGAGGTGGCGGAGCGCTTCGGCGTGCCCGCTTACCTGGTGGATTCGGCCGACCATGTCGACCCCACCTGGCTGGCGGGACGGTTGCGGGTAGGGGTGACCGCCGGCGCGTCGGCGCCCGAACTGCTGGTCGAACAACTCATAGAACGCCTGCGTTCGCTGGGTGCGGCCAGCGTGCGGCCGCTCGATGGTGTGCAGGAGAATGTGGTGTTTCCGCTGCCCAAGGGGCTGGCCCGCAGTCCGGGAGCCCGGCTCGAAGGCAAGGGCGGCCAATGAATCGGCGGATCTTGTTGGCGGGGCTGTTTGCTGCGACCTGGATGGGCGTCGGTCCGGCGGCTGCGCAAACCACGGTCGAGGGAGTGCGTTTTGAAAACGCGCTCGAGATGGCCGGGCTCAAACTCCAGCTCAATGGGGTGGGCGTGCGTCAACGCTTCATGGTGGGGGTCTACGCCGCCGGCCTATACGTGCCCCAGAAATCCAGTGACGCGGCTCAGCTGGCGACCCAGCGCGGCCCCAAGCGGGTGGCTTTGCGTTTCCTGCGCGACGTCGATTCCGACCTGTTTGTCGCCTCGCTGCAGAACGGGCTCAAGTCCAATCACAGCGAAGAGCAATTGGCGCTCTGGCGCGAGCAGGTCGAATCCTTGACGGCAACGATCCGCACCATCGCCTTGGCACGCCGCGGCGACAGCGTCACTTTCGACTTCAACCCGGCCGAAGGCATACGCGTGACCGTCAATGGTGCAACGCGGGGACCGATCATTCAGGGCGAGGACTTCTATTCCGCCGTGCTGAGGGTATGGATCGGTAGCAAACCCGCCGACGAAGGGCTGAAAAAAGGCATCCTGGGCGCTTGACCTGTCTGTATCACCACTCGACAACACAACAACATCGAAGAGGAGACCCACCATGTATTCGTTCCTGCGCAATTGCCTGGCGGCGGCCAGCCTCACCCTGCTGGCCGGGGCGGCAGCGGCTCAGCCGGTGACGGTCGAAGGCATCGCTTTCGCTCCCACCGCCCAGCTGGCCGGCCAGACCCTACAGCTCAACGGCACCGGCCTGCGTACCCGCGCGATCTTCAAGGTCTACGCTGCCGGACTCTACGTTCCGAAGAAAAGCGCCGAGGCGGCGACGCTGATCGCCGAGAAAGGCCCGCGCCGAGTCACGCTGGGCTTGTTGCGCACGGTGGATGCCGACAGTTTCATCTCGTCTTTCAACGACGGCATGAAAGCCAATCTGCCGGAAGCGCAGCTGGCCGCGCTCAAGCCGCGCATCGACGCGCTCGACGCTATCTTGAAGAGCATCGGCGAGGCGAAGAAGGGGGATCTGATCAACTTCGACTACACGCCGGAAGGCGGCACCCGCATCACCGTCAACGGCCAACCCAAGGGAAACCCGATCGCGGGCGAGGATTTCTACTCTGCCGTTCTGCGGATCTGGCTGGGCGACAAGCCGGTCGATGCCGGCCTCAAGAAGGGGCTGCTCGGCCAGTCATGATGAGCGTGCGCTCGCGTTTGACCGAGCCGGGGCGCCCGGTCGACTTCGATGCCGTGGTGGCCGCACCTTTTGGTGCGGTCGGCATCCGGGCAAAGCGTGGTGGCGTCGAAGAAGTGGTGTTTCTGCCGCGCTTCGAGAGGATCGAGCCGCGGTCGGCCGCCACTGCTCGGCTCGCCGACCAGGTGGCGGACTATCTGGCTGGCCGCGCCTGGCAGTTCGATCCGGTGGATCTGCCGCCCGCGACCGAGTTCCGGCGCCGGGTGTGGGCTGCCATCGCCGCGATTCCTGCGGGTCGGACCCGCACTTACGGCGAACTGGCGGCCGACCTAGGGTCGGCGCCGCGCGCCGTGGGCCAGGCTTGCGGCGACAACCCGCTGCCGCTGCTGATTCCCTGCCATCGCGTGGTGGCCGCCGCGGGGCTGGGGGGATTTGCTCACAGCGGGGGCGGATTCCATCAAAGCGTCAAGCAATGGCTTCTGGCCCACGAAGCTCAGCAGCGGTGAGCTCCGCCGCCCGCCTCGATCCGATCATCGATCAGTTCGTCGATGCGATTTGGCTCGAAGACGGCCTCGCCGCCAATACTCTCGCCGCCTACCGGCGCGACTTGTCGGGCCTGGCGGCTTATCTCGACGGCCGCGGCCTGCTGGCGGCGACCGAGTCCGATCTCTCGGCCTGGTTTGCCGACGAGTTCCGTGGCACTCAATCATCGACCGCCAACCGCCGGCTGGCGGTGTTGCGACGCTTCTATCGCTGGGCCCTGCGCGAATCGAAGCTGAGCGCCGATCCCACCTTGCGGCTGGAGGCAGCGCGTCAGCCGGCGCGCTTCCCGGGCGCGATCAGCGAGGCCCAGGTCGAGACCCTGCTGGCCGCGCCCCAGGTCGATACCGTGCTCGGCCTGCGCGATCGAGCCATGCTGGAGCTGCTGTACGCCACCGGCCTGCGGGTGTCGGAGCTGGTCGAACTGAGCCTGGTCCAGCTCTCGCTGCAGGAAGGTCTGGTGCGGGTGCTGGGCAAGGGCAGCAAGGAGCGCATCGTTCCCCTCGGCGAGGAGGCCCGCCTGTGGGTCGAGCGCTATCTGGCCTTGTCGCGCCCGCAGCTGCTGGGGCGGCGCAGCGCGGATGCGGTCTTCGTCACCCAGCGCGCGGCGGCGATGACGCGCCAGTCGTTCTGGCTCATCGTCAAACGCCATGCCCGCACGGCGGCGATCACCGCGCCGCTTTCGCCGCACGGCTTGCGCCACGCGTTTGCGACCCACCTGCTCAATCACGGCGCTGACCTGCGGGTGGTTCAGATGTTGCTGGGTCATGCCGACATCTCGACCACCCAGATCTACACCCATGTGGCGCAAGCGCGCCTAAAGAGCCTGCACGCGCAGCATCACCCACGTGGCTAAAAGCCGGCGTCGCGCGCCGTTACACTGAGTCTCATGTCCAAGCATTCCCACGTATCCGAAACGCCGGCCACCCAGTGGCTGCGCAAACACCAGGTCGAGTTCGGTGAACACGTTTACGACTACGTCGAACACGGCGGCACGGCGGTCTCGTCCGATGCGCTCGGCGTGCCCGAGCATCAGGTCGTCAAGACCCTGATCATGGAAGACGAGGCGGCCAAGCCGCTGGTGGTGCTGATGCACGGCGATCGCAAGGTCTCGACCAAGAATCTGGCGCGCCAGGCTGGACGCAAGCGGATCGAGCCCTGCAGGCCCGAGGTCGCGCAGCGCCACACCGGCTATCAGGTGGGCGGTACCTCGCCCTTCGGTACTCGCAAGCCGATGCCGGTGTACGTCGAGGCGAGCGTGCTTGATCTGCCGCGCATCTACATCAATGGCGGCCGACGCGGTTATCTGGTCTCGATCGCACCGGCGGTTCTCACCCAACTGCTCGCGGCGCAGCCGGTCGAGTGCGCCCTCGAGGATTGAGGTCATGAACTTTGCTTATCTGCTTGCCGCGGTGGCGCTGGCCTATCTGCTCGGTTCGATCTCTTTCGCGGTCCTGGTCAGCCGCGTCATGGGGCTGGCCGATCCGCGCAGCTACGGCTCGGGCAACCCGGGCGCAACCAATGTGCTGCGTTCGGGCAGCAAGCTCGCGGCGCTGATCACTCTGGTGGGGGATGCGGCCAAGGGCTGGTTCGCGGTGTGGGCCGTGCAACGCTGGGGCGGCGCTTTCGGTCTCGAAGACGGGGCGGTGGCGCTGGTGGCGGTGGCGGTGTTTCTTGGCCACCTCTACCCAGTCTTTCTCAAGTTCAAGGGCGGCAAGGGTGTGGCGACGGCAGCTGGCGTGTTGCTCGCGCTCCAACCCTGGCTCGGGCTGGCGGCGGCCTGCGTGTGGCTGCTGATGGCGGTGTTTTTTCGCTACTCCTCGCTGGCGTCGATCGTGGCCTGTGGCTTTGCCCCGCTCTTTTACGCGCTGATCTGGGGTTTCGGCCCGACTTTCTTGGCTGTGGTCGTGGTGGCCGGCTTCACCGTGTGGCGCCATCGCGTCAACATCGGCAAGCTGATGGCGGGCAAGGAAAGCCGGATCGGGCAAAAAGCCAAACCCGGCGCGGCCCGCTGACAGGGCTTTAGCCGGTTGCGCTGGCGTCGGCCAGCGTCCAGCGCGGTCGCACCGAATAAGCCAGAGTGTCGGCCAAGGTGGCGATGTCGAGCCGCTGCAGGCGGGCCAGACCGGCAGCGGCGATCATCGCGCCATTGTCGGTGCACAGGTGCAGCGGCGGGAAATGGACCTGGGCGCCGCGTTGGGCGGCCTCGGCCTGCAGGCGCGCCCGCAGCTGCAGGTTGGCTCCCACGCCGCCCGCCACTACCAAGGTTTTCATGCGGCACTGCGCGAGCGCCCGCATCGACTTGGTTGCCAACACGTCGACCACCGCCTCGACAAAGGCGCGTGCGATGTCAGCGCGCAGTTGATCGTCGAGAGTGTCGCCGGCGCGGCGCACTGCCGTGAGCACGGCGGTCTTGAGGCCGGAAAAGCTGAAATCGAGGTCGCCGCTTTTGATCATCGGACGCGGCAACTCGATGGCCCGCGGTCGGCCTGCCTCGGCGAGTTTCGAGACCGCCGGCCCGCCCGGATACGGCAGACCTAGCAGTTGCGCGGTCTTGTCGAAGGCTTCGCCGGCCGCATCGTCGAGAGTCTCGCCCAGTAACTCGTAGTCGCCCAGACCGCCGACCCGAAGCAGCTGGGTGTGGCCGCCCGACACCAGCAGGGCGACAAAAGGAAACTCCGGCCGCGGCGTCGCCAGGAGCGGGGAGAGCAAGTGGCCTTCGAGGTGATGCACGCCCACCACCGGCTTGCCAAGTGCAAACCCGATCGCGTGGGCGACGCTGGCGCCGACCAGCAAGGCGCCTGCCAGGCCGGGGCCTTCAGTGACGGCGATGGCGTCGATGTCGACCCGGGCCTTGCCAGCTTCGGCCAGCACCTGGTCGGTGAGCGGGAGGACGCGCCGGATGTGGTCGCGCGAAGCAAGCTCCGGCACCACGCCGCCGTAGGCGCGGTGCATGTCGATCTGCGAATGAAGGGCTTGGGCCAGCAGGCCGTGGCGACTGTCGAGCAAAGCCACGCCGGTTTCATCGCAGGAGGATTCAATTCCAAGGATCAGCATGGCGGGAAGTCTAATCCGAGCTGCTTGCGGGTCTTTCCCGAGGTGCCGGCTACAGGTGGGGTGGTTTGCCGCTTGTCTCTGATTGGGTTTTGCGACTACAATGCTCGGCTTTCTGCCGGTCAGTTTGTTACGGTAAGTTTGTTTTACCCTTAGGTGCCCGATGCCCACTATCCGCGTCAAAGAAAACGAACCCTTCGAAGTTGCGCTGCGTCGCTTTAAGCGCACCATCGAAAAGAGCGGTCTGCTCACCGAACTGCGCGCCCGCGAGTTCTATGAGAAGCCCACCGCCGAGCGCAAGCGCAAGAAGGCTGCCGCCGTCAAGCGCCACTACAAGCGCCTGCGCAGCCAGATGCTGCCCAAGAAGATGTACTGATGGCTACGCTCGGTGCGCGTGCCGCTGAGCCTGGCTCGCCGCGCGCATCGGATGGCTTGTCATGAGTCTGAAAGACCGGATCACCGCGGACATGAAAGCCGCTATGCGTGCCAAGGACGCAGAGCGGCTTTCGGCTATCCGGCTCCTGCTGGCAGCGGTCAAGCAAAAGGAAGTCGACGATCGCATCGAGGCTGACGATGGAGCGGTCCTGGCCATCATCGCCAAGCTGATCAAGCAGCGTCGCGACGCTGCCGAACAGTACGATGCGGCCCATCGTGCCGATCTCGCCGCCAAGGAGCGGGCCGAGATTGAGGTGATCGGCGTCTACTTGCCGCAAGCGCTCACGGATCAAGAAATCGCCGCGATGATCGATGCCGCCATTGCTGCTGTCGGGCTCACCGGGCCGCAAGCAATGGGCAAAGTGATGGCAGCGCTCAAGCCGCAGTTGACAGGCCGGGCCGACATCGCCCAGGTTTCGGCGCAGGTCAAAGCGAAACTCGGCTGAGCCGGTTTCGTTTTCGGTTGGGTTTCGCATCGCTCGGATTCGGGCGATGCGTTCGCGCATGCGTACACTGACCAGGCGCCCATGATTCCCCAGAGCTTTATCTCAGACCTCCTGGCCCGCGTCGATGTCGTCGACGTGGTGGGCCGCTACGTGCAGCTTAAAAAGGGGGGGCAGAATCTTCTGGGTCTGTGCCCCTTCCACAACGAGAAATCGCCCTCGTTCACCGTCAGTCCATCCAAGCAGTTTTACCACTGCTTCGGCTGCGGCGCGCACGGCAGCGCGATCGGCTTCCTGATGGAGTATCGCGGCCTCGGCTATGTCGAGGCGATCCGCGAACTGGCGCAGAGCGCCGGCCTGACCGTGCCCGACGAACCCGGCAGCGCCGAAAAGGCGAGCCGGACGCGGGCCCTGACCGACCTCCTGGGGGGGGCCGCCGAGTTCTACAAGAACCGGCTCAAGGCCAGTCCCCCGACCATTGACTACCTCAAGAACCGAGGGGTCAGCGGCGTGACCGCGGCGCGGTTTGCCCTCGGCTTTTCGCCCGATGCGTGGCAGCCGCTCAAGGAGGCTTTCGATACCTACGAGGATCCTCGCCTGCAGGAGGCGGGGCTGGTGATCGTCGGCGACGAAGGCAAGCGTTACGACCGCTTCCGCGGTCGCCTGATGTTTCCGATCCGCAATGGCCGTGGCGCAGTGATCGGGTTCGGTGCCCGGATCCTTGGCCCGGGCGAGCCGAAGTACCTCAATTCGCCCGAGACGCCGGTGTTCCACAAAGGGCAGGAGCTCTACGGCCTGTTCGAAGGCCGCGAGGCGATACGCGCCAGCGGGCGGGCGGTGGTGGTCGAGGGCTACATGGACGTGATCCAGCTCTCCCAGGCAGGTTTCGAAGAGTCGGTGGCGGCTCTCGGCACCGCCGTCACCAGCAGCCATGTCGCCACCTTGCTCAAGCTCACCGACCACGTGGTGTTTGCTTTTGACGGTGACAGCGCCGGCCGCAAGGCGGCCAGGCGCGCCCTCGAAGCAGCGCTGCCGGTGATTGGGGACACCCAGCGCGCCAGCTTTCTCCTGCTGCCCGAGGGGGAGGACCCCGACAGCCTGATCAAGGAGCGAGGCAAACAGGCGTTCGAAGACGAACTCGGCCAGGCGCTGCCGCTGTCGCGCTTCTTCCTGCGAGTCCTCGGCGAAGGCAAGGCTCTGGATACGTCCGAAGGCCGGGCCGCCCTGCTGGCCGAAGCCAAGCCCATGATCACGGCGATGCCAAGCGGCGCGATGCGTCTGCAGCTGATGCAGGACCTGGCCCGTGCCGCTCGCACCGAGCTCGAGGAAGTCGAAGCCTTGTACGGCCTGCGGCGCGCCCGCCCGCCGCGGCCGGCGGTCCGCTCGCGGCCGGTGCGCCACGTCGAGGTCGAGGACCTCAAGCAGCGCATCCTTCAGTACCTGCTCGCGCACCCGCTGCTGGCACGCGAGTTCAATGCCCAGATCGTCGACGAGCTGGTCGGGCGCGACGATCCGGCCGACGAGCAGATTGTCGAGGTCTGGCGCGCTGCCACCGCCGGCGAGTCGGGAGTGGCACCTTCGCAAGCGGCCCTGATGGAAGGGCTCGCCGCCAGCGCCTGGGGCGACGAGTACCGGCAGCTCGCGGCGCGCGAAATGCTGCTCGAGACCCCGCTCGAGGCGGCGCGCCAGGAGCTGAATGCGGCTTTCCTGAACCTCGAACTGCAGAGGGTTAGCGCCGAGCTCGAAGCCTTGATCGCCGCCGGGCTCACGCCCGAGTCGCGCACCCTGATCCAGCGCCTGATGGAGCGCCAAGCCAAGCTGAAGGCCGCGCGCCAGGCCTCGGCCGGCAGCTTGTGAGGCGTGCGCGGGTGATTGGCGTCGGGCCTGCTATAATCCAGCCCATTTTTCCGGCTGCGCACCTTCGAACGGGGCGCTCTGGAGGCGCCCAGGAGATCGCGATAGATCGGTGGCGTCCGAACAACCCGCTGGCTTGCGCGCACGGCAGACACCCGACCGGACCCGCCCACCATGGCCCCGGCATTCATGTCGAAGATCCTGCGCCCGTCGCAGGCAGCAGGGGCGAAGCGCGCAGTGCCCGCGTTTTCTTTTTTTGAAGAGTTTCGATTGAGCCCGTTTGCAAGCGGCCCGGACGACGGGTTGCTGCCGACGGGCGGATGCGTTGCGGACTTGTCATGGCCCGTAACGCCCGCAGATGCAAGGCAGCCAGGCTCGACGAGCGTGGCGGGACAAACGATGAAGCGGCACGGCTGCGCAGAACCAAAGCGCGGTCGTGCGGACGAAGGTAGTCCGGGCGCCGGGTAACGGCGGATCGTGGTGGACAACCAGGTGGAGCAATGGTGACGACGAAAAAGACGGCAGCGAAGACGGTGACGAAGACGGCCAAGACGAGTGCGAAGACGGCCGAGGCGGGCATCGAGAAAAAGACGCGAGTGACCGCGGCCTCGGATATCACGATCGTCGACACCAAGAAGAAGGCGGCGCCCAAGCCCGGCGCTGCCCCGCGTGGCCGCCCTGGCCGCAAGCCCAAGTCCCAGACCGACGACATGGGCGGCGGCATGGATGCGCTGCCCGAAGCCTCCGATGATTCGATCGACCCCAGCGTCCAGCTGGTCGAGAAGCTCACCGCCCGCAGCAAGGGCAAGAGCAAGAGCGCGCGCGAGCGCCTGCTCAAGGAAGCTCTCGAAAAGAGCTACCACGGCGCCGAAGAAGACGTCGAGACCCGTCGCAACAAGCTGAAGGCGCTGATCAAGCTGGGCAAGGAGCGCGGCTTCCTGACCTATGCCGAGATCAATGACCACCTGCCCGACAACCTGGTCGACGCTGACGCGATCGAGGCGATCATCACCACCCTGGGCGACATGGGTATCCAGGTGTTCGAGGTTGCGCCCGACGCCGAGACCCTGCTGATCAGCGACCACGTCCCGAACGCCGCAGCTGACGACGCCGAAGAAGAAGCTGAAGCCGCGCTCTCTTCGGTCGACGCCGAGTTCGGCCGCACCACCGACCCCGTCCGCATGTACATGCGCGAGATGGGCTCGGTCGAGCTGCTCACGCGCGAAGGCGAGATCGAGATCGCCAAGCGCATCGAAGACGGCCTGAAACACATGGTGATGGCGATCTCCGCCTGCCCGACCACCATCGCCGAGATTCTGGCTTCGTCGGAGAAGATCCGTGCCGGCGAAATGCCGATCGACGAAATCGTCGACGGTCTGGTCGACCCCGCCGCCGAGGATTTCCCCAGCGCTGGCAGTTCGTCGGACGACGACGAAGACAGCGAAGACGAAAGCACCGACATCGGCGCTTCGGGCATGACCGCAGGTCAGCTCGAGGATCTCAAAAAGAAGGCGCTCGAACGTTTCGACCGCTGCTCCAAGCTGTTCGAGAAGATGCGCGTCGCCTACGAGAAGGAAGGCTACCGCTCGAAGACCTACGTCAAGTCGCAGGAGACCATCCAGGAAGAGCTGATGGGCCTGCGTTTCACCGCTAAGACTGTCGAGCGCCTGTGCGACACCTTGCGCGCCCAGGTCGACGAAGTCCGTGCGATCGAAAAGCAGATCTACGAGATCATGGTCAACAAGTGCGGCATGCAGCGCACGCACTTCCTCAAGCACTTCCCCGGCCACGAGATCGACACCGATTGGAGCTCGAAGGAAGCCGAGTCGAACGAGGCCTACGCCGAAGTCCTGCGCCGCAACCTGCCCGCGGTCCAGCAACTTCAGGGGCGCCTGCTCGACCTGCAGACCCGCGTCGTCCTGCCGCTCAAGGACCTGCGCGAGGTCTACAAGCAGATGGCCACCGGCGAAGCCAAGGCCCGCAAGGCCAAGCGCGAGATGACCGAGGCCAACTTGCGTCTGGTGATCTCGATCGCCAAGAAATACACCAACCGCGGTCTGCAGTTCCTCGACCTGATCCAGGAAGGCAACGTCGGTCTGATGAAGGCGGTCGACAAGTTCGAATACCGCCGCGGCTACAAGTTCTCGACCTACGCCACGTGGTGGATCCGTCAGGCCATCACGCGCTCGATCGCCGACCAGGCGCGCACCATCCGCATTCCGGTGCACATGATCGAGACGATCAACAAGATGAACCGCATCTCGCGTCAGATCCTGCAGGAGACCGGCACCGAGCCCGATCCCGCGACCCTGGCGATCAAGATGGAGATGCCCGAGGACAAGATCCGCAAGATCCTCAAGATCGCCAAAGAGCCGATCTCGATGGAAACGCCGATCGGCGACGACGACGATTCGCACCTCGGCGATTTCATCGAAGACACCACCACCGTGGCACCGGCCGACGCCGCCCAGTATTCGAGCCTGTCGGGCGTGACCAAGGAGGTGCTGGATTCGCTCACGCCGCGCGAAGCCAAGGTTCTGCGCATGCGTTTCGGCATCGAGATGAACACCGACCACACGCTGGAAGAAGTCGGCAAGCAGTTCGACGTCACCCGCGAGCGGATCCGCCAGATCGAGGCCAAGGCGCTGAGGAAGCTGCGCCACCCCAGCCGCTCCGACAAGCTGAAAAGCTTCCTGGAAGGCCAGTAATTGCCTGCCGGCGACATCCGCCGGCCCTGTCGTCCTGACGGCGGGCCGTTAGCTCAGCGGTTAGAGCAGGGGACTCATAATCCCTTGGTCACTGGTTCAAATCCAGTACGGCCTACCACGCTTTCCGCCCGCGCTCTGCGCGCGGGCGGATTTCTCCTCGAAGGCGGACCCGCCTTCGCGCCGCCGCGTCGGACCGCGGCATCTGCCTGAGTCTTACGCACGCATGTCGGAGTACCACGATTTTTCGCATTTCGGCCTCGACCCGAAGATCCTCGCCGCCATTACGGAGATGGGCTACACCGCGCCCACCCCGATCCAGTCCAAGGCCATCCCGGTAGTCTTGAAAGGCGGCGACGTCATGGGCGCGGCCCAGACCGGCACCGGCAAGACCGCCGGCTTCGGCCTGCCGATGCTGCAGGTGTTGATGAAACACGCCAACACCAGCGTCTCGCCGGCCCGCCACCCGGTGCGCGGTCTGGTGCTCGCACCGACGCGCGAACTGGCCGACCAGGTTGCCGACAACCTCAAGAAATACGCGTCCCAGACGCCGCTGCGAGTGGCGGTGGTCTACGGCGGGGTCGACATGCGGCCGCAGACCGAGGCGCTGCGCGCCGGGGTCGAGGTGCTGATCGCCACTCCCGGCCGCTTGCTCGACCACATCGAGCAGAAGAACACCAACCTGTCGCAGGTCGAGGTGGTCGTGCTCGACGAAGCCGACCGCATGCTGGACATGGGTTTCCTGCCCGACATCTCGCGCATCCTGAACCTGCTGCCCAAGCAGCGTCAGAGCCTGATGTTCTCGGCCACTTTCTCGGAAGAGATCAAGAAGCTTGCCGCCAACTTCCTCAAGGATCCGGTCCTGATCGAAGTCGCTCGCCGCAACGCGACCGCTGACACCGTGACCCAGGAAGTGGTGCGGGTGCACGAGTCCGAAAAGACCGACGCCCTGCTGCAGCTGCTCAAGACTCGAGGCCCCGACGGCGGGCGCCTCACTCAAGTGCTGGTTTTCGTCAACGCCAAAATCGAGTGCCGGCGCCTGGCGCGCCAGCTGCAGAAGTCGGGCGTCAACGCCGACGCCATCCACGGCGACAAGACCCAGGAAGAGCGCATGAAAGCGCTCGACGGTTTCAAGGACGGTTCGATCGAGGTGCTGGTCGCCACCGACGTCGCCGCGCGCGGCATCGACATCGCCGACCTGCCCGTAGTGATCAACTACGACGTGCCCTTCCAGGCCGAGGACTATGTACACCGCATCGGTCGCACCGGCCGCGCCGGGGCTTCGGGCCTGACGATCATGTTCATGACGGGCGCCGACGAACGCGGCGTGGCGGCGATCGAAAAGCTGACCAAGCAGCAGTTCAAGCAGATCGAGCTGCGCCCCGAGCGCAGCGCCGCCAGCAGCGAACGGCGCGAGCCGCGTCGTGATCGCTCCGAGCGCCCCGAACGCGAAGGCCGAGACCGCAGCCGCGCTTCGAGCCCGCCGCGCCAGCCGGCTCCGCTCGATCCCTTTTTCACCAAGCCTTACGAGCCCGCCGACGGCGCTCCGGCGACGCCGGTCGCTCCCAGCGGTAACGCAGCGCCAACGCGCAAGCCGCAGCGCCTGGCGGCCCTGCTC
>JAEZVV010000193.1 GCA_023443095.1 Pseudomonadota bacterium
CGCCACCGCCTTGCGCGACGCCGACGAGTTTCAGAGCCTGGCCCCGCCGTCGAGCTCGGCCCACAAGAGCCTGCCCGGCCGCGGCGTCAGCGCCCGCCTCGACGACGGCACCGAGCTGTTGTTTGGCAACCGCCGCCTGATGGAAGAAAAGGGCGTCGCCCTCGGCACGATGGAGGCGCGCGCGGCCGAACTCGAAAGCCAGGGCCGCACCGTGTCGTGGCTGGCCCGCAAGACCGCCGCCGGCGTCGAACTGGTCGGCCTGGTCGCTTTTGGCGACGAAGCCAAACCGACCGCCAAGGCGGCGGTGGCCGAACTCGAAGCGTTGGGGCTTGCCACCACCATGATCTCGGGCGACAGCGCCGGCGCCGCCCGCCACATCGCCTTGCAGCTGGGATTGACGAGTTTCGAAGCCGGCGTCCTGCCGCGCGACAAGGCCAAGCGGGTAAGCGCCCTGAAAGACGACGGCAAGGTCGTGGCCATGGTCGGCGACGGCATCAACGACGCCCCGGCGCTGGCGGCGGCCGATGTCGGCATCGCCATGGGTTCGGGCACCGACGTCGCGATGCACGCCGCCGGCATCACCCTCTTGCGCAGCGATCCGCGCCTGGTAGCAAGAGCGATCGACCTCTCGCGCCGCACCGTCAGCAAGATCCGCCAGAACCTTTTCTGGGCCTTCTTCTACAACGTGATCGGCATTCCGCTCGCGGCTTTCGGCCTGCTCTCGCCGATGATCGCCGGCGCCGCGATGGCAGCCTCGAGCGTGATGGTGGTGGGCAACTCGCTGCTGCTGGCGCGCCACCGCCAGAACTGAAGCGGGCGCGGCCCGGCCGCGCCCCTCGGCTCAGCGCTCGCTGGGCTCGGCGCGGTCGGCGGCTTCGTGGATCACCGGCGCTTCCGAGTTGCGGGTGACCAGCACCTGGTCGATCTTGTGGTTGTCGACGTCGATCACCTCGAAGCGGTAACCGCCGTAGTTCACGCGGTCGGTCCGCTTCGGGATCTTGCGCAGCATGAACATCATGAAACCGGCCACGGTTTCGTAGTTGGCATCGTCGGGCAGGCCGTCGAGGTCGAGTGCACGTTCGACGTCGGTGATCGGAGTGGTGCCGTCGATCAGCCAGGAATCGGCGTCGCGCTGGATGATCTGCGCCTCTTCGGGCTGGCCGACGAGATCGCCCATCACCGTGCTCATCACGTCGTTCAGGGTGATGATGCCCACCACCAGCGCGTATTCGTTGAGGATCACGGCGAAGTCCTCACGCGAACGCTTGAAGACCTCAAGGATCTCGGACAGCGTCAAGGAGTCGGGCACGAACTGGACGTTCTTGAGCATGCCCTGCTCCTTGAGCGAGATCGGCTTGCCGTCGAGCGCCCGCCGCAGGAGGTCCTTGGAATCGACGTAACCGATCACATGGTCGACGTCTTCGTCGCAGACCAGGAACTTCGAATGCGGCTGCTCGACGATCTTCTTCTTGATGCTCGACTCGGCTTCGTCGAGCGTGAAATACACGATGCTCTCGCGCGCCGTCATCGAACTCGGCACGGTGCGGCTCTCGAGCTCGAACACGTTTTCGATCACCGCCTGCTCGGGCCGGGCCAGGAGGCCGGCCGCGGCGCCGGCGTCGACCGTGGCCATGATGTCTGCCGAAGTGATCTGGTCATCGGCCGAGGTCGGCAGACCGACCGCCCGCAGCAACACGTTCGAGATGCCGGTGAAGGCCCACACGAACGGCATCAGCAGCTTCACCAGGAACTGCATCGGCCGCACGATGCGCATCGCGATCGGCTCGGGCGCGGCCAGCCCGATCCGCTTCGGGATCAGGTCGGCAAACAGAACGAACAGCATCGTCACGAACAGGAAGGAAAAGCCGAAAGCGACCTTCTCGGCCAGAGCGGGCGCCATCACCCACTCGAACACGACCGCGATATAGGGGGTGAAAGCCGCCTCGCCGACGATGCCGCCCAGGATCGCCACCGCGTTGAGGCCGATCTGGACCACCGTGAAGAAATGGCCCGGGTGTTCCTGCAGATCCAGCACCCTCTGCGCTCTTCCTACTCCTTCGTCGACCAGTTGCCGCAGGCGCAGCTTGCGTGCCGCCGCCAGGGAAATTTCTGCGAGCGAGAAAAATGCACTCGCCAGGATCAGGACCAGGATGAGGAAGAGATGGGTGGAGAAGCTCACGTTGACCTTCGGAAAACTGCAATGAGCCAAGGCTACCGCGTTCAAACGAGCGCCGTAAGCCACGCGGGTAAGCCCGCAACCCGCATTCCGCGCGGCGCGGAGAACACCGGCCCCGGCGGCGCGGCGTTCTCCGTCCCCGGGGCCGGGCTCAGGCCAGGACGCGCAGCTCCCGCAGCGCCACCGAGACCATCGCCAGATCGACCCCGCGGGCCTCGCCCAGTTCGCCCAGCAGGCGGCGCGTCCGCTCGAGCGGGGTCGCTTGCGCCATCTCCCAGGCGGCCAGCGCGGCCGCCGGCGTAGCCCCCAGCGGCACCACCTGGGCGGTGAGGGCTCGCGCCAGCGCCGCCAGTTCGTCGGCCGCCGCCGACCGCGCCAGGGTCTGCCAATGGCCATCGGTCGGCAGGCTCGCGATCTGGCCGCGCAAGCGCGGAAAGTCCAGGCGCTCGCCGAGGGCAGCGTGGATCTCGGCCACCTCTTCGACGGCACGGCCGGTCTGGGCCGCAATCTCCGCAATGTCGAGCGCGGCAAAGCTGGGCTCGGCCACCGCCACCCGCTGCGCCAGCGCTTCCGGCACGCCACGCTCGATCCAGGCGCGCGCCGTCGCCTCGCCCTGGCCGGCAGCCACCAGACGGGCCGTATTGGCCGCCGCGGCAGGTACGAACGCCGCCACGGTGGCAGCCATCGGTGCAGACAGCCGGGCGCTGCGCAGGAACCACGTGGTCGCGCGCAAGGTGAGCCGGCCGATTTCGATGTGCAGCTCGGCCAGGATCGCGTCGTCGACGCGGTTCTCGAGCGCGTCGATCTGCTCCCAGGCCAGTGCCAGTCCAAACACCTCGCGCGCCAGCAGGTAGGCGCGCACCACCTGCGCCGCGCTTGCGCCCGTGGCTTCGACCAGCCGGTGCACGAAGGTCGATCCGACCCGGTTGATCATCGCGTTGAGCACGCAGGTGACGACGATCTCCCGCCTGAGCGGATGGCGCGCCACGACCGCCGCGTACGGCACCGACACCGCGGCCGGGAAATACGCCAGCAGTTCGCGCTCGACCCCCGGGTCCTCGGGCAGGTCCGAATCCATCAGCTCGCCACGCAACCACATCTTGGAATACGCGAGCAGGACGGCCCGCTCCGGCGTGGTCAGGCCCAGTCCGCGCGCGCGGCGCGCGGCCAAGGTCTCGTCGTCGGGCAGGAACTCGATCGCCCGGTCAAGCTTGCCGCTGCGCTCGAGGAAGCGGATGAACCGCGCCTGCTGCTCGAGCTGTTTGGGAGCGATGCGCCCGCCGACCGACAACACCTGGGTCTGGAGGATGTTGTCGGCCAGCACCAGCTGCGCCACCGCGTCGCTCATGGCGGCGAGCAAGGCATCGCGCTGCGCCAGGTCGAGCTGGCCGTCGGCCATCACCAGGCCGAGTAGGATCTTGAGGTTGACTTCGTGGTCCGAGGTGTCGACCCCGGCCGAGTTGTCGATGGCGTCGGTGTTGATGCGTCCGCCCTTGAGCGCGAACTCGATCCGGCCGCGCTGGGTGAAGCCGAGGTTGCCGCCTTCGCCCACCACCTGGCAGCGCAGCTCCCCGCCGTTGACCCGCACCGCGTCGTTGGCCCGGTCGCCCACCTCGGCCGCGGTCTCGTCTTCCGCCTTGACGTAGGTGCCGATGCCGCCGTTGTAGAGCAGGTCGACCGGCGCCTTGAGGATGGCTGCGATCAGCTCGTTGGGAGCGAGTCGGCCCGGCGTTATGCCAAGCGCAGTCGCGGCCTGCGGCGATACCGGGATCGCCTTTTCGGCGCGCGACCAGACCCCGCCGCCGGCGGAGATCAGCGCCGCGTCGTAATCGGCCCACGACGAGCGCGGCAGGGCAAACAGGCGCTCACGCTCGGCAAAACTGAGGGTCGCGTCCGGGGTCGGGTCGAGAAACACGTGGCGGTGATCGAAGGCCGCCACCAGCCGGGTCTGGCGCGACAGCAACATGCCGTTGCCGAAAACGTCGTCGCTCATGTCGCCGATGCCCACCGCCGTGAACGGCGTGGCCTGGATGTCGCGGCCCAGTTCGCGGAAGTGACGCTTGACCGCTTCCCACGCACCGCGGGCGGTGATGCCCATCTTCTTGTGGTCGTAGCCGGCGCTGCCGCCCGAAGCGAAGGCGTCGCCCAGCCAGAACCCGTATTCGGCGCTGACGGCGTTGGCGAGGTCGGAAAAGCTGGCCGTGCCCTTGTCGGCTGCCACCACCAGGTAGGGATCGTCGGCGTCATGCCGCACCACCTTGTCCGGCGCCACCACACGGCCAGCCACCAGGTTGTCGGTGAGATCGAGCAGGCCGCGCAGATAGTCCTGGTAGCAGGCCACGCCTTCGCGCTGGAAGGCTTCGCGCTCGGCCGCCGGCGGCGCCTTCTTCAGCACGAATCCGCCCTTCGAGCCGACCGGAACGATCACGGTGTTCTTGACCCGCTGCGCCTTCACCAGGCCCAGCACCTCGGTGCGGAAGTCTTCGGGCCGATCGGACCAGCGCAGGCCGCCGCGGGCGACCTTGCCGCCGCGCAGGTGGATCCCTTCGAAGCGCGGCGAATACACGAAGATCTCGACCCAGGGCTGGGGCGCGGGCAGGCCAGGGATACGCGCCGAATCGAACTTGAACGAGAGGAAGTCGCGGCCGCGCCAGGCATTGGTGCGCAGCGTCGCCCCCACCAGCGCCAGCAGCTGGCGCAGGACCCGATCCTGGTTGAGGTTGGCGACCCGGTCGAGCGCCTGTTGAATCGCGCGCCCCTGGGCCGCCTCGGCTTCGGCGTCGGCGCCGTCCGGGTCGAAGCGCAGGCGGAACAAATGGACCAGCTGGTGGGCGATGCGCGGGTGCGCTGCCAGCGTCGCCTCGATGAAAGCCTGCGACAGGTCGAAACGCGCCTGCTTCAGGTAGCGGGCGTAAGCGCGCAAGACGACGATGCCGGCGGCGTCGAGCCCGGCGCTCAAGACCAGACGGTTGAAGTCGTCGCGTTCGAGTCGGCCGGCGAACACCTGCGCGAACACGTCTTCGAACAAGGGGGCGAGGGCGGCGATGTCGAGGTCTTCGGCCGCTTCGAGTTCGAGCAGGAAGTCGTGGATCCACCAGATGCTGCCGTCGCTGTTGCGCAGCTGGTAAGGATGCTCTTCGAGCACCCGCACGCCCATGCATTCGAGCATGGGCAGGCTGTCGGACAGGGGCACCGGCAGCGCGGCGTGATACAGCTTGAACCCGAGCCGCCCCGCGGCCCCGGCCAGCGGACGGTAGAGCACAAACCCGGTGGCGTCCGGCCCCAGGCTTTCGATCTTGCGGATGTCGGCCACGGCTACCGGGATCGATTCCTGCTCGCGGTAGGCGGCAGGAAAGGCGCTCGCCCAGCGCCGCAGCCAGAGCACGGCACGCGCCTCGCCTTCGGCGTCGACCAGGGCTTCTTTCAGGCGCTCGCCCCAGCGGCGGGCGGCTTGGCGCAGGCTCTCCTCGAGTTCGCCCGGGTCGACCTCGGGAACGGCGCCGGGCGTGGTGCGCACCGTGATGTGGATACGAGCGAGCGGGTCTTCAGTCAGCAAGACGTCGAACTCGCTGCCGCTGCCCGCCAGGGCCGCTCCCAGAAGGGCCTGGAACTTGAGCCGCAACTCGGTGCTGTAAGCGTCGCGCGGCACGAACACCAGGCACGACACGTAGCGCTGGTACGGATCGCGCCGCATGAAGAGCCGCAGGCGCTGGCGCTCGCCGAGCGCCAGGATGCCGCTGACGATGTCGAACAGTTCGTCGGCGCCGATCTGGAACAGCTCGTCGCGCGGATAGGTCTCGAGAATGTGCGCCGCCGCCTTGGCAAGATAGCTGCCCGGGGCCAGCCGCGCGCGCGCGAGGACGGCTTCGGCCTTGCCGCGGATCAGAGGCACCTCGGCCACTCGCGCCGCGTAGGCGCTGGAAGTGAGAAGGCCGAGGAAGCGGTGTTCACCTATCACCCGTCCGTCGGCATCGAAGCGCTTGATGCTGATGTAATCGACGTAGCCCGGCCGGTGCACGGTGGAGCGCGTGTTGGCCTTGGTGACGACCAGGGGTTCGGACGAGAGTGCGATCGCTCGCGCCTGCGGCGGCAGGGTGGTGGCGGCCGGCGTGTCGGGCCGGTCGCGCAAGACGCCGCAGCCGCTGCCCGGAACCCGGCGCAGATGCAGTTCGCCGTCGGCTTCGACCAGGTCGTGGCAGCGGTAGCCGAGCAGGACCAGGTGGTTGTCGGCCAGCCACTCGACAAAGGCGCGGTATTCGGCGCGCTGCTCGGGGTTCAGGGGCAGGGGAGCCGTGTCGATGACGTCGGCCAGCGCGGCCAGTTGGCGGCGCATGATCGGCCAGTCTTCGACCACGGCCCGGACATCGGCCAGGACACGGGCCAGGCCCGCAGCCAGGCGTTCGCGCGACTCGGGGTCAGGCAGGCGGTCGACCTCGATCGCCATCACCGATTCGTGCCGGCCCGGCCCTTCGCCGTGGCGGACAACCGAATGGAGCTGGCCCGCCGCATCGCGCTCGATGTCGAACAGAGGATGGAAGATCCGGTGCAGGTCCAGCCCCTGGCGATGGATCTCCATGATCACGGAGTCGACCAGGAAAGGCATGTCGTCGTTGACGATTTCGATCGCGGTGTGACGCGAACTCCAGCCGTTTTCGGCGAGCTCGGGGTTGAACACTCGCAGGATCGCCGTTCCCGCTTCGCGGCGCCGGGCCAGCTGCAGGATCGATACCAGCGCTCCCGCCAGATCGGCGACCGACTCCGCCATCAGTTCGTCGTCCGCGGCGCCGCGCAAGAACTCCCGCACCCAAGTTTCAACCAGGCGCTGTTCTTCCGGTTGAAGCTGCTGGCGGGCCCGATCAACCACGGCTTCTATCCGCTTTGCCTTGTGAGCTTGCGCGGCTGTCTCCATGCAGATCTCCTGGTGGTGACGGGCGGATCGCGCCCATGCGGCGCGGAGTATGCCTGCACCTTCATGCTGCGATGCCGCAGCCGGAAGATCTGCCTGGCCGCTCAGGCGCCGATCACGCGCTGGCGTTGCTCGCCCAGCCCCTGGATGCCGAGCGTGACCACGTCGCCCGGCGTGAGCCAGCGCGGCGATTTCATTCCCATCGCCACCCCCGGTGGGGTGCCGGTGATGATCACGTCGCCCGGCAGCAGGCTCATGAAACGCGACAGGTAGCAGACGATCTGCTTGACGCTGAAGATCATCGAACGCGTGTTTCCGGTCTGCATGCGTTTGCCGTTGACGTCGAGCCAGAGATCGAGCGCTTGCGGGTCCGGCACTTCGTCGGCACTGACCAGCCACGGCCCGAGCGGGCCGAAGCTGTCGCAGCCCTTGCCCTTGTCCCATTGAGAACCGCGTTCGAACTGGAAGTTGCGCTCGGATACGTCGTTGGCCACGCAGTACCCGGCCACGTATTTGAGCGCTTCGGATTCGGCCACGTAACGGGCGGGCCTGCCGATCACCACGCCCAGCTCGACCTCCCAGTCGAGTTTGATCGAATGCGGCGGCTGGACGATGTCGTCACACGGGCCGCTGATGCAGCTCGTCCATTTGTTGAACACCACAGGTTCGGTCGGGATCGGCAGGCCGGCTTCGAGCGCGTGGTCGCGGTAATTGAGGCCGATGCCGATGAACTTGCCTATCCCTACAAAAGGAACGCCGAGCCTGGGCTTGGTCCGCACCAGCGGCAACGATTCGAGATCGAGCTCGCGCAAGCGGCGCTGGCCTTCGCGCGAATACACCGCGGGATCGATGTCGCGCACGTGTTCGGCAAGCGAACGGATGCGGCCTTGCGAATCGAGCACGCCGGGCTTCTCCCGGCCCGACGCGCCGTAACGGACGAATTTCATGGAAGGGGATCGGTGAAGGTGGGCGGCGCCGCCGCTCCGTAAGGTTTCAGCGTGGGCGACTGCACTCCAGTTGACGCAAGCGTTGTTCGAGCTGGTCGATGCGGTCGAGGTAGGCCAGGGCGAGCGCCAACGCGGAAGCGTCGAGCGCAAACGCGCTGCGCAGCCGCGCCGCCCGCCGCGCCGCCACGATGGTGCGCGAGCGGAACATCAGTGTGGCGCCGGCCACCGGCTCGAAAGCACCCCACTCGACGAGTTCACCCACCACCTCGGCGGGCAGGCCCGAGGCGGTCACCAGTTCGGCCAGCGCCACCATGCTGTCTTCGTCCAGAACTGCGGCCTCGCTCATCTCGGCCTCCTAGGAGAGATTGGCGCGCGGATCAAACGCGCTGATCTGGGCGAGCTCCTGGTACAAGGCACGCTCGCGCTCGCTGACCACGCTCGGGGCGATGACGTTGATCACCAGGTAGAGGTCGCCCGCCCCGCCCTTGCGGTTGGGCATGCCCTTGCCGGCGAGCCGCATCTTCTGCCCGGGACGCATGCCGGGCTTGATCTTGAGCGCGACCCGGCCGTCGAGCGTGGGCACCTCGACGTCGGCGCCCAGCACAGCTTCCCAAGGCGCCAGCGGCAGGTCGAGATAGAGGTCGTGGCCCTCGATCCGGAAACGTCCGTGCTCGCGCAGGCGGATGTCGACGTAGAGGTCGCCGTTGGGGCCGCCGTGGCTGCCCGGCCCGCCTTTTCCGGCAAGGCGCAGACGCTGGCCGTCGACGGTTCCCTTGGGCACCTTGACCTGCAGCGTCTTGGGCACCCGGCGTACGCTGCCGTCGGGCTGGACCTCGGGTTCGTTGAGGTTGAGGCTGACCTCGGTTCCGGCCGCCGCCTGCTCGAGCGTGATTTCGGCCACCACTTCGTAGTCCTGGCCGGCCTGGGCGAAAGAGCGGCCAGCGCGGCCACGCCCGCCGCCGCCGAAAGCGGCGAACAGGTCGGACAAGTCCATGAAGTCCTCGGCACCGCCGCCGCGGCCGAAACCGCCGCCGAACTGGCGGCCCCAGTCGGGAGGCGGCTGGAAGTCCTCGCCCGCCCGACGCTGGCCGAGCTGGTCGTAGGCCTTGCGTTTCTCGGCGTCGCTGAGGGTCTGGTAGGCCTCGTTGACGTCCTTGAACTTCGCCTCTGCGTCCTTTTCCTTGGAGACGTCGGGGTGGTATTTGCGGGCGAGCTTGCGGTAGGCCTTCTTGACCTCGTCCTCCGAAGCGCCACGTTCGACGCCGAGGATGGCGTAGTAGTCCTTGTATTTCACGGCCGTGCCTGCATCAGGGTGTGTAGCGGCCGAGATTAGCGCCGCCGTGCCCCCGTGAACATGGGTTAGGCTCAAACCATGTTTGCGCCACGCATCGCTTTTGTTGACCTAGAGACCACCGGTACCAGCCCCGCCGGCGGGCGGGTGACGGAAGTGGGCATCGTGCTGCTGGAGACCGATGCCGACGGCAGCGAACGGGTCAGCGAATGGGCGAGCCTGGTCAACCCCGGCTGCACCATCCCCCCGTTCATCCAGTCGCTCACC
Source organism: Pseudomonadota bacterium (assembly GCA_023443095.1). Taxonomy (GTDB): domain Bacteria; phylum Pseudomonadota; class Gammaproteobacteria; order Burkholderiales; family Burkholderiaceae_F; genus JAEZVV01. Next base: position 9,588 of record JAEZVV010000193.1, read on the forward strand.
GGCATCACCGATTCGATGGTACGCACGGCGCCCCGCTTTGCCGAGCTCGCGCCCGAGATCGCCGAGCGTTTAGCCGGCGCGGTTTTCGTCGCCCACAATGCACGTTTTGATTACGGCTTCCTGCGCGCCGAGTTCGAACGCGTCGGCGTCGATTTCCGTGCCCCCACTTTGTGTACGGTGCGCCTGTCGCGCCAGCTCTACCCCGAGCGGGGCTCTCATTCGCTCGACGCGCTGATCGACCGTTTCGGCCTCACGGTGCAGGACCGTCACCGCGCGCTCGGCGATGCACGCCTGCTGCTCGCCTTCGTGTCCAAGCTCTACCAGCGCCTCCCGCCCGCGGCCATCGACGCGGCCGCGGCCAAGCTGCTCCAGCGGCCCTCGGTCCCGGCGCATCTTTCTGCCGAGATGCTCGACGCCCTGCCGCAAGCGCCCGGCGTCTACCGCTTCTACGACGCCGGCCAGACCCTGCTCTACGTCGGCAAAAGCATCGATCTGCGCGACCGCGTCGCCGCGCATTTCCAGGATTCCCGCCATTCGAAGGCGCTGCAGCTGGCTCAGGAAGTGCACCGCCTAGAGTGGGACGAAACCGCGGGGGAGTTCGGCGCCCTGCTGTTGGAAGCGCTCCAGATCAAGACACTGCAGCCGCTCCACAACCAGCGGCTGCGGCGCAACACCGAAACCAGCTCGATTGCGCTCGACGAAATCGGCCGCGCCCGCTTCGTGCCGCTGGAGCAGATCGAAGCTGCCCTCTTGCCGCAGCACTACGGCCCTTTCGCCAGCCGCAGCGTGGCGCGCTCGATGCTCGTCAAGCTCGCGCGCGAACAAGAGTTATGCCTGCGCGCGCTCGGGCTCGAGAAGCGCGGCAAAAACGAGCCCTCCGACAGCCCCTGTTTCGCCCGCCAGCTGCAACGCTGCCGCGGCGCTTGCGTGGGCGCCGAGTCGCCCAGCGAACACGCGCAGCGGGCCGCCTGCGCGATGGCGCCGTGGCGCCTCGCGCGCTGGCCGCACGCGGGCGCGATCGCCCTGGTCGAGCGCGACCCGTGGCGCTCGAAAGAGGATTGGCACGTGTTCGACGCCTGGTCCCATCTCGGCACCGTCGGCTCGCACGCGGCCGCGTTCGAGCTGGCCGCCGCCGCGCCGCGCCGTTTCGATGCCGACGCTTATCGCCAGG
>JAEZVV010000066.1 GCA_023443095.1 Pseudomonadota bacterium
GCCACGAGTCGAGGCGACATGAGTCGCAGAGGACTCGCCCGATGAACGCGATCGACCGCGCCCTGAACGAGTTTCGCTCGCTCGACGAGATGGCGGGGCGCGATTCGGCGCTCGCCCGATTGGATCCTCGCGCCAAGCTCGTAGTCACTCTGCTTTTCATCGTGGTGGTGCTGTCTTTCGACAGATACCAGATTGCGTCGCTCCTGCCGTTTGCCCTTTTCCCCATAGCTGCGGCGGTTTGGGGTGAGGTGCCGCTACGCCCTTTGCTGCGCAAGTTGGTGCTGGCTCTGCCGTTCGCATTGATGGTCGGACTGTTCAATCCCTGGTTCGATCGCGCCCCTATGCTCGAGATTGCCGGCGTCACGGTAAGCGCGGGCTGGGTGTCCTTGGGCGCCATCCTTGTTCGTTTTGCCCTGTCGATGAGCGCCGCTTTGTTGCTCGTGGCGACGACCGGAATGAATGCCGTGGCCGGAGCGCTCGGCCAGTTGGGAGCGCCGCGCGCTTTTTCCAGCCAGCTGCTGTTTCTCTACCGTTACTTGTTTGTGCTCGGTGAAGAGGCTTCACACATGGCGACCGCGGCCCAACTCCGGTCGGGTGGGCAGCCCAAGCTGAGCTTCGAGATTTGGACCAAGCTTATGGGCCAGTTGCTGGTGCGTGCCTATGAGCGGGCGCAGCGTATCCACATGGCGATGCTCGCCCGCGGCTTTGACGGCGAGGCAAGAAGCCTTCGACGGCTGAAATGGACGCCCGCGGATACCCGATTCACCTTGTTGTGCGGAGCCGCTTTCCTGTTGGTAAGGACGTTCGACTTGCCGCAGCTGCTGGGCGAGTTCCTGCTGAGGATTGCCGGATGAGCCATCACCTGCTGGAGGCGCGTGACCTCGCCTACCACTACCCCGACGGTACGGCTGCGCTGCGCGGCTTGAGTTTCGCCATCCATCACGGCGAGGCAGTGGCCTTGGTCGGGGCGAACGGCGCGGGCAAATCGACCTTGCTGAAACAGCTCAACGGCTTGCTGCTGCCGTCTCGAGGCGAAGTCCGAATAGGCGAGATCCCGGTCACCCGCAAGACCCGGACCCAGATCTTTCGCAGCGTCGGCTACGTGTTCCAGGACCCGGACGACCAGCTTTTCATGGCCACGGTGTACGAAGACGTTGCTTTCGGGCCACTCAACATGGGGCTCGAAGCCCCTGAAGTCGAGCGCCGCGTGTTGGCCGCTTTGGCAACGGTGGGCGCGCTACACCTCGCCGAGCGGGCTCCTTACCGACTCTCCGGCGGCGAGAAACGGGCCGTGGCGATCGCCGGCGTGCTGGCGATGTCGCCCGACTTGCTGGTGCTCGACGAGCCGTCGGACAATCTGGATCCTGGCGCCCGTCGCCGCTTGATCCACCTGCTCCAGGGCTTCACCCATACGCGGGTGATCGCCACCCACGATCTCGACCTCGTGCTCGAAGTCTGCTCGCGCGTGATTGTTCTGCGCGCCGGTGCCATCGAGGCCGACGGCACGCCAGAGTCGATCTTCACCGATGACGACCTGCTCGCCCGTTGTGGGCTTGAGCCGCCGCGGGCCTGGCAGAGTCGCGGTGCCTGATTCCGACAGGCGGAGAGCCCGGCAGCGCGAACCGGCCGAAAGTCCTGCCCCTTGTCAGCGCGCCGGGGCGATCAGACGTTAGGATCACGCACCTTTTCCGTGGTTTCGAAGCGTCATGCGCCTGCTGGTGACTCTCCTTGTTCTTGGGCTGGTCGGTTGTTCGAGCCTGCCGACGGCGGTTCCGCCCGCGACCGAGATCGCGCCGTTCTCCGGCAACTGGTCGGGGCGCGAACTGCCCGACGGCTGGCAGCCCTGGCTGATCAGCAGGACCAAGAGCCCGACCCGTTATGAACTAGTGGTCGACCCGGCGCGCCAGTCCGTGGTCGTGCGAGCGTTGGCCGACAAGGCGGCTTCGGGGCTGGCGCAGGCGCTCGACGTCGACCCGGCCCAGCGCCCGCGCCTAGCCTGGAGCTGGCGCGTATCCCATCTGGTCGAGGGCGCCGACAATACCGATCCCTTGGCCGAGGATTCCCCGGTGCGCCTGATGCTCTTTTTCGACGGCGACAAGAGCTCGCTCCCGTTCAAGGAGCAGGTGCTGATGGAAACCGCCCAGATGTTGGTCGGGCGCGAGCTCCCTTACGCCACCTTGATGTACGTGTGGGAGAACCGGCAGCCGGTCGATACCGTCATCACCAATGCCCACACCCAGCAGGTCAAGATGATCGTCGCCGGCAGCGGCAGCGACCGCCTGGGCCAATGGCGCTCGATCGAGCGCGACTACGTCGCCGACTATCGCCGCGCCTTCGGCGCCGATCCGGGGCGCCTGATCGGCGTTGGCATCCTGTCCGATACCGACAACACCGGCCAACGGGTCGAGGCCTGGTACGGTGATATCCGTTTATTGCCTCGGCGCCAGACCGCCGCCAACTGAAACGCGGCCGGCAGGCGGACGGGTCTGCCGCCGGCTCAGGAGAGTTCCGCTATGAGTCTGAGCATCGATGTCTTTGCTGACATCGTCTGTCCCTGGTGCTGGGTCGGCGAGCGTCATCTGGCGCAGGCGATCGAAACCTGGCGCGATGAAAATCCCGATGCTCCGGCGCCGGTGGTCCGTTTCCTGCCGTTCGAACTGAATCCGGAGATGCCGCCCGAAGGCATGAGCCGCACCGAGTATTTCGACCGCAAGTTCGGTCCCGGCGGCGCGGCCGAGATGCACGCCCGGCTTGAGGCAGTGGGGCGCGAAGCCGGCATCGATTTCCGCTTCGCCGACATCGAACGCATGCCCAACACCTTGCCCGCGCACCTGCTGGTGCAAGGCGTGATCGGCGAGCCCGAACGCCAGGCCGCGTTGGTCGAGGCCTTGATGCGCGCTTTTTTTACCGAAGCACGTGATTTGGCGGATCGCGCGGTACTAATAGAAATCGCGGCAACGGTCGGCATTCCCGCTGCAGCGGCCGAATCGATGCTGGCCGACCCACAGCTGAAGGCCCGCACCACCGCAATCGAACTGCAGGCGCGCGAGATCGGCGTACAGGGCGTGCCGTTTTTTATCTTCAACCGCAAGCTGGCCGCCTCGGGCGCCCAGCCACCCGACGTCCTGCTTGACGCCATGCGCCAGGCGCGGGATTAAGCCGGATTTCCGGCCAAGTGTTGCTGACAATCGGCATTCGGGTCTGTACCTAGGGGTTTTGGTGCACGGGAAATCTCACTTTGTGAGAAATTCGCGTTTCCGGGTCCTCGTTGGAACCTTCTAGGAGAGAGTAGATGCGCCGTCTTGCTATCGCCGCCTTCGTGGCCTCGGTCTTCGCCTTTGGCGCAGCCGGCAACGTGGACGCCAAAACCCTGCGCTGGGCCAGCCAGGGCGACATTCTGACCATGGATCCCCATGCTCAGAACGAAAACCTGAACAACAACGCCAACAGCTTCGTCTACGAACCGCTCATCACTTACGACGAGAAGTTCCAGCTGGTTCCGGCGCTGGCCACCTCCTGGACGCGCGACGGCAACCTGATCTGGAAGTTCAACCTGAGAAAGGGTGTCAAGTTCCACGACGGCAGCCCCTTCACGGCTGACGACGTGGTGTTCTCGATCAACCGCGCGCTGCAGCCCTCGTCGAACTTCAAGGCCTACACCTCGGGCATCCAGGGCGCCAAGAAAGTCGACGATCACACCGTCCTCATCTACACCAACACGCCGACGCCGGTGCTGCTCAACCAGCTCACCGAAGTCCGCATGATGAGCAAGGCCTGGTCCGAGAAAAACAAGGTCACCAAGCCGCAGGACTTCGTGCAGAAGGAAGAGACCTACGCCGCCCGCAACGCGATGGGCACCGGTCCCTACAAGCTCAAGTCGCGCGATGTCGACGTCAAGACCGTCTTTGTCGAGAACCCCGACTGGTGGGGCAAGGCGAGCAAGAAGGGCAACGTCACCGAAATCGTCTACACCCCGATCAAGTCGAACGCGACCCGCACCGCGGCCCTGCTCTCGGGCGAACTCGACTTCGTGCTCGACCCCGCGACCCAGGACATAGACCGCCTCAAGAACTCGGCCGACACCAAGATCGTCGAAGGCGCCGAAGCGCGCACCATCTTCCTCGGCATGGACCAGTTCCGCGACGAGAGCCCCTATGTCGAGGTCAAGGGCAAGAACCCGCTCAAGGACCTGCGCGTGCGCCAGGCGCTCTACCACGCGATCGACATCGAGGCGATCAAGAAAGCGGTGATGCGCGGCTCGTCCGCCCCCACCGGCGCAATCATCGCGCCCCAGGTGCGCGGCTGGAGCAAGGCGATCGACACCCGCCTCGCCTACGATCCGGCGCTCTCCAAGAAGCTGCTCGCCGAAGCCGGCTATCCCAACGGTTTTGCCTTCACGCTCGACTGCCCGAACAACCGCTACATCAACGACGAGAACATCTGCAAGGCGCTCGCCAGCATGTGGGCCAAAGTCGGCGTCAAGGCGAACGTCAACGCCATGCCGCGCGCGACCTACTTCGCCAAGATCCAGAAGTTCGACACCTCGGTCTACCTGCTCGGCTGGGGCGTGCCTACCTTCGACGCGCTGTATTCGCTGCAGTCGCTCGGCAAAACCGTGGGCAAGGACGGCGACGGCAACTTCAACCTCGGCCGCGTCAGCAATCCCGAGTTCGACAAGCTGGTCGACGGCATCAAGCAGGAAGTCGACACTACCAAGCGCAACGAGATGATCACCAAGGCGCTCAAGATCCACAACGACACGGTGATGCACATCCCGCTGCACAACCAGGTCATTCCCTGGGCGATGCGCAAGAACGTCAACGTCGTCCATCGCGCCGACAACCGGGTCGAAGCGACCTGGGTGACCATCAAATAAGCGGCTGATAGTCTGGCTCTGACAGGCTGCGACGGGCCGGTTTCACCGGCCCGTCGCGTTTGGCGGAGAGTCGCCTGGCCTCGCTGCGGTGCGCGAACTTGCGTGTTCCTCTGCGGGTATATTCGTAAGATGCCCCGGCCAGCTCTGGCTGAGTTCTTGCTAGATCGAGTCCATGTTCGCTTTTATCGTTCAACGCCTGCTTCAGGCCGTGCTCGTCATGCTTTCGGTGGCCCTGGTGGCTTTCATGCTCTTCCAGTACGTGGGCGACCCGGTTGCCCAGATGCTGGGGCAGGACGCGACACAGGAAGACCGGGCCCGGCTGCGCGCCGACCTTGGGCTCGACCAGCCCTTTTACGTGCAGTTCGGCACCTTCGTGGGGAACGCGGTCCAGGGCGATTTCGGCCTCAGCCTGCGTCAGGGCCGGGCAGTTTCCACGCTGATCAAGGAGCGCCTGCCCGCCACGCTTGAGCTGTCGCTGGTGGCGGGTTTCCTGGCGATTGCGATTGGCATCCCGGCCGGGGTCTACACCGCATTGCGACGAAGTTCCTGGCTCTCGCAGGTATTGCTCGCGGGCTCACTGCTCGGGGTCTCGCTGCCGACCTTCCTGATCGGCATCCTGCTGATCCTGGTGTTCGCTGTGCAACTCGGCTGGCTTCCCTCGTACGGGCGTGGCGACGTGGTGCAGATCGGCTGGTGGAGCACCGGGTTCCTGACCCGAAGCGGCTGGGAGCACCTGATCCTGCCCTCGATCACGCTGTCGCTGTTCCAGCTCACCCTGATCATGCGGCTGGTCCGGTCCGAGATGCTCGAAGTCCTGCGCACCGACTACATCAAGTTCGCGCGGGCCCGCGGCCTGACCGATAGCGCGATCAACTTCGGCCATGCCCTGAAGAACACCCTGGTTCCGGTCATCACGATCACTGGCCTGCAGCTGGGCGGAATCATCGCGTTTGCCATCGTCACCGAAACCGTTTTCCAGTGGCCGGGCATGGGGCTCTTGTTCATACAATCGGTCCAGTTTGCCGACATCCCGGTGATGGCCGCCTACCTCTGCCTGATCGCTTTGGTGTTTGTGGTGATCAACCTGGTGGTCGACCTCCTGTATTTCGCGGTGGATCCACGCCTGCGCATGGATCGCGCCGTGGCGGCGCACTGAGCCATTTCGATGGACGCCTACCTCGCTTCGGTCCGCCGTTCGCCGCTCGCCGCGCTGGCGCTCTGGCAGGATGAGCTGGGCGCGATCCGGCGCGACCTGCATGCGCACCCCGAGCTGGGTTTCGAGGAGCACCGCACTGCGGCGCGGGTGGCCGAGTGCCTGCAGGCCTGGGGCGTCGACGAGGTCCACACCGGAGTCGGCCGCACCGGCGTGGTCGGCGTGGTCCATGGCCGGGTCGAATCGGACCGAGCGGTCGGCCTGCGCGCCGACATGGACGCGCTGCCGATGGGCGAGGCCAATACCTTTGCCCACCGCTCGACCCGGCCCGGTCTGATGCACGGCTGCGGCCACGACGGCCATACCGCGATGCTGCTGGGGGCCGCGCGTTACTTGGCCCATTCGCGTCACTTCGCCGGCCGCGCGGTGTTGATTTTCCAGCCGGGGGAAGAGGGTTACGGCGGCGCGCGAGAGATGATCGAAGACGGCTTGTTCGACCGCTTCCCGGTCGACGAGGTGTATGCGCTGCACAATTGGCCCGGCCTGCCGGCCGGAGTGATCGGCTTGAACAGCGGGCCGATGATGGCCGCGGCCGACCGGGTCGAGATCACCATCACCGGCCGCGGCGGTCACGGCGCGCACCCTCACCTCACGGTCGACCCGGTAGTGGTGGCGGCACACATCATCACCGCCGCTCAGACCATCGTCGCGCGCAACGTGGCGCCGCTCGAGGCGGCCGTGGTGTCGCTGTGTTCGCTGCAGGCGGGCGATCCGGGGGCGATGAGCGTGGTGCCGGGTGAGGCGCGTCTGGTCGGCACGGTGAGGACCTTCCGCGCCGACATCCAGGATCTGATCGAACACCGCTTGCGCGAACTCGCCATGGCGATCGCCCGCGGCTTCGGTGCCGAGGCGCGGGTGCATTACGAACGCCTCTACCCGGCCACGATCAACCACGAAGCACAAGCGGCCGCAGCGGCCGAAGTGGCGGCGTCCCTGGTAGGGCCCGAACGCGTGGTGAACGACATGGCGCCCTCGATGGGCGCGGAGGACTTCTCTTTCATGCTGCGCGAGCGGCCCGGCTGTTACCTGCGCCTGGGGCAGGGCGGCGCCGAAGGCGGCTGCTTCCTGCACAACGCCCGCTACGATTTCAACGACGCCGTCATTCCGCTCGGCGCGAGTTTGCTGTCCGCGATAGCCGAACGTCGGCTGTGCATTGACCACCCCTGAAGTCCTTTCCTGGAGTTCTCATGCAAACTCGTCGCAGTTTCGTTCGTGGTGCTCTGGCGTCGGCCTTGGTCGTGGCCTTCGCTTTCGGTTCGGTGTGGATGGCGGCGCCGGCCGCCGCCCAAGGCAAGACGCTCAAGGTCGCCAACCAGGGCGACGCCCTGTCGATGGACCCGCACTCGCTCAACGAGTCGCTCCAGCTGGCTTTCCTCGGCAACATCTACGATCCCCTGATCGCCCGCGGCAAGAAGGGCGGGCTCGAGCCGGCCCTGGCCACCGAATGGAAGCAGATCGACCCCACGACCTGGCGCCTCAAGCTGCGCCAGGGGGTCAAGTTCCATGACGGCACTGCATTCACGCCCGAGGACGTGATCTTTTCCTGGAAGCGGGCAGCGGGCGACGGCTCGGACATGCGCAGTGCGGTCGGTGCGATCAAGGACGTACGCAAGGTCGATGCCGACACGATCGACATCATCACCGCCGAGCCCTATCCGATCCTGCCGGATGTGGTGACCACCTGGTACATCATGTCGAAGGCCTGGGCCGAGGCCAATAAGGCCACTCAACCGGTCGACAAACGCAAAGGCATCGAAAACGTCGCCTCGTTCAAGACCAATGGCACCGGCCCCTACCGGCTGCGCTCCCGCGAGCCCGGCATCCGCACCACGCTCCAGCGCAACCCCCATTACTGGGGAAAGATCGACGGCAATGTGCAGGACGTGATCTTCACGCCGATCGGAAATTCTGCGACCCGGGTGGCGGCGCTGCTGTCGGGCGAAATCGACGTGATGGAGCCGGTGCCGGTGCAGGACGTGGCGCGCGTCAACGGCAATGCCAATACCAAGGTGATGCAGGGGGCTGAGCTGCGCACCATCTTCCTCGGCATGGACCAGGCGCGGCCCGAACTGCTGTTTTCGAACGTCAAGGGCAAGAATCCGTTCAAGGACAAGCGCGTGCGCCAGGCGATGTACCAGGCGATCGACGTCGACGGGATCCAGCGCGCCGTCATGCGCGGCGCTTCCACGCCCACGGCGCTGATGGTCGCGCCCGGGGTGACGGGTTTCCCGGCCGATCTCAACAAGCGCCTGCCTTACGACCCCGCGGCGGCCAAGAAGCTGCTGGCCGACGCCGGCTACCCGAACGGCTTCGAAGTCGGAATGAACTGCCCGAACGACCGCTACGTCAACGACGAGGCGATCTGCAAGGCGGTGGCGGCGATGCTGGCGAACGTGGGCATCAAGGTGAACCTGTCGGCCGAAACCAAGGCCACGTATTTCCCCAAGATCCTGTCGCGCAATACCTCGTTCTACCTGCTCGGCTGGACCCCTTCGACTTACGACTCGCACGACGTGATTTATTCGCTGCTGACCACACCCAAGGGTGCGGCCGGCACCTTCAACCTCGGCAACTACAGCAATGCCAAGGTCGACGAACTGGGCGATGCGGTGGCGCGCGAAACCGATCCGGCCAAACGCAACGCCATGATTCGCGAAGCGATGAAGATCCACCAGGATGAGATCGGTCATATCCCGCTGCACCAGCAGGCGCTGGCGTGGGGCATGAAGAAAAACGTCGACCTGGTCCAGTTGCCCAACAATTACATGTTCTTCCGGTGGATCACTCTCAAGTGATGCGCCTTCGCGCGGTGGGGGCGGGGGCGGGTGGTTCCCCCGCCGCCCGGGCAGGGT